>RFHK01000001.1 GCA_003695825.1 Gammaproteobacteria bacterium | reverse complement strand
GTGCGCCGCCCGTCCAGGAAGGCGCTCAGCCGGGTGCGCCAGCCCAGGTGAGCGCCCTTGGCCTGTTCGATCTCGAGCACGTCGTCCTGGATGCGGAAACGTTCCGCCTGCTCCTGCAGGCCTTCCACGCGCCGGCTGATGTTGCGCGTCGCATCCAGCGTCTCCTGGGCCATGCGGGTGGAGGTCTCCGCCACCTCGGCGATGGCGTGCACGTTGCGGTTGATCTCCTCGGTGACGCTGGCCTGCTCTTCGGCCGCCGCGGCGGCCTGCAGGCTGGTGCGGGTGATGGTCTCGACCGCCTCGTGGATGCGCCGCAGCGCGGCATCGGCCCCGGTGGTCTGCTCGCTGCCGGTATCGGCCTCCCGCTGTGCCGCTTCCATGGCCCGGACCGTGGCCCCGACGCTCTTCCTGACCTTGTCGATGATCTCTTCGATCTGGCGCGTGGAGGACTGGGTCCGGTTGGCGAGCATGCGCACTTCGTCCGCGACCACGGCGAACCCCCGGCCGTGCTCGCCGGCCCGGGCGGCCTCGATGGCGGCGTTGAGCGCCAGCAGGTTGGTCTGCTCCGCGATGTTGCTGATCACCTCCAGGATCTGGCCGATCTCACGACTGTGGCTGTCGAGTTCGCCGATCACCTCCATGGCCTGGTCCACCTGGGCCTTGAGCTTGCGGATGGTGGCCAGCGCATGGGACATGGTCTCCTGGCCGTGGCGTGTCTCCTGGGCGGCCTCGCCGGCGGCCTCGGCGGCCTGCTGGACGTTGCGGGCGGCCTCCTGGATGCTCGCGGCCATCTCGCTGGTCGCGCTGGAGAGCTGCTCGATCTCCTGTTGCTGGCGGGCGACGCCGGCGAGCATGCGTTCCCCGGCGTGGTTCATGCGCGCGGCGTCGGTGCCCGCCTGCAGGGCCTCGCGCAGCACGCCGGTGAGCATCTCCCGGAATCGCGCCATGAGCCGGTTGTAGGAGGCCGCGAGCTGGGAGAGCTCGTCGTGCCCGCGGACCGGCAGGCGCGAGTCGAGGTCCGAGGTCCGTTCCACGTGGGCCATGGCGTCACGCACACCGGCGAGGTGGCGCAACATGCCAAGGTTGACCAGGAGCAGCAGGAGGGCGAGCCCGAGGATGCCGCCGATGAGGGCCTGGGCGCGATGGGCCTGCGCATAGGTGTCCTGGCGGGCGATGGCTTCCATGCGCCCGACGGCCGCGTTCATGGTCGAGAGCACCTGCGGCGAGAGATCGTGGATCTCATGCAGCAGTGCCGGCTCGGGATGGGCCACGTAGGCCTCGATCGCGCGGCGGTAGCGCCGCCAGAGGCGTTCCACTTCGTGCAGCAGTTCGAGCGCCCGGGCATCGCGCACGGCCTGGATGCCGCGCGCGGCATCGCCTTCGAGCAGGCTTCGATGCGAGGACTCGAACAACCGGATCGTCTTCTCCAGCGTGGCGCGGGTTTCCATGCCCTGGGCCGCCAGCAGGGCTTCCTTGGCCACGCGCTGGCTCAGCATGCGCTGGCGCCCCGCGACGTTGATGGCCGCGGCGGACGAGTGGGTCGAGAGCTGGATGATGCCCACCGCCAGGGCGCCGAAGACGAAGAGCACCAGGTTCAGGAGCAGGACCCGGTGGCGCAGGGACAGGGATCGGAAGGGATTGCGGTTCTTCCATGCAGACATGACGGCCTCCCTCGGACGACGGATGGACTGTGCAGGTGACAGCCTTGCCGTGAGTCTATCGACCCCCTCTATTAGAACTTGATAATAAAAGGCGTTATTTTTCATATATAGAGTGTGGGAATAGTCGAGAGTGTTCTTGGGAAAAATAGTCCGTGCCGTTATTTCCATGCCGCAAAGGCTCTTATAGGCTTCAGGCCGTCCACGAAGGGATGCTGAACCTGTATCCGGAGGGGGAAGAGGTCGGGTTGTTTCCACCTTGGGCAGGGACAGGCAACGATGGGCACCGTGCGGGAGTTCCCGGCGAGAAACCCTGTTTCATGCAAGGTCATGGTTGCATGCCTTTCCCTGTCGTCTAGGCTTCCTTACTACCGGCGCTGAAGGTCATACCGGGCAACGCAAGGGACGGTGACGGAGGTCAGGGATGACAGTCGGGATCGCCGGTGTGCGGCTCGTCTGCCATCCTGCTGTCCCCCGCGATCGTCGGATGTCCGGCCGGCCGCAGGCCGCTCCGGAACAGGGTGGGGAGAACGATGAGAACCGCAGCCGCACGCCGCACCGACCCGCTCGGGGCCCTGCTCGCCGACGACCATCCCGTGGTCCGCAAGGGGCTGCGCGAGTGCCTGGAGTCCTCCGGCCGCATCCGCGTGGTGGCCGAGGTGGGCGACGGTGAGGCGGCCTACCAGACCTACAAGGACGTACGCCCGGACGTGGTGGTACTGGACCTGGTCATGCCCGGTATCAGCGGCTTCGAGACCATCCGACGCATCCGCCGTTTCGATCCCGAGGCGCGCATCCTGGTGTTCTCCGCCCACGACCAGGAGGCCTTCCGGGAACGGGCCCGCCAGGCGGGCGCCAACGGGTACCTCACCAAGGGCGAGGATCCCGAGCGGATCATCGAGGGGGTGTTGCGGGCCGGTTGCTGTGCCTCGCCCCAGGACTGGGTCACGCCCCAGGGCGAGGGTTCGGGCAAGGGGAATCGCCGCATCCGCCAGCTCACCCTGCGCGAGTTCGAGATTTTCCAGTTGCTCGCCCGGGGGCATTCCACCGCCGAGGTGGCCAACCTGCTCAACATCAGCGTCAATACCGTGGGGGTGCACAAGACGCGCATCATGCACAAGCTGGGCGTGAGCAACGGGGCCCAGCTTGCGCTCTTCGCCATCCGCCACGGGATCATTCGGGCCTGAGTCCAACCTCGTCCGGCACGTACCACAGGCGCCGCCCCTGCGGGGTGCGGCAGGCCTCCAGGCGCACCCCGTAGAGGGCCTCGAGGGCGGTGCGCGTGAGCAGCTGTTCGGGTACGCCCGCTCGCCAGCGGCCGTCGCCGTACAGGAAGAGGACATGGGTCGCCACTTGCTCGACGAGCTCGAGGGCATGGGTCACCAGCACCAGGGCGTGGCCCCGCCCGGTGGCCTCGAGGAAAGGGCGCAGCAGGCCGGGGCGGTGGCGCAGGTCGAGGTGGTTGGTCGGCTCGTCGAGCAGGAACAGGCGCGGCGCCTGGACCAGCAGGGTGGCGGCGGCCACCCGGCGACGCTCGCCGCCCGAGAGGGTCTGGACGTTACGGCCCCGCAGGGGGGCGAGTTCCAGCGCGGCCACGGCCGCCTCGATGCGCTCGGCCACGGCGTCGGGGAGCGGGGCGAGGCCCAGGGCATCCCGGCGCCAGGGGTGCCCCCCCTGGCGCACGGCCTCCTCCACGGTGAGCGGAAAGGGGTCTTCCTCGTGCTGGGCGAGCAGCCCGATGCGCCGGGCCCGGGCACGGGCGGGCCAGGCGGAGAGCGCCCGGCCGTCGAGATGCACCGCCCCGGCGGCGGGAGGATGGAGTCCCAGGAGGGTCTCGAGCAGGCGCGTCTTGCCCGTCCCGTTGTTGCCGAGCACGCACCAGCGTTCCCCGGGACGGATGGCCAGCGCGAGCCCCTCGACGAGCCGGCGCCCGTCGACCTCCAGGGTCAGGGCCTCCGTGGTGAGCAGGGTCATGACCGGTCTCGCCTTCGCAGCAGCCAGAGCATGAGCGGCACGCCGAGCAGGGCCATGAAGGCACCCACGGGGAGTTCGCGCGGCGCGAAGAGGGTGCGGGCGGCCGTATCGGCGAGCATCACCAGGGCACCGCCGGCGAGCAGGCAGCCCGGCAGCAGCCAGCGGTGTTCGCGCAGGCCGGCCAGGCGCAGCAGGTGTGGCGTGATCAGGCCCACGAATCCCAGGCTGCCCGCGAGCGAGACGGCCACGGCGATGGGTAGTGCGGCCAGGGCCACCAGGCTCCAGGCGAGGGGGCGCACCGCCACGCCGAGCGCATGGGCGAGGTGGGGGCCGCGCAGCAGCAGGTCGGCCGGGCGGGCCACCAGCGCCCCGGCCATGAGGCAGCCGGGAAGCAGGGCGAGGGCGCCGGGCGAGGGGCCTTCCGTGAGGGAGAGGTCGCCCATGAGCCAGAACAGCAGGCTGCGCACGGAGGCATCCGGTGCCATGGCGAGCAGGAAGGCGATGCCCGCCCCCCAGCCGGCCGAGAGCACCACCCCGGTGAGCAACAGGCGCAGGGGATCGCCCGGCCCGCGGGCCAGCAGCAACACCAGCAGGATGCTCCCCAGGGCGCCGGCCAGTCCCCCCAGGGCGACGGCGGGGCCCCCGAGCCCGAGTCCCAGGGCGGCGAGACGGCCCAGGGCCGCGCCGCCCGAGCTGCCCAGGATGTAGGGATCGGCCAAGGGATTGCGCAGCAGGACCTGCAACAGGGCCCCGGCGAAGGCGAGTCCGCCGCCGGTGACCGCCCCGGCCAGGGCGCGCGGCAGGCGCAGGTCGAAGAGGATGCGGCCGGGCAGGCTGTCGGGCCGCGCGAAGGCCTCGCGCCATTCCGCGAGGCCCAGGTCGTGGCTGCCCAGGCCGAGTGCGAGCGCCCCCGCCACCAGCCACAGGCCGGCCAGCGCCGCGAGGAGCCCGACCGGGCGCCGGCGGCCGGCCAGGTCTCGTCGTTGTGCCATGGCACGCATCGTCCCGATCATTCGCGCAGGCTGATCACCGGCCAGCCGCGCTCGGCGGCGACGGCGCGCAGGCGGTCGTCGGGATCCACCGCCACCGGACGGTCGACCCGCTCCAGCAGGGGAAGGTCGTTGTGCGAGTCGCTGTAGAACCAGCTGCCCTCCAGGGTGTGCCCGGTCTCGGCGAGCCAGGCTTCCAGGCGTCGCACCTTCCCCTCCCGGAAGCAGGGGATGCCCTGCACCCGGCCGGTGTAGCGCCCGTCGATGCACTCGGGCTCGGTGGCGATGAGGTGTTCGACGCCCAGGGCGTCGGCGATGGGACGGGTGACGAAGGCATTGGTCGCGGTGACGATGACCCGGGTGTCGCCTGCCGCGGCGTGGCGGGCGAGCAGGCGACGGGCGGCGGGAGGGATGACCGGCAGGATCTTCTCGCGCAGGAATTGGTCCCGCAGGGCAAGCAGCCGCTCGGTGGGGTGTTCGGCGAGCGGGCGCAGGGAGAAGCGCAGGAAGGCGTCGATGTCGAGGCGGCCCTGGCGGTAGTCCTCGTAGAAACGGGCGTTCTCGCGGGCGTACCAGTCACCGTCGACCAGGCCCTGCTCGACCAGGAATTCGCCCCACAGGTAGTCGCTGTCGTCGGCCAGCAGGGTGTTGTCGAGATCGAACAGGGCCAGCGCCATGGTGCATGCCATTTCTTTCGATGCTTCATTAGTTTACCGGAGTCTGATTTGCCAGTCGAAGGCCCTGCGTGGTAAAACGGAAATCGATCGCCGGGTGCGGCGGGTGGCAAGGGAGCAGCATTCAGAGGTGCGCGCGTGATCGACGCCGACGGGTTTCGCCCCAACGTGGGCATCATCCTGAGCAACCGCGAGGGCCGGGTGCTCTGGGCGCGTCGCATCGGGGAACAGGCCTGGCAGTTTCCCCAGGGAGGGATACGCACCGACGAGACGCCGCAGGAGGCCCTGTACCGGGAGCTGTACGAGGAGATCGGGCTGCACCCCCACCACGTGGAGGTCCTGGGGGCCACGCGCGGCTGGTTGCGCTACCGGCTCCCGCCCCGCTACATCCGCCGCCACTGCCGCCCGGTGTGCATCGGCCAGAAGCAGGTCTGGTTCCTGCTGCGCTTCCTCGGCGAGGAATCGGACGTGCGCCTGGACTGCACGGATCACCCCGAGTTCGACTGCTGGCGCTGGGTGGACTACTGGCGCCCGGCCCGGGAGGTGGTCTCTTTCAAGCGCGGCGTCTACCGCCGGGCATTGAAGGAACTCGCTCCGCTGCTCTTCCCCGGGGAGGCCGCCCCGAACACGGCACCGGCACGCACGGCCGGGCCCTGGCGCCGCTGAT
>RFHK01000062.1 GCA_003695825.1 Gammaproteobacteria bacterium | reverse complement strand
GTGGGGATGTGGTTGGCCGGCTTGCCACGTGCCATGCGGCCGTTGTGGCAGGAGGCGCAGTTGCCGGTCACGCCGCTGTGGTCGAAGTGTACCCGCGTGAAATTGTGCGTGTTGTGACACTGGTTGCATTCGGCATGGGTCTGGGGATGCCCGTGCGGCTTACCGGCGGCGATCCGGCCGTTGTGGCAGGTACTGCAGTTCCCCATCACGTCGGCGTGGTCGACCTTCTCGACCGGCGTCCACCGGGTGGCGTTGTGGCAGGCTTCGCAGTTGCCGCTGGTTGCGATGTGGGAACGGGGTACCTGGGTGGCCGCCCGGCCCGGGCTGTCGTGGCAGTCCACGCAGCGCTTCGGCGTCCCGCGGAAGATGCCGTTGCTGTGGCAGCTCTCGCAGCGAATGCGCCGGTGGGCGCCTTCCAGCGCAAAGCCCGTCTGCATGTGGTTGAAACCACGGTGAGATCGTGATCCGGGGTGTCCGGCGGCGAGGCCCGAGGTGGTCGAGGCCAGCAGCAACAGGCCGAGGACGAACAGAACGGGGCCGAGCAGGGTATGCGTTGCTTTCGTGTTCATCGGAACAACTCCGGATCGTTGAACGCTCTGGTCGTGTGACACTTGGCGCAGTCGCGACCGAATCGTCCTTCATGGACGTCGTCGCTTCTATGGCATGCGTCACAAGGACGCGGGGAGGTGCGCTTGCGGAACCGCGTCTTGTGACAGTCGCCACAGGCCAGATCGGCATGGGCGCCGTCGAGCTTGAAATCGGTCTGGGTGTCGTGGTCGAAACGCCAAAGCCGCCAGCCGTTGGGCGTGTGGCAGTGATCGCAGTCCTTGGGAAGATGCCCCTCGTGGAAATCGTCCCCGCCGTGGCAGTCGGCGCATTGCTCGGGCGTATGCCCGTAACCGGCATCGCCGTGGCAGGCCTCGCAGGGGGCGACGGCATGGAGCCCGATGAGGGGAAACGCGGTCAGGTCGTGTTCGAAGACGACGTCCTGGTGCCAGCCGCGCGGGTTGTGGCACCGACCGCATTGCCGGCCCAGCTTGCCCTGATGTACGTCGTCCGCCCCATGGCAGGCGTGGCAGTCTCCCCGGCGGGCGGCTTCCGTGAGCTTGCCCTTGTGACACAGGGCGCAGGCGACCTTGCGGTGCGCCCCGCGCAGGGGGAATTTCGTCTTCCCGTCGTGATCGAACGCCCGATGCCGGCTCCAGCCACGCTCGTCATGGCAGCGTGCGCAGCGCTTGCCGTAGGCCCCCAGGTGGATGTCTTCCTTGCGGTGGCAGCTCACGCAGGCCGTGTCGATCTTCAGGCGCTTGCGTTGCGGTGTGTGGCAAGCCTCGCAGGTCACCCGGCGGTGCGCGCCGCGCAGCGGGAAGTCGGTCTTGCCGTGGTCGAAGCGGGCCTTCTTCCAGGAACGGGCGTCGTGACATTTACCGCACCGGGTACCGTATTGGCCCGCATGAGCGTCGTCGATGCGGTGGCAGCTCACGCAACGGGTGGGGATCTTCGGAAAGCGGTTGTCGGGGTGACAGGCATTGCAGGCGGCCCGGGCGTGCTTGCCCTCGAGCGGGAAGTCGGTCTTGCCGTGGTCGAAGCGGACCCGGTGCCAGGTCGTTTCCGTGTGGCAGCGTCGGCAGGCCGTGTCGAATGCCCGGCCGTGCGGGCTGTCTTCGGCGTGGCAGGCCTTGCAGGCGTGCGGTGCCTCCCGGTATTTCTTGCCCCGCTCGTGGCAGTGCTCACAAGCGACCGACTGGTGTGCACCGTGCAGCGGAAAGTCGGTCTCGTCGTGATCGAAGGTCGAACGGTCCAGGCTCACGATCTTTGCCTTCCTCCCCAGGTGGTCGGCGTGGCAGGTACGGCATTCCCGGACGGCGGCAGCCCGGTCCCGTCCGTGCCAGCCCCGGTGGCCGCGGATGTCCGCGGCGACCTTGTCGTGGCACTTCAGGCACAGGTCCGACTGCCGGCGCTTGCGGAAGGCGCGGTGGCACTTCTTGCATTGCTGTTCGACCTTGGCATGGCCTGCGATGACCGGTCCGGGCATCATCAGCCGCTCCAGGGTCGAGGCGTGGGCCGGGACGAGGGAGGCGAGGAACATGGCCATGACCGATCCGAGGAGTAAGGCACCGCGCATGGGCGTTCAGTACATGTGAACGAAGACGACATGGACGATGCCCGAGACCACCATGAGCAGGAACAGCGGCAGGTGCAGCAGGTGCCAGAGCGAGAACAGGCGCTCGAACGGGCGCAACTGCGAGAGCTGCAGGAAGGTCCGGCTCATCTGGCGGGCGAGCCGCCGGACCTCCACGGCCTGCGTACCGGCCGGGTGCACGGGGGCCAGCAGGGCCATCACCTGCCGGTAGAGCAGGTAACGGCTCAGCGGCGGGAGCAGGAAGGCGAGCACCCGGGAACCGGGCATGCCCTCTCGGAGGATCCGGGTCTCCAGCGCCTGGAGGGCGGCCAGAACCTCCTTTCCCGCCTCCGCGCCCTCCGACGACGAGGCGGCCAGCTGCTCCTGCATCGTCTGGATCTGCTTGCGCAGGGCCGCCGCCGTGGCCCGGCGCCCGTACAGGCCCAGGTGGATCCGGGTGTAGAGGTACCGGCCCACCAGGCCGCTGGTCGCCACCGTGAGCATGCAGAAGAGCGCGGCGTTGGCATTGGTCGACCCCAGGTGGAAGCCGGCGTGGTAGAGGATGCACAGCGGCCCGAGCAACCCGAAGAGCATGTGCAGCCGGAACCAGAAGGGCACGGGGCCGAGGAAACGCAGGCGCGGGAGCCGCTTGCGCAGGGGATAGACCAGGAGCAGCAGCATCATGCTGCCGCCCAGGATACCCAGGGCATAGCCGATCCCGTGCTCGGCCGTGAACGGGAAGGCCTCGCGCAACTGCCAGCCGCGCACCAGGGCCGCGACCAGCAGGGCATGGCCGGCCAGGGCCAGCAGAGAGCGGGCACGCCCGCGGCGGCCGGTGGCGGTACCGGTCACCGGGCGGGTCCGGGTCGGTCGCCGGGGTGCGACCCCCTCGGCGGTGGCCGCACCGGGCAGATCGGGGACGGTGGCTAGTCTGGGCATGGCGCGCTTCCTCGTACGCTCTTTCGGCAGTGGGACACGACTGCCAGGATAGATCGGCACTATATTTGGGAAATATACTCCAAAATTGTGATCAAGTTCACGGTTCACGCATCGCGTGGCCTTACAGTTGCCCTGCTCCCGGCCGATGGAACTCCCAGCGCCCCCTGCGGAGAGCGGGACAGGAAGGTAAGGACTCCATGGATGCGACAGTGATCGGTCTCTATGGCGGCGGCGCGCTGGTTTTCATGAGTGCCTATGCCTGGTTCCACCGCCGCCACGAGCGCCGGGCGCGCGAGAGCCTCGAAGAGACCCGCCAGGCCGGTATTGGGGAACCGGCCACTTTGCACCCGAAGATCGATCCCGCCAAGTGCATCGGATGCGGCTCGTGCGTGGCCGCCTGCCCGGAAGGCCGGGTGCTCGGGCTCATCGAACGCAAGGCACAGCTCGTCGACCCCAGCCATTGCATCGGGCACGGGGCCTGCCGCACGGCTTGTCCCATGGGGGCCATCGTGCTGGTGTTCGGTTCCGAGCAGCGGGGGGTGGACATTCCGCACGTGGGACCGGACTTCCAGACCAACGTGCCGGGGATCTACATCGCCGGCGAGCTGGGCGGCATGGGCCTGATCCGCAACGCGGTGGAGCAGGGCCGGCAGGCCCTGGAGGCGATCGCCGCCAACGGGCGCCGCGGTGGCGGCGAGGTCCTGGACCTGATGATCGTGGGTGCCGGGCCAGCCGGTCTGGCCGCCTCGCTCGGAGCGCTGGAGAAGAAACTGCGCTTCGTCACCGTCGACCAGGAGACGGTGGGCGGCACGGTGAGCCATTTCCCGCGGGGCAAGCTGGTGATGACGGCGCCGGCCCGGCTGCCGATCGTGGGCAAGATGGCCTTCCGGGAAACCAGCAAGGAGACGCTCATGGCCTTCTGGGAGGACGTCATCCGGCGTACCGGCCTGAAGGTGCAGGAGAAAGAGCGCGTGGAGGCCATCGAGAGCGCGGGCGAATGTTTTCGTATCCGCACCACCCGGGGCGAGTACCGGGCTGCGAACGTGTTGCTGGCGATCGGGCGCCGGGGGACGCCGCGCAAGCTCGGTGTCCCCGGCGAGGACCAGAGCAAGGTCGTCTACCGCCTGATCGACCCGGAACAGTACCGGGGACAGCACGTGCTGGTGGTGGGCGGAGGCGACAGCGCACTGGAGGCCGCGCTCGCCGTGGGCGAGCAGGAGGGGACCACGGTCACCCTCTCCTACCGCAGCGGGGCCTTCAGCCGCGCCAAGCCCAAGAACCGCCAACGGATCGAGGCGGCCGAGGCAGCCGGCCGGGTGCGCGTGCTCTTCCATTCCAACGTGAAGGAGATTCTGCCCACGGAAGTGGTGCTCGAGCGACAGGGCGAGACCATCCGCCTGCCCAACGACGCCGTGATCGTCTGTGCCGGCGGTATCCTGCCCACCGCCTTCCTGAAGTCGATCGGAATCGAGGTCGAGACGAAATATGGAACGCCTTAGCAGCCTGCCGGACCTTGGGGGGCGCGGCGCACGCGGAGGGCCGGCGCGGATGCGCTTCACCGGCCGTGCGCTGTTCCTGCTGATGCTGTGCACGCTGCTCCTGCCCGCCCGTGCCCTGGAGCAGGCCCAGGATCCCCGCGTGGCGCAGGCCCGGGCCGCCATTCGCCTGCGGGACTACCACCGTGCCGCCCGCCTGTTGCGCGCGGCCGCAGAGGCAGGCGACCCGGTGGCCCAGTTCGACCTGGCCGGCCTCTATCGCAGCGGGCGCGGCGTACCCCGCGATCCGCGCCAGGCCGCCCATTGGCTCGAGCGGTCCGCCCAGGCCGGGTACGTGCCCGCCATGCGGGCGCTGGCACGCATGCTCGAACAGGGCCGCGGCGTGCCCCGTGACCCGGACGCGGCACGCGCGTGGCGGGCACGAGCCCGGGCGGCCCGGAAGGGGAAGGGCGGAGGCGAGGAAACGGTCGGCTTGCCGCAGGAGGTGTGGCAGGCACGCATGCATGCCGCGGCCCGCGCGGGCGATCTGCACGAACTGGAGGTGCTTCACGCCCAACGCCCGCAGGCCGGTCTGGAACTGCCCGATGCCCACGGCCGAACCCTGCTCATGGAGGCGGCCGAGGCCGGCCGGGCCGGGGCGGTGCGCTGGCTGCTCGACCGGCATGCCCGCCCGGACGTGCGTGACCGGCGGGGCGATACTCCCCTGATCCTGGCCCTGCGGCGCGATTGCGCGGCCTGTGTCCGGGCCCTGCTCGCCGCCGGCGCCTCGCCTTCGCGTGCCGGGGTCCAGGGGATCACGCCGCTGATGGTGGCCGTCGAGCGCGGGCGGCCCGAACTGGTCGAGTTGCTGTTGCAGGCCGGCGCAGAGGTCAATGCCCGCAGTCGTGCCGGGCGCACCGCCCTGGACCTGGCCCGCCTGCGCCACGACGAGCGACTCGTGCAACGCCTGCGCCGGGCGGGTGCACGCTCGGGGCGCCCCCCGGCGCGTGCGGTGCGCCATGCCTTCCGCAAGCGGCTGGCCGAGGCGCTGGTGCAGCGTCCGCGTGCGGCCGGCAAGGCCTACCGGGGCTGGAGCCCCCTCGCGGTGGCGGCGGCACGCGGCGAGCGCGAGGTGGTCGACCTGTTGCTGCGCCAGGGTGCCCGGCCCGACGTCACGGATCCCAGCGGGGCCACGCCCCTGATGCGGGCCGCGGAGCAGGGCCACCTGGCGATCGTGGCGCGTTTGCTCGCGGCCGGTGCGGACGTCCACCACCGGGACCGCGCGGGCCGGACCGCCCTGCACCTGGCCACCCGTGCCGGCCATCGGCAGGTCGTGCGCCGTCTGCTCGAGGCCGGTGCCCGGGTCGGGGCGGTGGATGGCAAGGGCGATACGCCCTTGCACCTCGCGGCCCGCGAGGGGGCGCGGGGCGTGGCGGAAGAATTGCTCGCGCACGCGGCCGGCGTCCTGCGCCGCAACCGGGACGGGGAGAGCCCGCTCCTGATCGCAGCGCGTCGCTGCGACACGGCACTGGTTCGGGCCATGCTCGACCGGTTGCGGCGCCCCCTCGGGGACCATCACGACCGCGCCGGGCGCACACCGGTCTGGTACGCCGCCGACTGTGGCCGTCCCGAGCTGGTCGCCGCCCTGCTGCGCAAGGGAGCGGATGCGGACCGCCCGGATCGTCGCGGCGACCGGCCGTTGCACCGGGCCGTGATGGCGGGCTCCGAGCCCACCGTGGCCCGCCTGCTCGCGGCCGGTGCCTCGGTGAACGCCCTGGGCGCGGACGGCACCACGCCGCTCATGCTGGCTGCCGGTCGAGGACAGTCGGCGTTGATCGAGCGCCTCCTCGCCGCCGGGGCGCAGATCGATGCCCGCGGCGCGGGGGGGGAGACCGCGCTCATGGTCGCAGCCTTGCAGGGGCGGGAAGCGGTGGTCCGGCGGCTCCTGGCGGCCGGGGCCAATCCCAACCTGCGCAACCGCCAGCACAAGCGCGCCGTGGAACTGGCCCGTGGCGCCGGCCATACGCGCATCGCCCGGCTGCTGGAGAAGGAGGCCGCCCGGCACGGGCTCTTCGGCGGCTGGTTCGGGCGCTGAGCATCGTCGTCGCCGGCCCGCGGCACGTGGTACGGTGACCGGCTCCCGCTGTCCGAGTGGGAGGCGGGCAGAGGCCGTGCGCGCGCAGCCCGGCCCTGTCCGCGCGGACCGGTACCGTCCGATCAGAGCGATTCCTCGGAGAAGTCGTAGTCCATGGCCGGGTGCGGGGCCTGGAGGAAGTACCCCTGGATGTAGTCCACGCCGTACTGGAACAGCAGCGTGAGGCTGCTCGCGTCCTGCACGAACTCGGCGATGGTCTTCTTGTGCATGGACTTCGCCATCTCGCAGATGGACTTCACCATCGCCTGGTTGTCTTCGTCCGCCGTGAGATTGTGGACGAAGGCCCCGTCGATCTTGAGGAAATCCACCGGCAGGTGCTTGAGCAACTGGAAGGACTGGGGACTGCCGCCGAAGTGCTCGAGCGCCGTGCCCACGTGCAGTTCGCGCATGGCCTTGAGGAAACGCTTTGCGCCTTTCAAGTGCCCGCCGGCTTCCTTTTCGGCCACCTCGAAGACCACGGCCTCGGGATTGACCGCGTGCTGCTGGAGGCGCTCGACCACCCAGGGCAGGAAGTCCTCGTCGTCCAGCGTGGTGCCGGATATCTTGATGAAGAGGACCGTGTCGTACCCCTCGGCGCGCCGCTGCGCCAGCGTCGCCAGGGCGTGGTCCACCACCCAGCGGTCGATGTCGGGCAGCAGGCCGTGGGCCTCGGCCACGGGCAGGAACTTCGCCGGGAGGATCTCTTCTCCGTCCTCGTCCTCCATGCGCAACAGCACCTCGTACTGCTCGCGCGGTGCGCCCAGCAGGTTCACGATCGGCTGGTAGAAGAGCCGGAAGCGGTCCTCGGCGAGTGCCTGCTCGGTGAGTTGCTGCCAGTGGTCCTCGCGTTCCCGCCCCAGGGCCTCGTCGGTGTGCGGGTCATGGAGGTGCACCCGGTCGCCGCCTTCCTGGCGCGCCACTTCGCAGGCGAGGTCGGCCCGGGAGACGACTTCCTGGGCGTCCCGGGCCTGTTCGTCGATGGGGGTGATGCCGACGCTGGCCGTGAGCGTGACGGCCCGGCCCTCGACCTCGAACAGGGCGTCCGCGACGGCCGCACGCAATGCCTCGCCCAGGCGGCGGGCCGCCTCCCGGTCCAGTTCCGGGGCGAGCAGCGTGAAGGCTGCGTCCCCGAACCGGGCCAGGGTGGCGGACTCGGGGACCAGCCGGCGGAGCCGGTCGGCCAGCTCGCGCAGGACCAGGTCGCTGCCGCCGATGCCGACGGCATCGCGCACGGCCCGGAAGTCGTCCGGGGCGAGGTAGAGGACCGCACCCGGACCGTCCCCGGAGCGGGCGGCGGAGACGGCCAGCTCGAGCTCTTCCATGAAATACTGGCGGTTGTAGAGCCCGGTGAGCATGTCCTGCTTGCTCAGGTACTTCACCTTCTCCGCCAGGTCCGGGTCCGCGGTGCGGTCGCGGATGACCACTTGGGTACAAGGCTCGCCCTCGATCGAGGCGGGCGTGAATTCCATCACGGCTTCGAAGGGGCCGCGGGCCGGGCTGATGCAGTGGAGCTCGAGAGTCGCGGGCGCTCCGCTCGACTCGGTCTGCCGGCCGTGGCTGCGCAGGAAGGCCTTCAGCTTCGGCATGTCCTCCGGGGCCACCAGGTCCATGATCGGCTGGCCCTCGATTTCCTCCGGGTCGTCGAAGCCGAACAGTTCCAGGTAGCTCCGGTTGGCATGGATGTGCATGCCGTCGTGCACGTAGGCGATGGCGTCCCGCGAACTGTCGAGCAGTGCATGGCAACGCCGTTCGGTCTCCCGGTAGCGCTGTTCGAGTGCCGCATGGGCCCGCGCGGTCCGCTGGTGGCGGCGCTCGCGTTCCGCGACCAGGAGCAGGTGCTCGGGGAAGTCGAAGCTGACCAGGTCGCAGGCCCCTTGCCTCATGGCATCGATGACCCGCCGCTCGTCGTTGTCGACACCGACGACCACGAGGGGCACGTCCGCCCCGGCATCGCGCAGCAGCCCGGCGACCCGGGCGGTGTCCATGCCCTCGATCCCCTCGGAGAGCAGGACCAGGTCCGGCACGCCCTGCTCCAGGGCCGCGCGCAGGCCCTCGGCATCGGCGCAGTAGCGATGCCGCACCACCCGTCCGCTCTGCTTGAAGAGGTTGGCCAGCGCCTCGGCGTCGTTCGGGGATTCCTCGATGACGAGCAGTTGGATCCTGTCCTGGTCTTCCCGAATCACGGTGTGCCTTCCCTGTGACCTCCCTGCACCGCCGGTCACTCCCGCCTTCCGCGGGAGCGGACCGCACTTTGCGATGTCCTGTCCGGGTTAGCGTCCACTCGCCCGGGAAATTTACCTGTGCCCGGGGCGGTGCGCGTGTCTTGATCGGCCGGTGGCCTCTGGTAGGATCCAGTATGTACGCGGGCCGGGAACGAGCGGGAGGATGCCATGCACGAAGTGGTGGTACGGGCCGAGACGCCGGAGGACGTGCGGGCCATCGACGTGGTCAACCTGAGCGCCTTCGAGGGCGAGGCCGAGGCGCGCCTGGTCGATGCCATCCGCGAGTCCCCCGGGTTCATCCGGGACCTCTCCCTGGTCGCCGAGATCAACGGCCGCATCGTGGGCCACCTGCTGCTCTCTCCCGTCACCCTGCACCGACCCGACGGCAGCGAACGGACCCTGCTGGCCCTGGGGCCCATGTCCGTGGTGCCCTCGCAGTCACACCGGGGCATCGGCTCGGCGTTGATCCGGGCCGCCATCAACCGGGCGCGTGACATGCGCTACCGCGCCATCGTGGTCGCCGGGCAACCGGACTATTACCGCCGGTTCGGTTTCCGCCCCGCCGCCGAATGGGGTCTGACGACCAACCTGCCCTTGCCGGAGGACGCCGTCACGGCCATGGAACTGGTCGAGGGCGGGCTCGAGGGCGGGGGCGAGGTGCACTACCCGGACGTCTTCCGCCAGATCTTCTGACAGGCCGCTCGCCCGCCTGCACAAAGACCCGATGGGCTGCTAGAGCGCCTGCCAGAGGTCGTCGAAGGCGTCGGCCTGCGCCGGGGCTTCGGCCTTCTCTCCCCGGCGTTCGCAGGGTCGGAAGCGGTACTGGGCATGGCGCCCCGTGTTTTCCACCAACCGGGTCAGCTCGACCCGGGTATGGTCCTGCCCGGTGCAGACTTCGATCCGGTCGCCCACGCGGAAGGGCAGGGTGGTGAGCACCAGGGTGGGCGGCTGGCGCACCGCCGGCAGTTCCGGCAGCAGCAGCCCGGGCAGGTAGGCGTTGTCGCTGTCCGCCGGCCGTGCCCCTACCGGCACGGCTTGGGGTGCGATGGTCTCGATGCCGATCTCCACGCCGGCTTTCCCGTCGCATTTCAGCCAGCGGATCACGCCCAGGCCCAGGGCGTGCGGTCGCCGCGTCCCCGGTTCGCGGATGCCCACCAGTTCGCCCACCTCGACCTGCGCACGGGTCTGCGCCTGTGCCGACAGGCGCATGCCGCCGGCGCTGATGTCGCGCAGGCGCCAGCGCTGCAGTACGGGCGGGGCGGCGTGGGGAGGTCGCGCCTGACCGGTATCGGTGCCGCTGCCGTCCTCCGGCGCCTCGGACACGGCCCCCGGCAGGCCCGTCAGGTCCAGGGGCCGGAGTGCATCGCCCTCGTGGGGCGTGGGTACGCCGGCCAGTTCCCAGACGTCACGCGGCCGGCGGGCCTCTTCCGCGGGATCGACGATCTCGAACCGTACACCGGGCTCCTCGGTCAGGCAGTCCGCTTCCCGTCCCCGGAGCAGGTAGTGATGGGTGGCCGAGAGGCCCAGGGTGACCTCCACCTCGGCCTCGAGATCCCGGCGGGTGAAGCGGCGCCTGGGCATCGCGCCCCAGGCGAGCAGCGCGCGCGTGAGGGTGGTGGTGCCCGGCGGGTCGGGCAGGTCCGCCGCTTCCCGGTCGATCCCCGTGCAGGCCTCGACCAGGTCGCGGGTCTCGAACAGCAGGTGGGTGCGGTGCGCGAGCAGCGGGCGGAGCAGGTCCAGGTAACCCGGCGGCTCGTCACCGTCGATCGGGACCGCGAACAGGGCGTCCGCGGCACCCGGGGCCCCGGGTTCCAGGAGCCGGGCGAACCGGGCGCAATGGGCCAGGCGGGCCTCGAGCCAGCGCATCTCTTCCTGGCGGAGGCGGTAGGGGCAGGCCAGCGAGAAGAGCAACGTCTGCTTGTACAGGTCCCGCGCGGTCGGTGCGCTGGTCTCGCCGGGCGGGATGGACTGGGGTGGACGGTCCAGGCCCCGCTCCCGGGCGAAGGTGGCGATCTCGTGCAGGGCGCGCCAGATCCCGCGGGGTGGCGGGGCATAGACCAGGTAGCTCTGGCGCAGGCACAGCGAGAGGGCATCGAGGGCCCGGTGGACGGCGGCCTGCAGGCGGCGCCCGTCGCGCAGCAGCCGGGGACGCTGCCACTCGTCGTCCACCACCCGGCGGTAGGCCTGGGCCAGCTGATGCAAGAGCGAGCCGGCCAGCTCGGCGACGCGGCGGTTGCGTTCCGGGAGGGGGAAGCGGGCACCCAGGTAGTGCCGCTGCAGTGCCTGCAGCATCTCGAGCACCACGGGGCGCAGGCGTTCGAGCAGGTCGAACCGCTGCGCGGCCGGGATCGCCTGGGCGTTGGTATCCTGGAGGGCGTGGAAGAGGCGGCGCGTGGTCTCACCGATGTTGGCGCGCGGCAACCCGGCCAGCCAGGCCTGTACCCGGGCCGGCCGGGGGTCGAAGGTGCCTTCCCTGGCGGCCCCGGAGGCCGGTGATCGTGGTTCCATGAAATCCTGTCCCCCCGGTCGTTGGTGAAATCCTCTCCTTTCTATTCGTCCGGGGAAGGAACATCTTTATCGACGGGGGACAGGGGCACCTTGGCGGGGGCCCCGGGCGTCTCCCGCACCAGGCGGGGCACGAGGTAGCCCGGCAACCGGGCACGCAGCCGGGCCTGGATCGCCAGGGCGGTGCGGGTGGAGACGCGGAAGTGTGCGGCCCCCGCGACCGGGTCGAGCAGGTGCAGGTAATAGGGCAGGACGCGGGCGTCGAACAGGCGCTCGGAGAGCGCGGCCAGGGTCTCGGCGTCGTCGTTGACGCCGGCGAGCAGCACCGACTGGTTCAACAGGCGCACGCCGGCGGCGTCCAGGCGCCGGCAGGCGTCGATCACGTGCGCGTCGATCTCCCGGGGATGGTTGGCATGGATCACGAGTACCCAGGGCAGGCGGCTGTGCCGGGCCAGGTCCAGCAGGCCGTCATCCACCCGGTCCGGCAGGACCACGGGCAGGCGCGTGTGGATGCGCAACCGGGCCAGGGAAGGCAGGGCCTCCAGGCGCGCGAGGAGCCGGGCGAGCCGGGCATTGGCGAGGGTGAGTGGATCACCGCCGCTGAGGATCACCTCCCGGATCTCCGGGTGGTCCTGCAGCCAGCGCACCAGGGCCTCGAGCCGATCCCCGTCGAGCCGCTGCTCGGCATAGGGAAAGTGACGGCGGAAACAGTAGCGGCAGTGGACGGCACAGGCACCGGTGGTCACCAGCAGGGCGCGCCCCGCGTACTTGTGGAGCAGGCCCGGCAGGGGGTTGGCACCGCGTTCCTCGAGGGGGTCGGCGACGAAGCCCGGGGCAGGTTCGCGTTCCCGTGCGCACGGGAGGACCTGGCGCAGGAGCGGGTCCGCGGGATCCCGGCGACGCATGCGCCGGGCATAGGCCAGGGGGACGCGCAGCGGGAACGCCGCCTCGGCCGCGCTGTCCGCCCAGCGCGCAGGGAGACCCAGCCAGGCGAGCAGGCTGCGCGCGTCGCGGAATCCTTCCGCCAGTTGGCGTTGCCAGTCGGCGTGGTCGTGCCCGGCACTTCGCGGTATGATGTGCGCCCGTTTCTTCATGTCTTTCCAGGCCGGCCCGCACCCCTCGCCGCGTGCCGAGCCGGCATTATCCCGAGAGCGGAGAATCGATGGCAAGCTACAGCACCAACGAGTTCCGGCGGGGATTGAAGGTCATCATCGACGGGGATCCCTGCAGCATCATCGAGAACGAATTCGTCAAGCCCGGCAAGGGACAGGCGTTCAACCGCGTCAAGCTGCGCAACCTCAAGACCGGCCGGGTCTGGGAGCGGACCTTCAAGTCCGGCGAGAGCGTAGAGGCGGCCGACGTGCTGGACGTGGAAATGCAGTACCTCTACACCGACGGCACCCAGTGGCACTTCATGCATCCCGAGACCTTCGAGCAGGTGGCCGCCGGCGAGGCCGCGGTGGGCGAGGCGAAGAAGTGGCTCAAGGAGCAGGACCTCTGCACCCTGACCCTCTGGAACGGGGAGCCGATCAGCGTCACGCCGCCCAACCACGTGATCCTCAAGGTGGTCGAGACCGAACCCGGTATCCGGGGCGACACGGCACAGGGGGGGAGCAAGCCGGCCACGCTGGAGACCGGCGCCGTGGTGCAGGTGCCCCTGTTCATCGACGTGGGCGACGAGATCAAGGTCGACACCCGCACCGGCGAGTACATCGCCCGCGCCAGCAAGGGCTGACCCTTCCCTGGCCCGGGCCGCCGGAATCGACTGGCAGTACCCCTCGCGATCATGAGCGAACCCCGGTGGCGCCCGAGCGCTTCGCGCCGGGTGCTGGAGCTGCGGGCCCGGGTCAATGCACGCATCCGGGCGTTCATGGCCCGGCACGGCATCCTGGAGGTGGAGACCCCGGCCCTGCTGCAGGGCACCACCCCGGCGGCCTCGATCACACCCTTCCGGGTGGCGGACGGCCACGCCCCGCGCTGGCTGCAGACCTCGCCCGAGCTGCCCATGAAACGCCTGCTCGCCGCCGGCAGCGGGCCCATCTACCAGCTCTGCCATGCCTGGCGCGCCGGCGAGCGCGGGCGCCGGCACAATCCCGAGTTCACCCTCCTGGAATGGTACCGCCCCGGGTTCGGCCTGGCGGCACTCATGGACGAGGTCGAGGCGTTGCTGGCCTGGGTGACCGAGGGCCTGCGCCCCCTGCCGCCGTTCGTCCGCTTGCGCTGGGGGGAGGCCATGGCACGCCACGCGGGTCTCGATGCGCCCTACACCGCCGGCGTGGAGGTGCTGCAGTCGGTGCTGCGGCAGGCCGGCGTGGAGGTGGACGCCGCCGCCCTGGGCCCGGACCTCGACGCCTGGCGTGACCTGGTATGGGTGCACTGCGTGGAACCCGCTCTGCCCGAGGCAGCCTTCGTCCACGACTTCCCGGCCTCGCAGGCGGCCCTGGCCTGCGTCCGCCCGGGTGATCCGCCCGTCGCCGAGCGCTTCGAGGCGTACCTCGGCGGAATGGAGCTGGCCAACGGTTTCTTCGAGCTGCGCGATCCCGAGGAACAACGGCGGCGGTTCGCGGAGGAGAACCGGCGGCGTGCGGCGGCTGGTCTCGCGCCTTTGCCGGAAGACTCCCTTTTCCTCGAGGCGCTCGAGTCCGGGCTGCCGGCCTGCAGCGGCGTGGCCCTCGGCGTCGACCGGCTGCTCATGTGGCTGACGGGGGCCGAGACGATCGATGCCGTGCTCGCCTTCCCGTGGGAACGGGCTTGATGGATCCTCGCGGCGGCGCGAATAATGCCCCTGCTGGCGAGGGAGGGGGAGGATGACAGAGCAAGGCCCGGCCCCCGGGCTGGAACGGGGGCAGGATCGGATCCGGTTCGTCGGTGCCTGGACCCTGGCCGGTGCCGAGGCCTGCCTGCCCGAGCTGGAGGCGCTGTCCTCCCGGCCCGGCCGGCGGCTGGTGTTCGATCTCTCCGGGATCACCGCCCTGGACACCACCGGGGCCTGGCTCATCGTGCGTACCGAGCGCCGATTGCGTGCCCAGGGCGCGAGACTGGCCCGGGAAGGGGTCCCGGAACGCTACCGGACCCTGTTCCACGAGCTCGAGCAGCGTGCGCCCGGGTCCTTGCGGCCCCCGCCGCCGGTGCGTGACGGCCTGCTGGCCGCCCTCGGCAGGCCGATCGTGAAGGGCTTCGACGAGCTCTTCGCCTTCCTGGCCTTCACCGGCGAGGCCTTCGTGCAACTGGCGCGCCTGCTGCCCCGTCCCCAACGGATCCGTTGGCGGGCGCTGTTCGCGGACATGGAACAGGCTGGTGCGCGGGCCCTGGGGATCGTGGGCCTGCTTTCCTTCCTGATGGGCGTGGTCATCGCCTACCAGGCGGCCGTGCAGCTGCGCCTCTATGGCGCCGATCTCTACGTCGCGGACCTGGTGGGCCTCTCCATGGTGCGCGAGCTGGGGCCCCTGCTGGCAGCGATCATCGTCGCCGGGCGTACCGGGTCGGCCTATGCCGCGCAGATCGGTACCATGAAGGTCAACGAGGAGATCGACGCCCTGCGGACCCTGGGGGTCTCGCCGCTCGACGTCCTGGTCGTGCCCAAGATGCTCTCCCTGGCCGTCTCCCTGCCCTTGCTGGCCGTCTTCGGCATCGTGGCGGGGGTCTGCGGGGGCATGGTCATGACCGGGCTGCTGCTCGACCTCAGCGCCGGCGTATTCCTCGACCGGGTGGCGGACGCGGTGAGCCTGCGCTCTTTCCTCCTCGGGGTGGGCAAGGCGCCTGTCTTCGCCCTGATCATCGCCCTCATCGGCTGTTTCCAGGGGTTCCGGGTGGAAGGCAGCGCGGCCAGCGTGGGACGGCACACCACGCTCGCCGTGGTGCAGTCGATCTTCCTGGTGATCGTGGCCGACGCCCAGTTCTCGGTGTTCTTCAGCTGGCTGGGCATCTGATGCAGGCGCCGGTGATCGAGATCCGCGACCTCGTGACCCGCTTCGGGTCCCACGTGGTACACGATGGCCTCTCCCTCGAGGTGCGGCGCGGCGAGGTGCTGGCCCTGGTCGGGGGCAGCGGATCGGGCAAGACCACCCTGCTGCGCGAGATGATCCTGCTCACCCGTCCCGAGCGGGGCAGCCTGCGCCTGTTCGGGCAGGAGGCGACCGGGCTCGACGAGGCCCGTGCCCGGGCGTTGCGGCGGCGTTTCGGCGTGCTCTTCCAGCACGGTGCCCTGTTCAGCGGGCTGACCGTGCTCGAGAACGTGGCCTGGCCGCTGGTCGAGCACACCCGGTTGCCGGCGGCGGTACGCGAGGAGATGGCGGCACTGCGCCTGCGCATGGTGGGTCTCGACCCGGAGGCGGCCCGCCTGCGCCCGAGCGCGCTCTCCGGCGGCATGATCAAGCGTGCCGCCCTGGCCCGTGCCCTGGTCATGGATCCCGAGCTCCTCTTTCTCGACGAGCCCACCTCGGGGCTGGACCCGGCCAGTGCGGACGCCTTCGACAGCCTGCTGCTCGACCTGCGGCGCTGGCTCGGGCTGACGGTGGTCATGATCACCCACGATCTCGACTCCCTGTGGCGGGTGGCCGACCGGGTCGCGGTGCTGGCCGAGGGCAGGATCGTGGCGGTTGCACCCCTGTGCGAGCTGCTCCACCATGAGCACCCGGCGGTGCGGGCGTATTTCGAGGGGCCGCGCGCCCGCCGGCGCATCGGGGAGTGTTGATGGAAACGCGTGTGCAATACGTGCTGGTCGGATTGTTCGTGATCCTGCTGGGCGGGGCCGGCATCGCGATCAGCCTGTGGCTCGCCTTCGGGGACGTCACCGAGCACTACCGCACCTACCGGGTCTACATGGACGAGTCGGTGACCGGTCTGTACGTGGACGCGCCCGTGCGTTACCGCGGGGTCGAGGTGGGCAAGGTGAAGCGGATCGAGCTCGACCCGGCCGACCCGCAGCGCGTGATCCTCACGCTCGCCATCCGTGAAGGGGTACCCATCCACCAGGACACCTATGCCGAGCTGCGTGCCCAGGGGCTCACCGGCATCGCCTCCATCGAGCTCGCCGGAGGCAGCCCGGAATCGCCGCTGCTCGAACCGAGCTACGTCAACCCGGAGCCGGTCATCCGGGCCGGGCCCTCGCTCTTCAAGCGCCTCGACGATGCCGTCTCCGAGCTCATCGCCAACCTCAACCGGGCCTCCAAGGACCTCGACCGGCTGCTCTCTCCCGACAATCGCCAGCGCATCTCCGCGAGCCTCGCACACATCGAGCAGATCACCGCCCGGCTGGCCCGGGACAGCGAGGCCCTCTCGGCGGGCATCCGGGACGCCGGGCGCTTCTTCCACCGTGCCGCCGAGGTCACCGAGGAGGTACCGGCCCTGATCGCCGACGTGCGCCGCAGTGCCCGCTCGGTCCAATCCATGGCGGTGACCTTCCAGGCCGCGGGCGAGACCCTCCGGGTACAGAGCCGCGCCGGCGGCGAGGCACTGCAGTCCCTGCAGCACGCCCTGGAACCGAAGCTGGACACCGCCCTGGAGACCCTCACCCGGTTGGCGGAGAACCTGGACCGCCTGGTGCGCCGCCTCGACGAGAACCCGAGCCTGCTCCTGCGGGGGGAGCAGCTGCCGCCCGGCCCCGGAGAATGATGCCCATGTCCGCGATACGCCGCTGGTTGCCGATCCTCTGCCTGATCCTGGTGCCCGCCTGCACCCTGCTGCCGCCGGCGCCCCGGCAGCCGATGCATCGCTACCGGCTGGAGCTTGCGCCCGGGGCGGTGGGTCGGGTTCCCGGCCGGCAGGACGTGGTGGAGATCGGGCCGATCCGGGTCTTCCCGGCCTATGCCACCGCGCGCATCGCCTACCGGGGGGAGGGCGGGGGCCTGGCCTACCACGCGCGCCATCGCTGGGTGGACGCCCCGGCCCGGCAGCTCGCCCCGCTGCTCGCCGATGCGCTCGCCGCCTCCGGCTGCTGCCGGGCCGTGGTCCTGCCCGGTGCGGGCGTGGCGCCCCGGGTGCGCCTGGTGCTGAACCTGCTGCGCTTCGAGATCGACTACCGACCGCGGCCGGCCGTCTTTCGGCTCACGGCCCGGCTGCAGGTCGTGGACGTTCCCAACCGGCGGGTGCTCGCCGCGCGCCGCCTCTCGCTCAGCGAGCCGCTCGCGGCCCGCAGCCCGGCGGCCGGTGTGGCGGCCGCCGACCGTTGCCTGGCCCGGTTGGCCGCCGCCGCGGCGCACCTGCTCGGGCGGTCCGTGCCATGACCCCGCTGGCGGAACGGGTCCGGATCGTGCTGGTGGGGCCCAGCCATCCGGGCAACATCGGTGCCGCGGCCCGCGCCATGAAGACCATGGGCCTTCGCCGGCTGGTGCTGGTCGCGCCCGCCGCCTTTCCTCACCCCGAGGCCGTCGCCATGGCCTCCGGGGCGGAAGACCTCCTGGAACGCGCGGAGGTCCATGACGACCTGGCGGAGGCCCTCGCCCCCTGCCGCCGGGTCTATGGGTTGAGCGCCCGGTTGCGGGCCCTCGCCTGGCCGCAGCGCAGTCCCGAACGGTGCGTGGAGGAGATCCTCGCCGAAGACCTGCCCGTGGCCCTGGTGTTCGGCCGCGAGCGCTCGGGGCTCACCAACGAGGAACTCGCCCGCTGCCACGCCCTCGTGCACATCCCGGCCGACCCGGCCTATTCCTCGCTCAACCTGGCCCAGGCCGTCCAGGTGATGGCCTACCTGCTGCACCGGGCCGAGATCGCGCAGACGGTGGCGCCGGTGCACCGCGGGGCGGAGCACCCGCCGGCGAGCGCGGCCCAACTGGAGGGGTTCTTCGACCACCTCGAGTCGGTGCTCTACCGCATCGGTTTCCTCTCCCCCGAGCGCCCCGGGCGCATCCTGCTCCGCCTGCGGCGCCTCTTCCTGCGGGCGGAACCGGACGAGAAAGAGGTGCACATCCTGCGCGGCATCCTCGCGGGCGTGGAGGCCTGCTGCCGCGACCGCCGCCCCGGGGCGGGCGCCTGAGAGGACCCGTGGCCGGGATGCTATCATTGCATCCCTGCACCCGAACCGGGACGAATGCATCGACCATGTTTTCCCGCATCCGCGAGGACATCCGTTGCGTCTTCGACCGGGACCCGGCGGCGCGCACCACTTTCGAGGTGCTCACCACCTATCCCGGTGTCCACGCCGTGATCTTCTACCGCGTCGCCCACGTCCTGTGGAACGCCGGGCTGCGCTGGCTGGCCCGTTGGCTGTCCTCCTTCGCGCGCTGGTTGACCTCGGTCGAGATCCATCCCGCCGCCCGCATCGGCCGGCGCTTCTTCATCGATCACGGCCTGGGCGTGGTCATCGGCGAGACGGCCGAGATCGGGGACGACGTCACCCTCTACCACGGCGTGACCCTCGGGGGGACCACCTGGAAGAAAGAGAAGCGCCATCCCACCATCCGCGACAATGTCGTGATCGGCGCCGGTGCCAAGGTGCTCGGTCCGATCGAGGTGGGCGAGGGGGCACGCATCGGTTCCAATGCCGTGGTGGTCAAGGACGTGCCACCCGGGGCCACCGTGGTCGGTGTTCCCGGCCGGGTGGTCGAACGGGGCCGCCGCGAGCGCATTCCCGAGGGGACGCGGGAGATCGCCCGCAAGATGGGTTTCGATGCCTACGGGCTCACGCGTGACATGCCCGACCCGGTGGCGACCGCCATCCATGCCATGCTCGAACACATGCACGCCATGGACCGCAAGATGGAGGAGATGTGCCGGGGACTGAAGCAGCTCGGCGCCGAGGTGCCCGAGTTGCACTTGCCCGACCTGGGGTCCTGCGAGATCGGCCGCGAGGCCCCGCTGGAAGACCTCGATGCGCCCCTGGGCGGGGAGGAGAAGGACGAGGCGGGTGCACGGAATGAGAATCCAAAAAGTTGACTGATTCAGTCAACTATGCCATGATCCTGCCTGGATACAAGCCATTCTAGCATTCCGAGAGCGCCGCATGAAACTCACCACGAAAGGTCGCTATGCCGTCACGGCCATGCTCGACCTGGCCTTGCACGACGGCGCCGGCCCGGTGCGCCTCGCCGAGATCTCGCGGCGCCAGGAGATCTCGCTCTCCTACCTCGAACAGCTGTTCAGCCGGCTGCGCCGGGCCGGTCTCGTGGTGAGCACCCGGGGGCCCGGGGGCGGCTATTCCCTGGCCCGTCCCGCGCACGAGATCTCCGTCTCCGAGGTCATCGAGGCCGTGGACGAGCGGGTCGATACCACCCGCTGCGGGGGGCTCGGCAACTGCCAGAACAATGCGCCCTGCCTGACCCACGAGCTCTGGAT
Organism: Gammaproteobacteria bacterium; assembly: GCA_003695825.1. Classification (GTDB taxonomy): domain Bacteria; phylum Pseudomonadota; class Gammaproteobacteria; order Thiohalobacterales; family Thiohalobacteraceae; genus J048. The sequence goes on along the minus strand of RFHK01000062.1, from coordinate 10,895 downwards.
CGAACTCAGTGCCCGCATCCGCGAGTTTCTCGAGGGCATCACCCTGGGCAGCCTGATGGACAACGCGCGGGTGCGTGCCGTCGCCGACCGCCTGGAGTCCGAGCACCGGGCGGAACCCGCCGAGGCGCACGAGTCGCCGGTATCCCTGGAAGCCTTGCAACCCGATCACGGGACGTGATCTACCTCGACCACAACGCCACCACGCCGCTCGATCCCAGGGTCCGGGAGGCCATGCTGCCCTGGCTCGGGCCGCACTACGGCAATCCTTCCAGCCTGCACCGCCTGGGGCGCGCCGCCCGCGACGCCGTCGAGCAGGCCCGGGCCCAGGTGGCGGCCCTGGTCGGGGTCTCGCCGGAATGGGTGGTCTTCACCAGCGGCGGCACCGAGGCCAACAACGCGGCGCTGGCCGTGGCCGGTCCAAGGGAGACCGTGGCCGTGAGTGCGATCGAGCACGCCTCGGTGCTCGAGACGGCCCGCCGGCGGGCGCAGCGCGGGGGAGCCTGCTGCACTTTGCCCGTCACGCCGTCGGGGAGGGTCGACCTCGAGGCGGCGGCCGCACGCCTGCACGACGAGCGCCCCGCCCTGGTGTCGGTGATGTGGGCCAACAACGAGACGGGGGTGCTCCAGCCGGTGGCCGAGGTCGCGGCGCTGGCCCGCGAGCTCGGCGCCTGGATGCACACCGACGCCGTCCAGGCCGCCGGCAAGGTGGCCCTCGACTTCTCCGCCGCCGGCGTGCACATGATGAGCCTCTCGGCCCACAAGCTCTATGGACCCAAGGGCGTGGGCGCGCTCATCCTGGACCCGGCCGTGCCCTTCCAGCCCCTGTTGCACGGGGGCGGGCACGAGAAGGGGCGTCGGGCCGGGACCGAGAACGTGCCCGGCATCGTGGGATTCGGGGTGGCGGCCGAGCTCGCGCGGCATGAGCTGGAGGCGCGTGCGCGGAGACTGGAGGCGCTCCGTGCGCGTCTCGAGGCGCGGCTGCGCTCGGTGCCGGGGGTGGCGCTGGTAGGCGCGGACGCGCCGCGCGTCCCGAACACCTGCATGCTCCGAGTCCCGGGCATCGACGGCGAGACACTGGTACTGGAGCTCGACCAGGAAGGCATCGCCGTGGCCAGCGGTTCCGCCTGCCACAGCGGCAGCACCCGCGCCAGCCACGTCCTCACCGCCATGGGCATCCCGCCCGAACAGGCACGGGGTGCACTGCGCGTGAGCCTGGGCAAGGACAACTCCGAGGACGACATCGAGGCCTTCGTCGCCGCCCTCGAGGCCCGGCTCGCCGGGCTCGCCCGGTTTGCCGGGCTGGCCGACTGGTGAGGTGCAGGCGGCGACAACACCTTGAAGCGCCGCGAAAAAACGGCTAGGCTAGCAGCCTGTCGCCCGCGGACCACGGAAGGCATTCGTCTTCCGGGCAAGGGGCCGGATCGCGCTACCATGATCGAACAGGCACGTTCTCTCGATTCTCCCGTCAACCTCTACGATTTCGACCGGGCCGGGTTGGAGGCCCTGTTCACGGCCTGGGGAGAGAAGCCCTATCGCGCCCGTCAGGTGATGAAGTGGCTCTACCATCACCAGTGCGAGGCGTTCGAGGGCATGACCGACCTCTCCCGTGCCCTGCGGGCGCGCCTGGCGGCCGAGGCCCGGCTGACGCTTCCGGAAGTCGCGGCCGAGCAACGTTCCGCGGACGGTACCCGCAAGTGGCTCTTTCGGCTCGCCGACGGCAACGCCATCGAGACCGTTTTCATCCCCGAGGAGGACCGGGGCACCCTGTGCGTCTCCTCGCAGGTGGGCTGCGCGCTCAACTGCAGCTTCTGCTCGACGGCCCGCCAGGGCTACAACCGCAATCTCTCCACGGCCGAAATCGTCGGCCAGCTGGTGATGGCCAACCGGCTGCTCGGCGGCCAGGTACAGACCCGCCGCATCATCACCAACGTGGTCATGATGGGCATGGGAGAGCCCTTGCTCAACTTCGAGAACGTGGTCGCGGCCATGCGCGTGATGATGGACGACCTGGGATTCGGGATCTCGAAGCGCCGGGTCACGCTGAGCACCTCCGGGGTGGTGCCCGCGATCGACCGCCTGCGCCGGGAGTGCGACGTCAGCCTGGCGGTCTCCCTGCATGCCGCCCGGGACGACCTGCGCGACCTGCTGGTACCGATCAACCGCAAGTATCCCATCGACGTCCTGCTGGAGGCCTGCCGCCGGTACGTGGCGAACGAGCCGCGCCGGCGCGTGACGTTCGAGTACGTCATGATCGACGGGGTCAACGACAGAGACGAGGATGCCCGCCTCCTGCTGCGGCGGCTTGCCCGCGTACCCGCCAAGGTCAACCTGATCCCCTTCAATCCCTTCCCCGGGTCACCCTACCGGACCAGTCCCCGCGAGCGGATCGACGCCTTCCGCGACCGCCTGCACCGCGGGGGGATCGTCACCATCACCCGCCGGACCCGGGGCGACGACATCGATGCGGCCTGCGGCCAGCTCGCCGGGCGGGTGCACGACCGGACACGCCGGGCGCAGCGGTTCCGGGGTCGGGCCGCGGCGGAGACACGGGCATGAATCGGCGCCTGCCCGGTCTCCTGCTGGTCGCCGCGCTGCTGGCCGGGTGTGCCGCCCAGCCGGTCGACGAGCGCGCCCGCCAGGCCGCGGAAATCAACACCGACCTGGGCATCCGTTACATGCAGCACGGCATGAAGGCCGTGGCCCTGGAGAAGCTGCAGAAGGCCCTGCGCGAGGATCCGGGCTATGCCCGTGCCCATGGCGCCATCGCCGTGCTCTACGAGCAGCTGGGCGAGATGGACGAGGCCGATCGGCACTTCCGGCAGGCCATCCGCCTCGCCCCGAAGGATCCCAGCACGCTCAACAACTACGGCGGTTTCCTGTGCCGGCGGGGCAAGGTGGACGCGGCCATCGCCCAGTTTCGCAAGGCGGCCGCCCACCCGCTCTACGATCGCCCGGCGCTGGCGCTGGCCAATGCCGGGGTCTGCGCCTACCGGGCCGGGCGCCTGCGGCAATCCGAGCGCCTGTTCCGGGCGGCCCTCGAGAAGGATCCGCGCCAGCCGGCGGCCCTCTTTCACATGGCGCGCCTGATGCTCGATCGCCAGGACTACCTGCGGGCCCGGGCCTACGTCCAGCGCCTGCTCGAGGTCACGGGACCCCGGCCCGACGTGTTGTGGATGGGGATCCAGGTGGAACGGGCCCTCGGGGACCGGGATGCGGTGGCCAGCTACGCCCTGCTGCTGCGCCACCGGTTTCCGAATTCTCCCGAGGCGCGCCGACTGAAGGCCCTGGATGCCGACGGGGGGCAGGAACGATGAACGAGACGGTCGAGATCGCCCCGGTCTCGGAGGAGGCGGACGCGCAGGTCAGCGGGCCGGGCGCGCACCTGCGCCGGCTCCGCGAGGCGCGCAGTCTCTCCCGGGAGGCGGTGGCCGAACAGCTCCACCTGGACCTGCGCATCCTGGTGGCGTTGGAGGAGGACCGCTACGAGGCGCTCCCGGCGCCGGTCTTCGTGCGGGGGTACCTGCGCCAGTACGCCCGCCTGCTCGAGGTCGATGCGGAACCCTTGCTGGCGGCCTACCGCCCTCCGCCCGACGACGCGCCGCCCCGCCGCCCGGCGCGGCGGCGCCCGCGGCTGCGCATGCCGGCGTGGCGCCTGCCCTGGCGCCGGCTGTTCGTGGTCCTGCTGCTGCTCGTGCTGGCCTGGGTCGGGTGGCGGTACGGGGCGGACTGGGTGGCCGCCTGGCGGGCCCGCCAGGCGGCCGATGCAGGCGACCGGGACAGGCCGGGGGAGGCCACCCTGCCCCTGCCGCCCCCGTCGCCGTAGGTCTATAATTGCGGCCTTTCGCCGCCGGGCGGCGCGCGGTGAAGGCACACGCGAAGGAATCCATGGCGAAGCAACGCATCCAGGCCGTGCGGGGGATGAACGATCTCCTGCCGGAGCAGACGCCTGCCTGGCAGGCGGTGGAAGCCCTGCTGCGCGATCTGGCGCAGGGTTACGGCTATGCCGAGATCCGCCTGCCCATCGTCGAGAAGACCGAACTCTTCCGGCGCTCGATCGGCGAGGTCACCGACATCGTCGAGAAGGAGATGTACACCTTCGAGGACCGCAACGGCGAGCGCCTCACCCTGCGCCCGGAAGGTACCGCGGGTTGCGTGCGGGCCTGCATTCAGCACGGATTGTTGCACACGCCGGGGCGGCGGCTCTGGTATCTCGGCCCCATGTTCCGCCACGAGCGGCCCCAGAAGGGACGATACCGGCAGTTCCACCAGTTCGGCGTGGAGGCCTTCGGCCTGCCCGGTCCCGACATCGACGCCGAGCAGATCCTGATGACGGCGCGCCTCTGGCAGCGTCTGGGGCTGGAGGGCCTGCGCCTGGAGATCAATTCCCTGGGCAGCCCCGAGGCCCGCCGGGACTATCGGCGCCTGCTCGTGGACTACCTGCGCGGCCATTACCAGCGGCTCGACGAGGACAGCCGCCGGCGCCTGGAGACCAACCCGCTGCGCATCCTCGACAGCAAGCACCCGGAGGTGCAGGAGGTGGTCGCGGGTGCACCGCGCCTGCTCGACCACCTGGACGCGGAATCGCGGGCCCATTTCGAAACGCTGCTGGCCCTGCTGCGCGAGGCCGGCGTGGACTACCACGTCAACCCCCGGCTGGTGCGCGGGCTGGACTACTACACCCGCACCGTGTTCGAGTGGACCACCGACCGGCTCGGGGCCCAGGGCACCGTCTGTGCCGGCGGGCGTTACGACGGGCTGGTGGCGTACCTGGGCGGTCCGCCCACCCCGGCCGTGGGCTTCGCGCTCGGCCTGGAACGCCTCCTGGCCCTGCTCGAGGCCAGCGGCCGCCTGCCCGAGACCGAGGCGCCGCATGCCTACCTGGTGCTCGCCGGGGAGGGCACGGACCGGGCCGGGCTGGCCCTGGCCGAACGGCTGCGTTCGGCCGTGCCCGGCCTGCGGCTGGTGGTCAATGCCGGGGGCGGGAGCTTCAAGGCCCAGTTCAAGCGGGCCGACCGCAGCGGTGCCGCCTGGGCCATCGTGCTCGGCGAGGGCGAGCTGGCCAGCGGCACCCTGGGGTTCAAGCCGCTGCGCGGGGAGGGGGAGCAGGAGACGCTGGACGAGGCGACGCTGGTGGCGCGGCTCCACCAGGTGGTGCATTCGGGGCCGGCCTGAGGACGAGAGGAGGGCGAGAACATGGTCGATGTGCTCAAGAGCGACGAAGAACAGGCGGAAGTCGTCAAGAAATGGCTGCGCGAGAACGGTGGGTCGCTGCTGACCGGCCTGCTCCTCGGACTGGCCGTGCTCTTCGGGGGCAAGGCCTGGATGCAGTACCGGGCCCGCCAGGCCGAAGCGGCCTCCAACGAGTACGTCCGCCTCGCGCTCGCGGTCCAGCGCCACGACGAGCAGCAGGCCACGGCCTTCCACGAGGCCCTGCTCCGCGACCATTCGGGGTCGGTCTACGCGGTGCTCGCCGCCCTGGAGATGGCCCGCCTGCAGGTCGAGCTGGAGAAACCCGAAGCGGCCCGGGCACAGCTCCAGTGGGCCCTGGAGCACGCCGACACGGACGAGCTGCGCCACCTGGCCCGCCTGCGCCTGGCCCGGGTCTGGATCGCGCTCGGCAAGCCGGACGAGGCGGCCGCCCTCTTCCAGGGGGTGGACCCGGGGCCGTGGCAGGCGTTGTACGAGGAAGTGCGGGGCGACGCGGCCCTGGCCGCACACCGGTACGACGAGGCCCGCCGGCACTACCGGGCGGCCCTGGCGGCCCTGCCCAAGGACAGCCCGGCCCGGACCCTGCTCGAGGCCAAGCGCGACGACACCCGGCGCGGGCCGGAATCGGGGAGCCGATGATCCCTCTCCTGCGCCTCTGGATCCTGGGGCTGTCGCTCGCCCTCCTGGCCGGCTGCAGTGCCCTGGGCGGGCTCTTCGAGCGCACCGAGGATACGGCCGTCCCCCCGACCCCGCTCCAGCCGCTCGCCACCGGTTACCGGGTACGGGTGCGCTGGTCCCGGGACGTGGGGGCCGGGGCGGAGGCTCGCTACCTGCGCCTGGTGCCCGCCGTGGACGGCGGGCGGGTATTCGCCGCCGACCGCAAGGGCCGGGTGCGGGCGTACGCGGCCGCCGACGGCAAGCCGGTGTGGGCGGTCGACTTGCACCGGCCGGTGACCGGGGCCGTGGGCGTGGGAGAAGGCCTGGTGCTGGTCGGGACCGCCGAGGGAGCGGTCATCGCCCTCGACTGGCGGGACGGCAAGGTCGTCTGGCAGGCCCGGACCACCGGGGAGGTGCTCGCACCGCCCCAGGCCGCCGGGGGACTGGTGGTGGTGCAGTCCGCCGACGGAAACCTGGTCGGTTTCGATGCCGCCACCGGCGAGCGCAAGTGGATCTTCGACCGCTCCGTGCCGCCCCTGTCCCTGCGTGGGACGAGCGTGCCGCTGCTCCTGCAGGATGCGGTCTTCACCGGGTTGGCCAACGGCAAGGTGGTGGCCCTGGAAGCCGCCCGGGGCTTTCCGGTGTGGACGGCGATCCTCGCCACCCCCCGGGGACGCACGGAACTGGCGCGCATGGTCGACGTGGACGCCCCGGTACGTTTCGCCGGGGGGCTGCTCTATGCCGTGGCCTACCACGGGCGGCTGGCGGCGCTCGAACCGGCCACGGGGCAGGTGCGCTGGGAACGGCCGCTCTCGTCCTGGGCGGGGCTCGACGTGGACGCGGAGCGGGTCTACGTGACCGACGAGGACAGCGCCGTCTGGGCCTTCGACCGCACCAACGGGGCCTCCCGCTGGCGCCAGGCCGCGCTCCTGCACCGCCGCCTCACGGCCCCGGTGGTGGTCGACGACTATCTCCTGGTGGGTGATTTCGAAGGCTACGTCCATGTGCTCTCGCGCCGGGACGGCCGCCTGCTCGCCCGGCTGCGGCTCGACGACCAGGGCATCCTGGCCCCGCCGGTGGCGGTGGAGGACCAGGCCATCGTCTACGGTCGGGGCGGGCGCCTGGCCCGGATCGAGATCCTCGCGCCCTGAGCCGGGCGCGCGGCGAGCGAAGAGGTCCCGGCGATGCTTCCCGTGATCGCGCTGGTCGGCCGGCCCAACGTGGGCAAGTCCACGCTGTTCAACCGGCTCACCCGCAGTCGCGAGGCCCTGGTGGCCGACCACCCCGGGCTGACGCGGGACCGCAAGTACGGGCTGGGCAGGCTGGGGGACCGCCCTTACCTGGTGGTGGACACCGGCGGGCTGAGCGGGGAGGAGGCGGGCCTGGATGCGCTCATGGCACGCCAGGCCTGGCGCGCGGTGGAAGAGGCCGATGCCGTGATCTTCCTGGTCGATGCGCGCGAGGGGCTCACGGCCGCAGACGAGGCCATCGCAGCGCGCCTGCGGCGCACCGGCAAGCGGGTGTGGCTGGCCGTCAACAAGACCGACGGGCTCGACCCGGAGCTGGTGCGGGGCGACTTCTTCGCGCTCGGCCTCGGCGAACCCTGGCCGATCGCCGCGGTGCACGGTCGGGGCGTGCGCCGCCTCGTCGACCGGGTGCTCGCCGAGTTGCCCCGCCACGAACCGCCTCCGGAGGGGGCGGAGGGCGAGGCGATCCGGATCGCGCTCATCGGGCGCCCCAACGTGGGCAAGTCGACCCTCCTCAACCGGATCCTCGGCGAGGAACGGGTGGTGGCCTACGACCAGCCCGGAACCACGCGCGACACCATCGAGGTCCCCTTCGAGCGCGACGGGCAGCCGTACCTGCTCATGGACACGGCCGGTGTCCGGCGCCGTGCCCGCATCGAAGCGGCCGTGGAGAAGTACAGTGTCATCAAGGCACTCCAGGCCATGGAGGCGGCGCACGTGGTGATCCTGCTGATCGACGCCCGCGAAGGCGTGGTGGACCAGGATGCCACCCTGGCGGGGCTGGCCGCGGAGTCGGGCCGGGCGATCATCCTGGCCGTCAACAAGTGGGACGGGCTCGATGCCGAGCACAAGGCCCGGGTGAAGGCCGAGCTCGAGCGGCGCCTGCCCTTCCTCGAGTACGCCGACCGCCACTTCATCTCGGCACTGCACGGCACCGGGGTCGGCCACCTCTTCGATTCCGTGCAGCGGGCCTGGGCCTCGGCCCGCGCCCATTTCGCCACCCCGCGCCTGACGGCGCTGCTCCAGGAGGCCGTGGCGCGGCACCCCCCGCCCCTGGTGCGGGGGCGGCGCATCAAGCTGCGCTACGCCCACCAGGGGGGACGCAACCCGCCGGTCATCGTGGTCCACGGCAACCAGACCGAGAAGGTGCCCCAGGACTACCGGCGTTACCTGGTCAATTTCTTTCGCGAACGCCTCGGGCTGGTGGGTACGCCCTTGCGCATCGAATTCCGCAGCGGCGAGAATCCCTACGCCGGGCGCCGCAACCGGCTCACCCCGCGCCAGTTGCGCAAGCGCCGGCGCCTCGAACGTTTCGTGCGCAGGGGCAGGGGATGAACACGGAGACGCCACGTATCCGGCTGGACAAGTGGCTGTGGGCGGCGCGGTTCTTCAAGACCCGCCGCCTGGCCACGGAGGCGATCACGGGCGGGCACGTGCATCTCGACGGGCGGCGCGTGAAGCCTTCCCGCCCGGTCCGGGTGGGCGACCGGCTGGAGATCCGCAAGGGTGCGCTGCACTTCGAGATCGAGGTCCTGGCCCTCTCCGATCGCCGGGGTCCGGCCAGCGAGGCGGCGGGACTCTACCGCGAACTCCCCGAGAGCATCGCGCGCCGGGAACGGGCGCGCGCGGCGTCCCGGCTGGCCGCCGCGGCGCCGGCTCCCGACCGGCGTCCCGACAAGCGGGCACGCCGGCGCCTGCGGCGCATCAAGGGGGTCCCGGAATGAAGCCGGTGACGCCCCTGGTGGCCGTGGACGTCGTCCTCCGGCTCCGGGATCGGCCCGGCCTGCCGGTGGTGCTCATCGAGCGGCGGAATCCGCCCCCGGGCTGGGCCCTGCCCGGGGGGTTCGTGGACGTCGGGGAATGCCTGGAGGACGCCGCCGTGCGCGAGGCCTGGGAGGAGACCGCGCTCGAAGTGCGGCTGATAAGCCTGCTCGGGTGCTACTCGAACCCGGAGCGGGATCCCCGCGGACACACGGTCAGCGTGGTCTACGTGGGGGATGCGACCGGCGTGCCCCGGGCCCGGGACGATGCCCGCGCCGTCGACCTGTTCGATCCCCAGGCGCCGCCGCCGCTGGCCTTCGATCATGCCCGCATCCTGGCCGACTACCGGCGCTGGCTCGAGAGCGGGGAGCCGGCCCCGCTGCGGTCCTGCCGCAAGGTGGAGAGGACCTGAGGCGCAAGCGGCCTCCTTCGCTCACCATTCGAACCGCAGCCGAAAGGTCGACCCGGCGGGCGAGGGGTCGGTCCGCCTCCCGTTCATGCCTGGGCGCAACGGGGGGCCTCGCGTCCGTGCAGGAGCAACGTCTGGATCACCTCGACGAGATCCAGGCCCTGGAGGCCCAGGTCACAGGCCTCGGGCAGGAGGCTGCCCCGCTCGTGGAGCCGGTAGCGGGCGTGCAGCAGGAGGGGGATGTCGGCGGAGAGCCTGGCCAGGCGCTGGAACCGCTCCGGCAGTCCGGCCGGCGTCTCCTCCACGGGATTGAGGATCACCAGGTCCGGGCGGCGGGCCTGGGCGAGTGCCGTCTCGATGGCGGCATCGGTCTCTCCGGGCCAGAGGTCGGTCTCCCGGGCCAAGGCGGTGCGTACCAGGCTCGCGGCGAAGGGGTCGGGCTCGATGTGGAGGATACGGGGCCGATAGCGGCGGCTGGCGCGGCAGGCCGACTTGAGCGTGAAGATGACGCGGGCCTGTTCGGCCGCCTTGCGCACCCAGTCGGGTTCCGGGTCGGCGTTCGCCTCGACGTGTATCGGGACGGCCTGGAAGCTGGTGATCACCGTGGGCAGGCGCAACCCGAGCAACCCCAGGTCGTGCGCAAAGCTCACGGCATCCTGGTCCCGCAACACGAGCCCGCAGAGCAGGGCGTCGAAGCGCTGACGCTCCAGCACCTGCAGGGCGTGCTGGGCGCTGTCGCAGGAACGTACGTGAAAACCGGCCTGCTCGAAACGGCGGGTGAGCCGTTGCCGGGCACGTTCTTGGGTTTCGCAGACCAGGAGTGCGGGGATCGGGGTCATGGGGTGGTGGTCTCCTCTTGCACCTTCTTGTCGTTGTGCGCGCTCAACTCAGCCTCTGTCCACCGTATCGACCCCGGCGGCGGATCTTTGAGCGCGTAGCGGGATGGCCCGAGGTTCCGATGGGGCCGGTACCCGGCATCCCCGGCATCGCTGGGGAAATCATGCAAAGCCCCGGCGAGTTGCGTAAGATGGGCCCATTCCGACGACCCGAGGCCGGGAGGGCGGCATGCGTCCAGCGCACCTGATGCACATACTGGAGCGGGAGTTCGAGAGCACCCTCGAGGGCCACCATACGCCCGTGATGATCTGGGGACCGCCCGGGGTGGGCAAGTCGCAGATGATCGCGCAGATCGCCGCGCGGCACGGGGTGCCGGTGATCGACATCCGGCTCTCGCAGATGGAGCCCTCGGACCTGCGGGGCATCCCGTTCCGTGCCGGGGACTACGTGGAGTGGTCGGTGCCAGCCATCCTCCCCGACGCCCGGCGCCACGGCGAGCGCGGCATCCTCTTCCTCGACGAGATCACCTCGGCGCCGCCGAGCGTCTCGGCGGCGGCCTACCAGCTCATCCTCGACCGCCGGCTGGGCGAGTACCAGGTGCCGGCGGGCTGGGCCATCTTCGCCGCCGGCAACCGCCAGGGCGACCGCGGCGTCACCTACACCATGCCGGCGCCCCTGGCCAACCGGTTCGCACACTTCGAGCTCGAGGCCAACCTGGACGACTGGGTGGCCTGGGCCTACGAGAACGGCATCGACGAGCGGGTGGTCGCCTTCCT
>RFHK01000061.1 GCA_003695825.1 Gammaproteobacteria bacterium | reverse complement strand
GCGGTACCGGTATTCGGGTCGATACGCACGTGCGGCTCGACCAGGGTGGCGTTCTCGACGAAGTAGCCGAAGTCGGTATCTGAAAGCACCACCAGGTCACGCTTCAGTTTTTCCCTGAAATGGTCGTGATATACATCATCGGGCAGAGCCATCCTGGCCAGGGTTTCCGTGATGGCTGGCAGAAACTCACCTGCTTCCTTGAAGTGCTCGACGCTGTACTCGAAGGCCTCGAGATACAGCTTGCCCTCCCTCATGAGGTCCGGATTGATCAGGAAGCACTCCCCCTCTCCAGGATCGCGAATCTCCCAGGCCACCTGCGCGCCCGCCATGTTGAGCAACCGCTGTGCCCGCGCCAGCGCCGTGGGGCAGGTGGCATAGACATAACCGCCCTTGAGGCTGCGGACCGGAAAGGCGACCAGCTGGGCGTCTCCGAAGCTCACTGCACCGGCATGCAGGTTGCCGCTGCCGGATTCAGGGCCGAACAGGAGGTCGATCAGTGACGTATCACCGCGCAGCGACTCGAACGAATGACGCACCGCGCCCTTGATGCCGGATCCCGCGAAACTGGGGTGGTTGGTATGGCGTTCACGCTGGATGGGATTGTCGATCATCCCCGTGGCCGTGCCCGCCCCCATGTGGACGGGACTGACCGCGTAGAGGAAGACGGCTGCCTGTTTCTCGAACATGATGCTCTCCTGCTCGCTGTCAATAGGTGGCCAGTGTGAATCGGTTGAACCCTTCTGCACGGCGCTGGGCATCGTACCCGGATTCGGACCAGAGGCCGTGCGCGACAAGCTTGCGCAGCTGCTCGGGGGTGGCCTCGAGATCCTCGATCCAGTAGACGCTGCCGGCGGGGGCGGTGCGCTCGGCCGGCTTGGGCCGCCAGCGGGCCAGGTCCCACCCGGAGACGACCTCGGCCCGAGGTACGGCGGCGCAACGGATGCGCCCGCGTACGCCCGCCAGCTCGAAGCTGCCGTCTTCAGCCATGCCGGGCGGGCGCCAGCCTCCGGGAAAGAGACCCGGCGTGGTCAATACCAGGCGGCAACGGCCCTCGGCCGCCAGGACGTCCAGGTCGGCCATGGGATCGGCACACTCGGTCCGATGCACGACCGCACCGCGGCCATCGCCACCCAGTCGTACCAGGCTACCTTCGTCCAAGGCATCGCCCGCGACCGTGGCCACGAAGCCCACGCCGGGCTCCATTGCCACGGCCTGCATGGTGAAGAGCTTGCCCTCGTCGGCTCGACGCCTCGTGCGGTCCAGGCCGATGCCGATGCGTTCGTCGTACAGCCACAGGCGGTTCGTGCTCACCAGGTGGTGATGCACGTCCGGCAGTTCTCCCCGCAGCCAGCGCCTGAAACCTTCCTCGGTGAGCCACAACCCGGTCGCCGGCTTGGCGCGCCTGGGTTGCGCCAGGACCGGCAGGCGCGTGGTGACGGCGGAGCATTCGATGCCGGGCTCCAGGTCCCGCGGGCGGAGCGGGTGCAGGGCGATCCTGGCCTCTCCCCCTCCCTCGCCCTCGTTCTCGCGGGTGGCGACCAGGTCGGCCGGCAGGGGATAGAGTCGCTCGAGCGGTCCCTTGCCGGTCTCCCCGTGCCAGGCCAGATGGAAACCGGTGATGCGGAATTCACCCGGCGCGTCGGGCGTTCCGAGCGTGGGGTGGTTCACCGCGCCACGGGCAAAGGCGTCCAGTGCCACGCCGTCGCGGACCAGGATGGCGGTACGCAGGGCCCCGGCGGCCACCGAGGGCCAGGGCGGCACCAGGGATTCTCCGTAGCTGCCGGGGTCGCCGAAGAGGCGGTTGCCCCGCAGAAAGAGGACGTCCACGGGTTCCAGGAAGTAGGCGTTCATGCCGCTTCTCCCTCGTCTCGTTCCGATCGTTGCGCGAATTGGCTGGAGGCCCGGGTCTCGCGGGCCAGGAACTCGGCCACCGACAGAAAGTTTCCGGTCCATTCGAGCGGCCCTTGCTGTTCGATGGCAAGCCTGGCGATATCGGAAGCCAGCCGTTCCACATCGTGATGATCCGCCGTGGATTTCTTCCCGGCCTGCCGGCGCAGTTGGTAGGCAAGCAGGCTGGCCAGCATCTTCGCGTCGCCCTTGGGTTCGGGCAGGTCGCGCAGCCACTGCAGGCAGTGGTAGACGGCCCGGCGCGAGACGTCGGGTTCGCGCAGAAAGGCGTAGAGTTTGCGCAAGGTTGCGAGCTGGGACCATTTCAGGGTCAGCTGCAAGGCTCCGCCGGAACGCTTGAGCACCCGGATCTGCAGGGCATTGCGATCGCCTTCATCCTTGGCGCCCCTTTCGGCAGCGCGCAATTCGCGCAGCACCCGTGCCAACGGCGCCTGGTGGTGTGCGACCACCAGGCCGGCACTGGCAGTGGCCTTTTCACCCATCATCCGCAAGAGCCGGCCATCGAGCAGGGCATGGCCCTTCTCCAGCTTCAGCCGTCTGCGGAAGGAATCGCTGTCGTCCTGGCCGATCAACCGGGTCTGGCCGGACCAGGCATCGCGCAGCCTGGCCGCAGCCGGCAAGAGGTCGGCCACCGGCAGCATGGCCAGCACGTCGTCGCCGCCGCCGTAGAGGAGCCGGCCGAGGTATTCACGCTGCACGATGTGCGGCACCACGTGCAGGGCGAAATCGTTGAGCGCGCCGGAGATGGCCATGTGGCGGCCCGGCGACGGTGGGCGCGGCATTTCACCGTACTGCTTCAATTGCTCGTTGTGCTGCGCACGGTGCTCGAATTGCTCTCGAATGGTCTTATGGAAACACTCTTGGAAACGGACGCCCCCGCCCTCGGCCAGCAGCGCACCCATGCGGTCGCCGTCCATCAGCAGCAGGCCGTAATAGGTTTCCAGGCGAAAGCCGGCCTTTTCTTCATCCTTCACACCCTGTTTCAGGGTATCCTGAACCACGCGACGCAGGGATTCGGCCTCGGCGGCATCTTCGGTCTCCTGTGCCGCTTCCATGAGGGCGAGCAGGCCGCGGGCATCCTCGAGCGCCTTGGCTTGCCCGCGATAGCGCTTCACGATCCTGGGCGGCAGGGCGATGGAACGGTCCTCGCGCCCGATCCTTTCCAGCGCCTCCACGAAGCCCTCGGTGGTCAGGGCGCCATGCTCCAGCCAGCGGTCGAGCTGGTGGGCCAGGGCCATGGTGTGGGTGGAGACGACGAAGCGGCCGAAGTTCCGCCCCACTGCCTTGCCCGCTTCCTGGGCAAACCGCGTCGGCCAGAGCCGCTTGAGCATCGAAAGCGCTCCCAGGTGTTCGCCCGGCCTCGCCCAAGCCGGCCGCTTCTCGGCGATGCGGGCCCAGAGGGTGTCCGTCTGCTGCCGGTAGGAACGCTCGAGTTGGTCGGGATCCGTGGTCAGCCACTCGGCTTCGCCCGTGATGCTGTCCTTCCAGCCCGTCTCCCGGACCTGCTCGAACGGCCGCACGGCCTTGGTCGCGGCCAGCACGCGTTCGACCAGGTCGTACAGGGCCGGGTAGAGGGTCCCCGGGTTGGGCGTCCAGAAGTTCGTGCCGTCCTGCCAGGAAATGTCCTGCTGCAACACCTGCCATGCCGGGCTGGCCAGGAAGCCGGAGGGCGCGCCCGCGGCGGCCCCGTGAAAGGGCGCCAGGGCACGGGCAAGCCGTTCCGTTCCCGTCACCCGCTTGCCATCGGGGCTGTGGTCGATGAGCGTGAAGGGCACGGAGGCCCAGTAGACCTCGGGGAATCCCTTCAACTGGCGTTCGAGCTGGCCGAAGCAGTGGAGCCTATCATCCACCGGCTCGCCGGCCGCCTCGAGCAGGCGCTCGAGCGCTTCCCTGCCCTTCGCCCGGATCCAGTCGCGCACGGCCTGCGTGCTGCTTTCGGCCAGTTCCCGGGCGCGTCCGGCCGGTACCAGGGCTACGAAGCGGTTGGGCAGCGCGGCAGCGAAGAGCGGGTTCTCGTCGGCGCTGGCGGATCCTTTCCAGGAAGCCTTGCCAAAGAGGCGAGACGGCACCCCTTGCTCGATGAGCCAGAGGTCCACTTGCGGTATACCCCTCAGGCGCGGGAAGAGCACGGCATCCGGCCCGAGCGCCTCGATGAGCGGTCTCATGGTCTCCCAGGCGAGGCGGGAGAGCAGATGGGAGCCGGCCCAGAGGTCGGAGGTGGAACGGGCCGCGGCGATGAAGGGCTGCACCGGCCCGATGGTCATCGTCAACAGGGCCACCTCGCCCCGCGCATCGCCGGCGAACGCGCCGGCGAAGGCCGAGACCAGGTCCAGGTGTTCCCAGATGGAGTGATCCGGCACCCGCGAGTCCGCCGGGAGCTGTGTCCAGAGCGCCCCCAGCTTTTCATTGTCTTCATCCTCGTCGAGTTCCGGACCGAAGCGCCAGAAGGCGAGCAGGGTCTTGCGCAAGTCCCCTTCACAGGCCTCATGCAGGCGCCTGAAGTGCTCCAGGCTGCGTGCCGCAATGCTGTCCGGATCCGTTTCCTCCAGGCGTCCGTGTTCCTGCAGATCGTACTCCTCGCCGCTGATCGGATGCACCAGCACGGGCTTGTCCGTCCAGCGAACCCGGCCAGCGAAATCCCTCGGCCACTGCGGCCGATCCGCGGCCGCCGCCCACCAGTCGGCACGCTTGACGAGTACTTCGTCCGCGTCCGGCAGCCCCCCGAGCATCTCACGCAGCACCCGGACGCTGCCCCCCTCGTGGCCCTCCCGCGTGCGCATGAGGATCAGGGACTTCTCGCCCGGATCGTGCAGG
>RFHK01000060.1 GCA_003695825.1 Gammaproteobacteria bacterium | reverse complement strand
TAGGACTGGGTGCTCTCCTGGTAGAGGAAGCCGAGGCGCGTGTGCCGCGTGCGGTGCGTGATGCGGCCCCGCCATTCGGGACCGTGCACGCGCCCGACCTTGCGATTGCGGTACGTCACGTCCACCTGGGTCCGGACGTTCGGGGTCCAGCCCAGGGTCACGCCCTTGTCGTTGCGCCCGTCGAGCACGTCGACCGCGAACCGCCGGCCCTGCCAGCCGGCACCGGCCGCCCAGTAGTTCCCGTTGCGGCGGTCGTCCACCCCCTGGTAGGCGTTGTCCGCCCGGCCGGCACGCGCGACCAGGTGGAAACCCCGGAAGAGGCGGTAGCGCACCTGGCCCTCGAGGTTGCGAAAATGCACGTCCGTGGTGGTCTTGCGGTCATATTTCTGGTCGAGGTAGCTCAGGTTCCAGTGCAGGAACGGGAGGTGGTCGGCGTCGCTCAACCGCAGGTCGTAGACCCGCCCGTCCGAGTCCGAGGCGCCGCGCTGGTAGCGCGTGGCCTGCCAGCGCACGCCGGCGTGGACGTGCACACCCCGGAAGCGGTGGTCGAAGGCGGGCGCGAGGGTGTAGGTGCGGACCTCGGTACGGTTGCGGCCGCCCACCACGTTGCTGGTGCTGAGTGTACCGGCGGCGTCGATGATGGTCTGGCCGATGATGGCCCCGGCATCGAGATCGAACCAGTCCGGCACCGGCTCGGTATGGAGGTTGCCGAACAGGCGCTGGTAGACGTGGTCGCTGTGGGTGCCACGGGCATAGACCAGCCCCTCGAGCTGGTAGTCGAGCTGCAGCAGGCTGTGGGGTGTGCGGCGCGCCACGGCGATGCCGGGCAGGGCCTGGGTGACGAGGTCACTGCGGCGGCGCGCATCGACGTCGTGGTCGACGTTGTCGGTGTAGATCTCCGCCAGGGTCAGCCGCGGTTCGACGATCGTGTTGCGCTCGGCGGCCGAAACCGCCAGGCCGCCCCCGGCGAGCAGCAAGCCGACCAGGGCCCGCATCCACCAACCCGGGCCCCGACGCGCGCAGTCCGCCGCAGGATCAGTGCGCCCCCTGCCGGCCATGTCCGTAGCCATACCCGTATCCATACCCTCCGCCGTAGATGCCCTTCGCCAGCCGGTGCGCCTTGTTCAGCACCAGCCCCACCACTTCGACGTCCTGCAACAACCCGGCGGCTTCCTTCACCAGGGGTTGCGGCGTGCGCGACTCTTCCACCACCAGCAGGATCTGTCCCATCAGCAGGGCGAGCACCCGCGCCTCGCTGGTCATGAGCAAGGGTGGGGAGTCGAAGATCACGACCCGGTCGGCGTAGCGCGTGGAGAGTTCTTCGGCCAGTCGGCGCATGGCACTGCTGGCGAGCAGCTCGGTGGCGTGCGGGTGCGAACGGCCCGAGGGCATCAGGGTGAGCTTGGGGATGTTGGTGCGCAGGAGCACGTCTTCCACCCGGGCCTCCCCGAGCAACACGTCGGTCAGGCCCTGCTTGGCCTCGATCCCGAGGCGGGTGGTCACCTCCGGCTTGGCCACGTCCGCATCGACCAGCAGCACGGTCATGTCCTTCTCCATCGCGATGGACAGCGCCAGGTTGATGGCGGTGAAGGTCTTGCCCTCCCCGGCGATGGAACTGGTCACCATCACGAGATTCGGGTGCTCGATTTGCCCGGCGCTCGCCGTCTCGCCGCGGATGTGGCGCAGCACCGGCAGCTTGATCTGGCGGAATTCCTCGGCCAGCTGATCGCGCTGTTCCGAGCGGGGGTCGACGATGCCGCCGGCCTGCAGCCGCTCGGGATCGATGTGGATCAACTGGTGCCGGTCGTCGCGGCTGGTCTCCCATTCCTCGGCACGGGGCAGGGTGGACGCGGGCGGCTCCGCCTCCTGGTCGGGTGCGGCGGGCGCCTCGCCCAGCGCTTCCAGCTTCTCGACGGCGCGTTCGATGGTGTCCATGATCCGTCCCCCCTACTGTGCCTGGTCTATGGATGCAAGTGCAGCTGGCGGATGATGCCGAGCTGGAAGAGCTCGGCGAACAGGGCCATGCCGTAGAAACCGAACAACAAGAGCACGATGGTCCCGAAGCTGAGCATCTCCATGCGCCGCTTGCGGCGGATCTCGTCGGTGACCGCGATGGAGACGCTGCCGAAGACGGGCAGGTGCAGGGTGTCCCGCAACTGGCGCACGTCCTGGAAGGTGGGGCGCAGCAGGTGCAGCAACAGGGCCAGGCCCACCCCCGCGGCCAGCGAACCCAGCACCGCCAGGCCGAGATAGAGCAGGCGGGGCGGCCCGGAAGGCGTCAGCGGCACGTGCGGCGGGTCGACGACGCGGAACTTGACGTCGTCGGCACTCACCTCGGCCTTCTCGGAGATGTCGGCCTGCTGGCGACGTGCGAGCAGCGCCTCGTACTGCTGCTTGTAGACCTCGTAGTCCCGCGTGAGCTGCTTGAGCTGGGCCTCGACCTTGGGGATGGTGTCCACCATCTTGCGCAGCTTCTCCACCCGGGCCTCGTAGGCCTTCACGCGGGTCCGCAGCGCGGCGATCTGGCTCTCGGTCTCGGAGAGCAGCACCTGCAGCTGGGCGCGCACCGGGTCCGAGCCCCCCGTGGCCTTGTGCTCCTGGCGCGCCTGCGCGAGGAAGGCCTTGCGCTTGGCCTCGAGCTCGGCGAGCAGGCGGCGGGTCTCGATCACGTCCGGATGGCGGTCCGTGAAGCGCAGCAGGAGCTCGTCGAGGCGCTGGTGCAGGGCCTCGATCCGGGCGTCGTAGGGCGTGGCCAGGGAACCGCCCTCGGCCGGATCGAGATCGAACAGGGACTCCTCCTCGTCGAGGTGCGCGAGCTGACGCCGCTGCACCCGACGCCGGTTCTCCAGCTCCCGCAACTGCAGGCGGGCGGTCTCGAGCTTTTCCTCCTCTTCCTTGAGGCTGGCGTAGTAGTCCTTGCCCTCCCCCGGCATCATCCCGACGTGCTTGCGCTTGAAATCGGCCAGCGCCTTCTCGGCCTCGTTCAGACGCTGGGCATAGGCCGCGAGCTGGCGGTCGAGAAACTTCTGGGCCGTGTCGGTGTCCTCGCGTGACTGCCCCAGCAACCCCTCGACGAAGATACTGACCAGCGCCTGCACCACCTTGCGGGCCAGCTTGCGGTCCGGGTCCTCGAAACTGAGCTTGTAGAGGTTCTCGCCGCGCCGGCTGCTCTCGACACGGATGCGGGCGGCGAGCGAATCGAGCAGGTCCTCGCGCTCGGCCGGCGTGGCCGCCTTCACGTCGAGGTCCGTCATGCGCATCAGCTTCTCGAGGTTGGGCCGCGTGAGCAGGGTCTTGGTCATGATGCGCACGCGCTGTTCGGCGTTGCCGGTGACGGCGAGCCCGCGCAGCAGCGGACGCAGGATGGAATGGGTGTCGACGTAGACGGTGGCCGTGGCCCGGTACTCGTCCGGCAGCCGCAGGATGACCACGGCGGCGGCGACGAACAACACCCAGGCCACGGTCGGGATGACCCAGCGGAACCGCCAGATGCCGCGGAGCTGGGTCAGCAACTGTTCGTAGAGCTCGTGCATGACGTCCGTCCTTGGGCCAACGGCCCTGTCGTTATCCTTCTACCCCCCGCACACCGGTCGTCGGCGGCGAAGCCCTGTCCCCGTACTGTCAGAACCAGGCCTCCGGGATCACCAGGATGTCACCCGGGCGCATGGGCATGTTCACCCGGATGTCCCCGCCGTTGAGCAGGTCGTCGAGGCGCACCGGGATGCGCTTCATGTGGTCACCCTCGCGCCGCAGGACCACGGCCCGGTTGCCGGCGGCGTACTCCGTCAGCCCGCCCACGGCGATGAGTACGTCGAGCAGGGTCATGGAGGCACGGTAGGGAAGCGCCTGGGGCTTGGCCGCCTGGCCGACGACGCGGATCTGGTCGTCGTAGAGGCCGCTGAAGCCGGTCACGATGACCGTGACGATGGGGTTCTTGACGTAGGTCGCGAGCGCCTTCTCCATGTCGCGCGCCAACTGGGTCGGCGTCTTGCCCGCGGCCTGCAGGTCCTCGACCAGGGGCGTGGTGATCCGGCCGTCGGGCCGCACCGGGACGGTCGCCGAGAGTTCCTCGTTGCCCCAGACGAAGATCTGGACCTGGTCATTGGGGCCGATGACGTACTCCGGCGCCTGGGTGAGCGGCTCCTTGGGAATCTCCGCCACCTTCGGGGCGGTCGCGCACCCCGCGAGCCACAGCGACGCCAGCACCGGGACCAGGAACGAGAACAGGCGATTCATCGAACGCGCAGAGAACACCTTAACCTCCCATTCATGCCTTTGTATCGAACATTAGTTATATAGTGGTAATTGCGGATATTATCCCAGGTCCGCGCAGCCTGACAACCGGTACCCCCTCAGCCGGAGCGGAGTACCTGGGGCAGCCAGGCCCGGCGGGGGAAACGCAACCGATCCACGCCGATCTCCAGCTCTCCAGCGGCGGCCTTGCGCTCGATGCACACCCGCGCCACCTCCGGCTTCACGCCCGCCATGCGGGCCACCTCCTCGATCCCGACGTTCACCCGCGTCCACCCCGGATGCCGGGGATCCTCGCTGGCATAGCGGCGCAGGCCGTCGAGGATGTAGTCGATGCGTTCCTCGTCGGTGCCGTGGGCAAAGACCAGGGCGAGCTCGTCCATCCGGCGCAGGCGCTCGGCCAGGATGCGGAGCAGCACGCGGTTCTGTTCGAGGTCCTGCTCGAGCCGCTGCCGGAAGTCCTCCTTGGCCAGCACCACCAGCTCGGTGTTGGTGAGCGCATAGGCGCTCGCCGACCGGGGTGCGCTGTCGATGAGCGCCAACTCCCCGAACAACTCGCCGCTCTCGAGGCTGACCAGCGTCAATCCCTCCGTGCAGCCGGACCGTCCCGGCACCCCCTCCCGGCAGATCTGGACCACGCCCTCGTCGACGATGTAGGCGGCATCGGCGGCTTCGCCCTCGCCGAACACCTTCTCGCCCGCGCTCAGCACCAGGCGCTGGCGGCTCTCCAGGTAATACCTGAGCAGGTCCTCGTTCTCCGGGTCGAAGTGGCGGAACGCCCAGTTGCAGAAATCGTCCCCGTCACACACCATGGGCACGATGTGATCGCCGATCTCCTCGATCCACAGGCGCGTGCCCACGGCCCGGAAGCCGAGGCGCCGGTAGAGGCCGGCGGAATCGGCCTTGGCGGTCACGATCACGTCGGTGCCGCCCTGCACCTTGCCGAGGCCGGCGGCCATCTTGAACAGGGACCGGAAGACGTCGCGCCGCTTGCGCCATCCGGTGGTGATGGCGAGCATGCCGGCGCTCACGAACACCCGGCGTGCCCCCCCGGCGGCCCGGATCACCTGTTCCCGGATCGCCCGGCCGTCGACGTACCGGTCCGGCGGCAACCCCTCGTCCTCCTGCTCGACGTTGATGCGCAGGGTGGCGACCGGCCGTTCCCCGGCGTAGGCAATCAGGTTGAAGACGCCGGGGAAGGAATCGAATTCGTCGACGATGCGCCCGCTGCCGCCCTGCTTCGCGTGCTGGAAACGCCCTTCTTCTTCCACGTACACGCGGTAACGCAGGCGATAGACGTCGTCCAGTTCCCGTGCGGTTTCGGCCACCTTGATTCGTATCGCCATCTCGCACCTCGTCGCTGTCAGGGCGGAAGCCGAGGGATCGCGGTCCACCGGCCGTGCCTATTGTGCCATCCTTTACTAACGGCGGGATGGCATGGAAGTTGAAGATTTCGTCTCGGTACCCCCGGAGACGGCATTTCATGGGCATCGGATCCCATATCGCCCTCCCTGGCGCGGATGACGGAAGGATCACCGGGCAAAATCGCCCTCGCAGGACAGGGACGACAGCAGGTTGACGCATGGTCATGACGAATTCCCGGCAGGCACGCACCCCCGCGCCCGCCACGGCTTCGTCTTCCCGCCGCGGGGAGGCGTCGGCGGCCTGGATCGGCTACCTGGCCGAGGCGGTCCGCTGGGCCCCCTCGGCCGACAACAGCCAACCCTGGGAACTCGCCGTCTGCGGGGATCGGTTGGTGTTGCAGGTCGCCGGGGCGCGCGCCTCGCTGGGTGCGCGGCATCCCGCCGTGCTGTTGAGCCTGGGCGCGGCCGGCGAGAACCTCGCGCAGGCTGCGGCCGCCGCGGGGCTGGACACCGCTACCTGGCAATGGCGGTGGACCCCCACCCCCGCCCTCGTCCTGCCCTTCCC
>RFHK01000059.1 GCA_003695825.1 Gammaproteobacteria bacterium | reverse complement strand
CGGCGTGCTCAACCCGGCACAGATCGAGGAAGTTCAGCGCTTGCTCGCGGACGCCCCTTTCCAGGACGGCAAGTACTCGGCCGGCAAGGAGGCACGCATCGTCAAGCACAACGAGGAGATGGTGCAGGAGCACGAGCGGTACGCGCGGCTCAACGAGATCGTCATGCGTGCCCTGGTCAACCACCCCCGCTTCCAGCAGGCCGCCTTGCCCCTGCGCGTGGCGAGTCCCTTCTATGCCCGTTACCGTCCCGGCATGACCTATGGCGACCACGTGGACGATCCCATCATGGGACCCATGACCGGTCGCTACCGGACCGATGTCTCCACCACGGTCTTCCTCAACGCCCCGGAAGACTACGAGGGCGGCGAGCTGGTGATCCGGACTTCCTACGGCGAGACCCGTTTCAAGGGCGAGGCCGGCAGTGCCGTGGTCTACCCCTCCCACAGCCTGCACCGGGTGGCCCCGGTGCAATCCGGGGAACGCCTGGTGGCCGTGACCTGGACGCAGAGCCTGGTACGTGATGCCGCGCGGCGGGAACTGCTCTTCGAGCTCTCCGAGGCCCGGGAAGCACTGCTCGACCGGGCGCCGACGGACCCGGCCACGGCCCGGGTGAGCCGCTGCTACGTGAACCTGTTGCGCATGTGGGCGGAACTCTGAACCTGCCGCTCAACGCAACTGTACCGGATCGCTGCCGCGCAGGAAGAAGCGCAGGGCCCGCCCGAGGCTGGTCCCCAGGCGGTCGGCCAGCTTGGCGAAGACGTCCTCGGTCGGCGTATAGTCGACGATGTCCTCGGCCTTGATCACCTCCCGGGCCACCTTCTCCACGCTGCCGAAATCGTCCGCGAGTCCCAGGGCCACGGCCTGCCGACCGGTCCAGATCAGCCCCGAGAACAGCTCGGGATCGTTTTTCAGGCGATCGCCCCGCCCGGCCTTGACCGTGTCGATGAATTCCCGGTGGATGGCCTGCAGCAGCTTCCTGACGTGTGCCACCTCTTCCGGCTTCTCGGGCAGGAAGGGATCGAGCAGCCCCTTGTGTTCGCCGGCGGTGAGCAGGCGGCGCTCGATGCCGAGCTTGCGGATCGCCTCGACGAATCCGAAGCCGTCCATGCGCACGCCGATGGAACCGACCAGGCTGTTCTCGTTGACGTAGATCTTGTCCGCCGCCACCGCGACATAGTAGCCGCCGGAGGCACAGAGATCACTGACCACGGCGTAGAGCCGCTTGTCCGGGTGGGCCTTGCGCAGGCGCCGGATCTCCTTATTGATGTAGTCGGCCTGCACCGGGCTGCCACCGGGGCTGTTGATACGCAGCACGACCCCCTTGGAATGCCGGGCCTCGAAGGCGTGCCGCAACCCGGTGATGATGTTGTCCGCACTGGCATCGGTATCCGGTGCGATCAGCCCGTCGAGCCGCACCAGCGCGGTATGGGCACCGGGCGCGATACTGGCCGATTTCCAGTCCGGTGCATACACGAGCACCAGCACCGCCACCAGGTAACCGAAGAACAGCAGCTTGAAGAAGATGCCCCAGCGGCGGGCGCGCCGCTGTTCCTGGAGTGCCGCCTCCGCCAGCCGGGTCACCAGCCGGCGTTCCCAGCCGCCGTCCCGGTGTGCGTGGGGTTCGTCGGGTACCGGATCGATAATCCACTCCTCGTCTGCCATGGGTGTGCACTCCTCATCCTGACATGCCCTGGGTGACCGTCACCGCGCGCCGCCCCCGGGCCCGGTATTCCGCCAGCCAGTCGGGCAGGCGCGTGATGCGATCCAGGATGGCCAGCGGGCGGTGGCGGGACAGGCGCGTTGCCTCGTGTACGCCGTAGCAGACACCGAGCGCCGCCACCCCGGCCCGCCGGGCCATCTCGAGATCGTATTCCGTGTCGCCGACCAGGATCGCGGCCGAGGCCGGCACGTCGAGTTCCCCGAGGATCTCGTGCAGCATGCGCGGGTCCGGCTTGGAGGCCGTCTCGTCGGCGCAGCGCGTGCTGGAAAACAGGCGCGCCAGGCCGGTTTCCTGCAACGAGCGTTCCAGCCCGGCGCGCGACTTCCCGGTCGCCACGGCCAGCAGGAACCCGGCCTGGTGAAGGCGTTCGAGTGTCTCGCGGGCACCGGGGAAGAGGCGGCATTCGTGCTGGCGCGCCAGCCAGTGCCGGCGGTAACGATCGATCATGGCCGCACGCCGCTCGGCCGACACCTCCGGGTAGAGCGTCTCGACGGCCTCGCGCAGCCCCAGTCCGATGATGTCGGCCACCTGTGCGTCGGTGCGCGGCGGCAGGTCGACCTCGCGGATCGCCGCCTGCATGCAGGCCACGATCAGATCGCGGGAGTCGATCAATGTCCCGTCCCAGTCGAAGACGATCAGGCGAATCTCGTGGTCCACGGGCGAATGCCTCCTCACGGCTCCCCGATGCCGGCTGCATCGCTGCCCGGGAGGGGTTCCGGGCAGCCGAGCCGTTCCAGCAGTGCGGCCAGGTCCGCCGGCAGGGGCGCGGTGAAGGTGCGAATCCCGCCCTCGGCCAGGGGCACGTGTAGCCGGTGGGCGTGCAGGAAGAGCCGCCGCAGCCCCAAGGCGCGCAGGCGGCGGTTCGCCTCCCGGTCACCGTACTTGGCATCCCCTGCCAGCGGATGGCCGAGGTAGGCGGCATGCACCCGGATCTGGTGCGTGCGCCCGGTGTCCAGCCCGACGCGCACCAGCGTGAAGTCCCCGCACCGGGCAAGGGGGTGGATTCGGGTCTGGGCCGGCTTGCCGTCCGGGTGCACACGCACCACGCGTTCCCCGCCTTGCAGGCGGTTCTTCAGCAAGGGG
>RFHK01000058.1 GCA_003695825.1 Gammaproteobacteria bacterium | reverse complement strand
GCTTGACTCGCCCCGCGCGGTCTGATTGAATTGGCGGATCGATAGAAGTATAAAAGCGATTTCATTTCAAGAAATTATCACGATCATCGAAGGTGGAGCACCGATGCGCGAGACGATCCGCGGCCTGCTGGGCCTTTTCCTGGTTTTTCTTTCCTTTCAATCCCTTGCCGACGAGATGTACCGGATCCAGCCGGGTGACGTGCTCTTCGTCTCGGTCTGGGACGAAGAGCAGCTCCAGCGCGAGGAGCTGGTGCGGCCGGACGGCGGCTTCAGCTATCCGCTGGTGGGAGACGTGCAGGCGGCGGGCAAGTCCGTGCCCGAATTGACCGAGGAGATCAAGAAGCGCCTGTCCAAGTACATCCCCAACCCGGTGGTGACCATCGAGATCCACAAGCTCGACGGCAACCGGATCTACGTGATCGGCAAGGTCAACCGCCCGGGCGAGTTTCCCGTCACCCGGGACGTGGACGTGGTGCAGGCACTGGCCATGGCGGGGGGCATGACGCCCTACGCGGCCACGGGCAAGATCAAGATCCTGCGCCGCGAGCGCGGCAAGCAGGTGGCCATCCCCTTCGACTACGGCGACATCGAGAAGGGCCGCCACCTGGAGCAGAACATCATTCTGCGTCCCGGCGATGTCGTGGTGGTGCCGTGAGGGGGAAGCTGGGAGCTGGAAGCTAGAAGCTAGGAGCTGGAAGTTAGGAGCTGGGAGCTGGGAGCTAGGAGCTGGGAGAAGTAGCCCGATTCAGGACCTGGAGGATATGCAATGGCAAGGATGCCGGCACGCCGATTCCAGGATCTCGATGTCTGGAAAAAGGCGCATGAATGGGTATTGATGGTTTATCGATTCAGTGAACGATTTCCAGCTCACGAGCGTTATGGATTGACCGCTCAATTGCGACGCGCTGCCATATCGGTTCCCGCCAATATAGCAGAGGGTTTCAGTAAACGAAGCTACTTGGACAAGGCAAGGTATTACAACATCGCGCAAGGCTCATTGGAAGAATGCCGATACTATCTGATTCTGTCCAGAGACCTTGGATATGGAGATGATCGAGAAATATCGAGAATGCTCGATGACTTGAGTCGTATTCTGGGCAGTTACGCTGCCACCGTATACAAGAACAGGCATGCAAATGACAGCAAGAATTCTCAATAAACCCATCTCCGCCACCGATCCTCGATCACAGGGCTTCGAGCTCCCAGCTCCCAGCTCCCAGCTCCCAGCTCCCAGCTCCGAGCTTCCGCCTTCCCTCCCCCGCCCCGCGCTTCCGGGTAATCCACGGCCGCGGCCGGTCCCTGGGCCGGCCCTGCCCTTCCTGCTCGCGGTCGTTGCGGCCGTGCCCGCCCACGCTACCCAGTACCGGCTGGAGCCGGTGGTGCGCGCGCGCGCCACGCACAGCACGAACCTGTTCATGACGACCCGGCCGCACGATGCGGTGAACGAGCTGCTGCTGGCGCCCGAGTTGACGGCCGGGGCGCACGAGGCGATCTGGGATGCGACGGTCCACGGCCGGGTGGAGCTCTCGCGCTTCCCGGCCGAGTCGGGGCTGGACAGCAACGACCGTTTCCTGGACCTGCTGCTCGAGCGGCGCCTCGAGCGGGGCAAGCTGCACCTGGAGGGCGGGCTGACGCGGGACACCACCAACCGGGTCGAATCCTTCGACCTGGACACCGGGCTGGTGACCCGCAAGATCGACCGTCACCTGCGCCGCTGGACGGCCCAGGGGGAGTACGCGCTCACCGAGCGCTGGCTGGCCCGTGCCGAGCTGGGCTACCAGGCGGCCCATTACCCCGAGGGGGCGGCCGTGGGGCTCACCGACTACACCTGGATCCAGCCCTCGTTGAGCCTCTTCTACCGCTGGAACGCGCGGTGGCAACTCTTCGGTTCCCTGGCACACAGCCGGCTGCACTTCGACAACCGGGCCAACCTGGTCTCGAAGACCGACAGCCTCCAGCTCGGCGCCCTCTACCAGCTCTCGGAGCGCGACACCCTGCAGTTCTCCATCGGCCGGCGGAACACCGACGCCGAATTCGATGTCTTCTTCTTCGGCATCCCGGTGGGGCGCCTCACCCAATCCGACAAGGGCCTGGTCTACAACGGCCAGTACACGCGCAAGTACGAGGCCGGCACGCTCGAGGTGAACCTCTCGCGCTCGACCACTCCCAGCAGCCTGGGCGTGGACACGGACACCACCTCGGTGGACATCACCGCGAAGCGGGCCTTCTCGCCCCGCCTCCACGGCGAGCTGCGCATCTCGGCCTTCGACAGCAAGACCATCGGCAACAACACGAGCAGCGCCGACTACACGCGCTGGCAACTCGCGCCCGCGGTCTTCTGGAACCTGACCGAGCGCCTGGCGCTCCAGGCCCGGTACACCTACCGCCGGGTGAAGCGGGACATCGCGCATGCCACCGCGCACGGCAACGTGTTCACGGTGGGGCTGGTCTATCGCTGGGACCCGATCACGAGCGCGCGCTAGCGGGCCGGCGTAAACTCGGGCGGCGCGCTGCCGCTAACCCTGAATCGAGGCAGGAACCATGCAAGAGATGATGATCGAAGAACCGACCAAGGACCTGAAGGACTATCTCGACGCCTTCCGGCGCCGCAAGCGCCAGATCCTCACGATCGCCGCCACGATCTTCGTCCTCGGCGTGGTGGCGGCATTCGTCTGGCCGCCGACCTACAAGTCCACGGCCACCATCCTCATCGAGGAGCAGGAGGTCCCGCCCGACCTGGTGCCCTCGACGGTGACCAGCTATGCCACCCAGCGTATCCAGACCATCAGCCAGCGCGTGATGACCCGCGCCAACCTGCTGAAGATCATCGAGAAGTACGACCTCTACCCGGACGAGCGCGAGCGCGAGACCACGGACGAGATCCTCGAGCGCATGCACGACGACATCGACCTCGAGATGATCAATGCCGACGTCATCGATCCGCGCACGGGGCGCCCGATGCCGGCCACCATCGCCTTCTCGCTCTCCTTCAGCGGCGAGGACCCGGAGAAGGTGCAGAAGGTGGCCAACGAGCTGGTCAGCCTCTACCTGAGCGAGAACCTCAAGGAGCGCAGCAGCAAGGCCAGCGAGACCTACAGCTTCCTGTCCGAGGAGGCCAACCGGCTCAAGCAGCACATTGCCGAGCTCGAGAAGAAGATGGCGGAGTTCAAGGAGAAGAACGTCAACCGCCTGCCCGAGCTGATGCAGCTCAACACCCAGCTCATGGACCGCACCGAGCGCGAGCTCCAGGACGTGGACAACCAGCTGCGCCAGCTCCAGGACCGCCGCTACTACCTCGAGGGGCAGATCAACCAGCTCGACCCCTACGGGCAGGACCCCAACCTGAGCCCGCAGACCCGGCTCAAGGCATTGCGCACCGAGTACCTCGACAAGCTGGCCCGCTACTCGCCGGACCACCCGGACGTGGTGCGCCTCAGGCGCGAGATCGAGGGACTGGAGAAGCAGACCGGGGCCGCACCGGACCCCGAGCTGATCCGCGAGGAGCTCAAGAAGACCGAGCTCGAGCGTGAGCGGCTGATGAAGAAATACTCGGCCCGGCACCCCGACGTGGTAAAAATGGACAAGGCCATCGCCGCCCTCCAGGCCGAGCTCCGCAAGGCCGAGAAGGCCGCCGCCAAGGCGCCGGCCGCCCCCAAGCCGGACAACCCGGCCTACGTCACCCTCATGGCCCAGCTCGATGCCACCCTGGGCGAGATCGAGACGCTCAAGAAGAAGAAGCAGCAACTCAAGGCCAAGCTGGCCGAGTACGAGCAGC
The DNA here is from genome assembly GCA_003695825.1 of Gammaproteobacteria bacterium. Lineage (GTDB taxonomy): Bacteria > Pseudomonadota > Gammaproteobacteria > Thiohalobacterales > Thiohalobacteraceae > J048. The sequence goes on along the minus strand of RFHK01000058.1, from coordinate 1,010 downwards.
GCCTCACCGAGACCCCGCAGGTGGAACGGGAATACACCGCGCTCAAGCGGGACTGGGAGAGCGCGGTGGCCAAGTACCAGGAACTCAAGGCCAAGGAGATGCAGGCCCGCGTGGCCCAGCAGCTCGAGTCCGAGCGCAAGGGCGAACGCTTCACGCTCATCGATCCGCCGGCGCTGCCCGAGGAGCCCATCAAGCCCAACCGGCCGGCGATCGTGGTGCTGAGCCTGATCCTGGCCATCGCCGCCGGGCTGGGCTATGCCGCGGTGGCCGAGAGCCTGGATACCAGCATCCGCGGCGCCAAGGGCGTGCTTCAGGCCGTCAATGCCATGCCGCTGGCCGTGATTCCCTACCTCGAGAGCGAGGAGGAACGGCGTCAGCGTCGGACGGCCCGCTGGCGCGCCGCGGCCGTGACGGTCACCCTGCTGGCGGCCGCCGTGCTGCTGGTGCACTTCTTCGTGGTGCCCCTGGACGTGCTCTGGTTCCGGGCGCTGCGCAAGGTCAGCATTTTGACCGGCATGGACCTGGTTGGCTAGACTGGCGAAAGAATAACCAGAGACTTCGGATCAACCATTGCGAGGTAGGAGCCATGGAGCGCATCAAGGTCGCCCTGGAGAAGGCCCGGCAGAACCGGGAACGGCAAGGGGGAACCCAGGCGGACAAGCCGCAACCCCGCGGGGGCCAGGCAACACCGCCCCCGGCCGAGATCCAGTACACGCGCACGCGGGTGGTGGAGGTGCCGCCCGAACTGCTCAGGAAGCACCGGCTGGTGGCGGCCCATCCCGAGTCCCCCTACGCCGACGCCTTCAAGATCCTGCGCACGCAAGTACTGCAGCGCATGAAGGAGCACGGCTGGAAGACGCTCGCGGTCACCAGCCCCAACGCGGGCGAGGGCAAGACCCTGACCGCCCTGAACCTGGCCGCCAGCCTGGCGATGGAGATCAGCCACACCGTGCTGCTGGTGGACGCCGACCTGCGCCATCCGGGCGTGGCCGGGCTGCTCGGCCTGGACG
>RFHK01000057.1 GCA_003695825.1 Gammaproteobacteria bacterium | reverse complement strand
GGGCTTCGCCCTCTACGTGCGCCGCCAGCGTCACCTGCGCGAGCCCTGGGCGCGGGTCTTCCAACGCCCCCTGGGGGCCAGCGCGGCCCTGGTGCTCGCGGTCTTCGTGTTCCTGGGGCTGCTGGACTCGATCCACTATCGACCGGCCCTGCCCGGAAAGGGCGCGGACGGCGGGGTCCATTACTCGGGCGAGGTGCTGAGCCTGTTCGACCGCCTGGTCACGCCGCTGCGTACCGGGATCGAGAAGACCTATTCCGCCCCCTTCGCCTGCCGGCTCTACCAGAAGGAGAGCCTGCGTCGCCCGGATGGCACGGTGGTGCGTGACTATCCGCCCCTGCAGCATGCCTGTCGCCATCTCGCCTCGCCCGCCGAGGCGGGCCGGGACATCCTCGCGCGCCTGGCACGCGCCCTGCTCGAGGCCGTGGCGGCCGGCCTCCTGCTCGCACTGGGCGGTGTCTTCCTCCTGGCCCGGCGCCGCCGGCAGCCCTGGCGCCGGGCCGCGATGGTATTGTGGCGGGGAGAGAGCCCCTGGCCCTGGCGCAGTCTCCTGGTCACGACCTTCTTCCTGGTCCTGTGGGGCACGGCCAGCCTGCACCTGGCGGGCGTCTACCATGTCTTCGGTACCGACAAGGTGGGCAACGACGTCTATTACCAGACGCTCAAGAGCATCCGCACCGGGCTGGTGATCGGGACCCTGACCACGCTGGTCATGCTGCCGTTCGCCATCGCGCTCGGTATCATGGCCGGCTATTTCAAGGGACTGGTCGACGACGTCATCCAGTACCTCTACACCACGCTCAACTCGATCCCGGGGGTGCTGCTGATCGCCGCGGCCGTACTCATGCTGCAGGTCTACATGGCCAACCACCCGGGCCTGTTCGAGACCATGGTGGAACGGGCCGACCTGCGCCTGCTGTTCTTGTGTCTCATCCTGGGCGTGACCAGCTGGACCGGCCTGTGCCGGCTGCTGCGCGGCGAGTCCTTCAAGCTGGCCGAGGTCGACTACATCCAGGCCGCGCAGGCCTTCGGCGTGCGCCACGGCGAGATCCTGCGCCGTCACATCCTGCCCAACGTGATGCACGTGGTGCTGATCACGGTGGTGCTGGATTTCAGCGGGCTGGTGCTGGCCGAGGCGGTGCTGTCCTACGTGGGGGTCGGGGTGGATCCCTCGATGAACAGCTGGGGGAACATGATCAACCGCGCCCGGCTGGAGATGGCGCGCGACCCGATGGTGTGGTGGTCGCTCGCGGCCGCTTTCGTGTTCATGTTCGTGCTGGTGCTGGCCGCGAACCTGTTCTCGGATGCCGTGCGCGATGCCTTCGATCCCCGCCTGCGGGAGCGATAGCCACGAAATCCACCAAATTCGCGAAAGGTCGTGTTCGGTCGTGAGATGGTGAGAAACACCCCTTGCAAACGAGAATCACCTGGATGGGGTCGTCACGCGCTCATGGGCATCGTGGTGCAATGGCATGGCATGTTTTCGTGGATTTGGTGGGTTTCGTGGCGATTGTCCCTGCTTTGTCGACAGGAGCTTGAATGAACGAGCCGTTGCTTGAAGTGCAGGACCTGCAGGTGCGCATCGGGCGCGGGCCGCGCGCGGTGCGCGCGGTGGACGGCGTGAGTTTCGTCCTTCACCGCGGTGAGACCTTCGCATTGCTCGGCGAGTCGGGCTGCGGCAAGTCGATGACGGCGCTCTCCATCATGCGCCTGCTGCCGCGACCGGCGGGGCGCATCGTGGGAGGCTCGGTGCGCCTCGACGGCCAGGACCTGCTGGACCTGCCCGAGCGGGACATGCGGCAGGTGCGCGGTGGCCGCATCGCCATGATCTTCCAGGAGCCCATGACCTCTCTCAACCCGGTGCTGACCGTCGGGCAGCAGATCGCCGAGGTCCTGGCGTTGCACAAGGGGCTTCGGGGACGGGCCGCCGAGTCCCGGGTGCGGGAACTGCTCGATGCCGTGGGCATCCCGGACAGTGCCCGCCGGATGAAGGAGTACCCCCACCAGCTCTCGGGGGGCATGAAGCAGCGCGTCATGATCGCCATGGCGCTGGCGGGCGAGCCCGAGCTGCTCATCGCAGACGAGCCGACCACGGCGCTCGACGTGACCATCCAGGCGCAGGTGCTCGAGCTCCTGCAGTCGTTGCAGGCGCGCTACCACATGGCCCTGCTGCTCATCACCCACGACCTCGGGGTCGTCGCGGGCATGGCCGACCGCCTGGCCGTCATGTACGCCGGCCAGCTCGTGGAACAGGCCACGCGCGCGGATTTCTTCCGCGAGCCCCTGCATCCCTACGGGCGCAAGCTGTTCGAGGCCCTTCCGGAGATGGACAAGCGCGGCCGTCCCCTGACCGTCATCCCCGGCACGGTGCCACCACTCGACCGGCCGTTCACCGGTTGCCCTTTCGCGCCCCGTTGCGATTACCGCATGGCCCGCTGCGAGGCGGAGCCGCCACCTCTTCATCGCATCGATGGACGCGAGGTGCGTTGCCACCTCTACGGCGGCGAGGTCCACGTCCCGCCCGCGCCGGAGCGTACCGCCCCGGACCGGCCGCGGGCGCGGCGCCGCAGCGACGCCCGCTCCCCGGAGACGCCCTTGCTGGAGGTCCGCGGCCTAAAGGTGCACTTCCCGATCCGCCGCGGCTTGTTGCGACGCACCGTCGGCCACGTCCATGCCGTCGACGGGGTCGATCTCCGGATCGGGCAGGGACAGACGCTGGCCCTGGTCGGGGAATCCGGCTGTGGAAAGACCACGGCCGGCAAGGCCATCCTCCAGCTCCTGCGCCCCACGGCCGGGTCCGTGCGTTTCGACGGCACGGAGCTGACCCGCCTGCGGGGCGAGGCCTTGCGCCGCCGGCGACGCGAGTTCCAGATCATCTTCCAGGATCCCTATTCCTCCATGAACCCGCGCATGATGATCCGGGACATCGTGGAAGAGGGCATGCGTGCCCAGGGGATCGGGCGCACGGCCCGTGAACGCCATGCCCGGGCCCGTGACCTGCTGTTACGGGTGGGACTGCGCGAGGAACACCTCGATCGCTATCCGCACGAGTTCTCGGGAGGACAGCGGCAGCGCATTTGCATCGCGCGCGCCCTCGCCGTCGAGCCCCGGCTGATCGTGTGCGACGAGCCGACCAGTGCGCTCGACGTCTCCGTGCAGGCCCAGATTCTCAACCTGCTCTCGGAGTTGCAGCGGGACTTCGGGCTGGCCTACCTGTTCATCACCCACAACCTCTCCGTGGTCGGTTACCTCGCCGATCGCGTCGCGGTGATGTATCTCGGGCGCCTGGTGGAGGAGGGGCCGGTGGCCGGCGTGCTCGAGGCCCCGTTGCATCCCTATACCGAGGCCCTGATCTCGGCCGTGCCCAGGATCGATCCCGAGCAGCGGCGCGAGATCATCCGCCTGGAAGGCGATCTGCCTTCCCCGACACGGCCTCCCTCCGGGTGTCATTTCCATCCACGCTGCCCCAAGGCACAGCCGATCTGTGCTCGGTCCTACCCGGAGCAACGGGAGCTGCGGCCCGGGCACTGGGTCAAGTGCCATGTTGCGGGATGAGGGAGCGGGGAGCGAAGCGAGGAGCTGGGAGCTGGAAGCTGGAAGCTAGAAGACAGAAGACAGAAGACAGAAGACAGAAGGCAGGAGGCAGGAGGCAGGAGGCAGGAGGCAGGAGGCAGGAGGCAGGAGGCTATCGCCTGATGCCGAAACGGAGTGTTCCCTCACTCGCAAGGGGGAGGGACCGGCTGTTGGCCCGCGGCTCCCAACGCCTCACCCCTCACGCCTCACGCTTCTTCTCCACCCGGTTGAGCAGGAACTGGACGAGCAGGGGTACGGGACGGCCGGTCGCGCCCTTCTCCTTCCCCTGTTTCCAGGCCACGCCGGCGATGTCCAGGTGCGCCCAGCGCCGGTTCTTGACGAACCTCGAGAGGAAACAGGCCGCGGTGATGGTGCCGGCCTCCCGGCCGCCGACGTTGGCCATGTCGGCGAAATTGCTGTCGAGCTGTTTCTGGTACTCGTCCCACAGCGGCAGTTCCCAGGCGCGGTCGTAGGCCTGGCGCCCGGCCGCGAGCAGCTCGTTGCCCAGGGCCTGGGTGTTGGTCAGCAGGCCGGCGGCGTGGTTGCCGAGCGCGATCACGCAGGCGCCGGTGAGGGTGGCGATGTCCACGATGGCCTCGGGTTCCCAGCGGCCGGCATAGGTGAGGGCATCACACAGTATCAGGCGACCTTCGGCGTCGGTGTTGAGGATCTCGATGGTCTGGCCCGAGAGGCTTTTGACGATGTCCCCCGGCTTGATGGCGGAACCACCGGGCAGGTTCTCGGTGGCGGGAATGACGCCGAGCAGGTTGATCGGCAACTGCAGGCGGATGGCGGCGTGGAAGGTGCCGATGACACTGGCGGCCCCGCACATGTCGAACTTCATCTCGTCCATCGCCTGGCTGGGCTTGATCGAGATGCCGCCCGAATCGAAAGTCACGCCCTTGCCGACCAGGGCGATGGGTTTCTCTTCCTTGCCGGCACCCTGGTACTCCATCACGATCAGGCGGGCGGGTTCGTGGGTGCCCCGCGCCACGGCCAGCAGGGCCCCCATGCCTTCCTTTTCCATCTGCGTCTCGTCGAGCACCGTGACCTTGACCTTGCGGCTCTTTTTCGCCAGCGCCTGGGCCTGCTCGGCGAGGTAGCGGGGGGTGCAGACGTTACCGGGCAGGTTGCCCAGGTCACGGGCCACGGTCACGCCCTCGGCGATGGCGAGCCCTTCCTCGATGGCCCTTTCCCCGGTTCCGATGTCGGCCCGGCTCGGCACGGACAGGACCAGGCGCTTGAGCGGATGGGCGGGCGGTTCGACCTCGCTCTTCATGCGGTCGAAGCGGTAGCGGGTCGCCTCGGTGACCTCCACGTGCTGGCGTACCATCCAGCCGATGTCGCGCCCCTTGACGCGCAGCTCGGTGAGATAGCTGACCGCGTCGATCGCCCCGCGCTGGTCGAGCTCGCGGGCGGCCGTCTCGATCGCCTGGCGGTAGCGGCCCTCGTCGAAGTCGCGTTCCTTGCCGCAACCAACCAGCAGGATGCGCTGGGCGAAGATGCCGGAAGGCTGGTGGAGCAGGAGGGTCGTGCCGGGCTTGCCATCCATGTCTCCCCGGCGCAGGACCTGGGCGATGGCGCCCCCCGTGGCAGCGTCCAGGGCCCGGGCGGCCGGGGTCATCTTGCGCCGCTCGTGGATGCCGACCACCAGGGCCGCGGTGCGCTGTTTCTCGGGACTGCCGCTCTTGACGCTGTATTCCATCTTCGATTGGCTCCTTCTTTTCTTCGTCTCCGTTGCCGCCTCTGGGGCAAGGCGTCGGGTTTGCCGACATCAGCCCGCTAGGGTAGTCTCCCGGGCAGGCTTTGACAATGGCGGGCGCATGCTGCGCATTCTCGAACGATACCTGCTCCGGGAAGTGATCGGCCACGTCCTGGCCGTCACGTTCGTCCTGTGGGGAATCGTCATCGCCAACCGTTTTGCCCGCTACCTGGCACAGGCTGCGACCGGCGAGGTGCCGGCCTCGATCATCTTCACCCTGCTCGGCCTGAAGTCGATACCCTACCTGGCCAGCATCCTCCCCCTGGCCCTGTTCCTCGGCGCCCTCCTCGGCCTGGGACGCCTGCACCGGGATCACGAGATCGTGGCCATGCAGGCCACGGGGGCCGGTCCCGGGCTCTTTTACCGTCCCATGCTGGGACTGGGCCTGGCCACGGCGGCCCTCGTGGCCTTCCTCTCGCTCGAGGCCGCACCGGCCGCGGCCCTGGCCGGCTACCGGTTGTTGACGGCCGCCCAGCGCAACCCGGACATCACCTCCGTGGTGCCCGGACGTTTCCAGGCGATCCGCCATGGCCGGATCCTGTTCTTCGCGGAACGCATCCGCCATGCACAGCGGCGCATGGAGAACGTCTTCGTCCAGGCACGGTCGCACGACCGGCCCGTGGTCCTCACGGCCCGGCGGGCGCGGCTGGTATTCGACCCGGATGCCCGGCAGCGTTACCTGGTGCTCGAGGACGGCTGGCGTATCGAGGGCGAGCCGGGGAAAGAGGAGGTGGTCGTGACCCACTTCGCCGAACACGGCTTGCGCATGGCGACGGAGACCACCGAGCTCGAGCGGATCAAGAAGGACGCGGTGCCCACCCGCCGGCTGCTCGCCTCCGAGCGGCGGGACGATCGCGCCGAGCTGCAATGGCGGCTGTCATTGCCGGTGGCGGCCTTCCTGCTGGTGCTGCTGGCCGTTCCCCTGTCCCGGGCAATGCCCCGCGAGGGCCGGTTCACCGGCTTGCTGAGCGGTATCCTTTTCTTCGTCGTGTACTACAACCTGCTGGCCACCGTCCAGGCCTGGGTCCAGCATGGCCGTTTTCCTGCATTGCCCGGGCTGTGGTCCGTCCACCTGTTGCCCCTCGGCTTCCTGGCGTGGCTCGAGTACCGTCACGGCGGTCTGTCGTGGCACAACGGGGGCAGGAGATGATCGTCGATCGCTACCTGGGCAGGACGGTGGCCAGCGCCAGCGCCCTGGCCCTGGGGCTGCTGATCGCCATCGACCTGTTCTTCGCCCTGGTGCAGGAACTCCAGGACATCGGCCAGGGCGGTTACCGGCTCGCCACCGCCCTGGCGTACCTCGCACTGACCGTGCCCCGGCGGGTGGTGCGGCTCTTTCCCATGGCCGTGCTGCTCGGCACCCTCCTGGGACTCGGACACCTCGCCGCGGCCAACGAGCTGACCGCCCTGCGGACCTCCGGGATGTCCCGCCTGCGCATCATGCTCGGTGTGTTGCGCACGGTCTTCGTCCTGGTGCTGGCCGTACTGGCGCTCCAGGAATGGGTCGCACCCGCGAGCAGCACCCTGGCGCAGCAGGTGCGCCGCGGCCCGGGGCCCGCCCGGGTGGCGCTGCAGCCCCAGGGCGGTTTCTGGATCCGTGACGGCAAGCGTTTCCTCCATCTCCAGGCGGTGACGCCCGAGGGCCCCATCCTGGGGATCACCGTCCACGAACTCTCGGACTCGGTACGCATCCGGCGGACCGTGCGCGCGGCCCGGGCCGTACCCCTGGATGGGCAGGGATGGGAACTGCAGGACATCACGGAGACCCGTTACACTGACGGACGGCTCGAGATCCGGCATCGGGCCCGGGAGCGCTGGCCCACGCTGATCGATCCGCAACTGCTCGAGGTGCTGGCCCGGCGGCCCGAGCAGCTCTCCAACCGGGAGCTGGCGCGCTACATCGCCTACATGCGCGCCAACGGGCTGGACGCCAGCCGGTACGCGCTGGTCTACTGGCACCGGTGGCTGACCCCGCTGACCTCCCTGGTGATGGTCTTCGTGGCCATGCCGTTCGTGTTCGCGACCCAGCGCATCGCCGGCCAGGGCGTGCGGGTGGTGATCGGGATCCTCGTCGGGCTGGGGTTCTACCTCGTCGACCAGATGCTCTCGCACATGGGCCAGGTGTTCGGCCTGCCGCCCTTGCTCGGCACCCTGGCGCCTTCGCTGCTGTTCCTGCTGGTCGCGGGGATCGCGCTGGTGCGCACGGAACGGGCGGGGTGAGGCGGGCTCAGCCGATCCGTACCACGCGCGTGCGGGACAGGCGGTCGTGCCAGGCGAGCCGGTCGCGGTCGAACGGGATCCACAGCCAACCCAGGCCCAGGGCGGCGAACGAGAGACAGGCGGCGAGAAAGCGCAGGGTGGCGCGTGCCCATCCCACGGGCCGGCCGTCCTCGGTGACGAGCACCAGTTTCCAGGTCTTCATGCCGAGCGTCTGGCCGCCGTGGGTCCAGAACCAGGCGTTGAAGAGGTAGATGACGGAGAGGTCGTAGAGGCTCAGCAGGGGATGGGGCCGCCGCGGATCGGCAACGCCGATGAAGGGCAGCAGGGCCAGGTTGGCGGCGAAGAGCACCCCGAACAGCAGGATGCCGTCATAGAGCAGGGCGCCGAGTCGGCGCGGCAGGGAGGCTCCGGGTGGTAACGCAACCATCTGATCGTCCGTTCCGCGCGCCCGCGTCTTGCACCAGGGCGGAAGCGGGCAGGGTCATGAGCCTTCGATGTAACAGGGGTATGAGGTGGTAGCGTGCGCGCGCCCCTACGTCCGACGGGCTGTCAGGGGTTCGAGGAATCCCTGCGCCCCGCTCCAGGAGGTGGCGCTCCCTAGGGGACTCGAACCCCTGTCGCCGGCGTGAGAGGCCGGTGTCCTAGGCCACTAGACGAAGGGAGCTTCGGCTGGTCTTTCAATGCCTTGCGGATCAGGCACCGAATGAGGTGCTATTATACGCACATGCTTGCAGGAGTAGAAGACCAGGTTCCGGTCCGGTGTCGGGAAGCGGGCGCATGAACGAAGCGCAACGCACGGCGCCCGTCGTCTATCCCCGGGAACGGCATTCGATCTCGCGGGCCAACATCAGTCCCAATGCCCTGAAGGTGCTCTACCGGCTGCACCATGCCGGGTACCAGGCATGCCTGGTCGGCGGCGGGGTTCGGGACCTGCTGCTCGGGCGCGAACCCAAGGACTTCGACGTGGCCACCGATGCCCGCCCGGAAGAGGTCCGGCGCCTGTTCCGCAACTCGCGGCTGATCGGCCGCCGTTTCCGGCTGGTGCACGTGGTGTTCGGACGGGAGATCGTGGAGGTGGCGACCTTCCGCGGCATGCCACGGGACGACGGGGAGGGCGAACGGGTGGTCGATGCCTCGGGCCGCATCGTGCGCGACAACCTCTTCGGCACCATCGAGGAGGATGCCTGGCGTCGCGACTTCACGGTCAACGCACTCTACTACGACATCAGCGACTTTACCGTGCGGGACTACGTCGGCGGCATGGAGGACCTGGAGGCCGGCCGCCTGCGGCTCATCGGGGAGCCAAGGGCCCGCTTTCTCGAGGACCCGGTGCGCATGTTGCGTGCCGTGCGATTCGCGGCCAAGCTCGGCTTTCGTCTCGACCCGGGCATCGAGGCGTTGTTGCCGGAGATGGCACACCTGATCGGCGAGGTCTCGCCGGCGCGCCTGTTCGACGAGGTCCTCAAGCTCTTCCACGGCGGGTGTGCCCTGGAGACCTTCGAGTTGCTGCGCCGGTTCGACCTGTTCCGCTACCTCTTCCCCCTCACGGAGGCGATCCTCGCCGAGGAAGAGGCAGGCTTCCCGCGCATGCTGGTGGCGCGGGCCCTGGCCAATACCGATGCCCGGGTGCAGGCCGGCAAGCCGGTGACGCCGGCCTTCCTGTATGCCGCACTGCTGTGGGAGCCGATGCGCCGCCGCATGCCGCCCTTGGACGGCAAGGGCATGAGCGAGATCCAGGCCATCCAGGTCGCGGGGACGCGGGTGGTCACCGAACAGGTGCGCCACACGGCGATCCCGCGCCGTTTCAGCCTGGCGATGCGCGAGATCTGGGCCCTGCAACCGCGTTTCGCCCGGCGGACGCCGCGCCAGGTGCGCGCCCTGCTGGGCCATCCGCGCTTTCGTGCCGCCTACGATTTCCTGTTGTTGCGCGCGGAGGCAGGGGAGGTGCCGGCGGACCTGGCCCAATGGTGGACGGAGCTCCAGGCGCTGCCCCCGGAGGGCCAGGCCGCGATGGTACAGGCCCTGGGGGAGACGGAGGGCAAGCGCCGCCGCCGGCGTCGCCGGCGGCGCAGGTCGGCGGCGCAGGAGTGATCGAGACGGTCTACATCGGGCTGGGCAGCAACCTCGGGGACCCGGTCCGCCAGCTGGTGCAGGCGCAGGCGGCCCTCGCCGCCCGGGACGATCTCGACCTCGTTCGGTGTTCCTCGCTCTATCGCACCCCACCCATGGGCCCTCCGGGCCAGCCCGAGTACGTCAATGCGGTGGCGATGCTGCGCACGCACCTTGCCCCGGAGGCGTTGCTCGATCGCTTGCAGGCGATCGAGCGACGGCAGGGCCGGGTACGCAGCGGCCCCCGCTGGGGACCCCGCACCCTGGACCTGGACGTGCTCCTCTACGGCCGGCACCGGATCCATACGCCCCGTCTGGAGGTACCGCATCCGGGCATCGCCTCGCGTGCGTTCGTGCTGGTGCCCCTGGCCGAGTTGGCGCCGGAACTGGACGTCCCCGGCCTGGGGCGGGTATCGGTCCTGCTGGCGCGGGTGGACACCTCCGGTATCGTGCGCATCTCCCCCTGAAGGCGCCTTACCCCGCGGGGCTTTTCCGATAGAATGCGCTCTCATGAACGCGGGAAACCCAGGATCCCGGGCGGCCCATCCACGCTACATCGTGGTCGAGGGACCGATCGGCGTGGGCAAGACCAGCCTGGCACGGCGCCTGGCGGAGAGCTTCGGGTGCGATCTCCTGCTCGAGGGGGCGGAAGAGAATCCCTTTCTCGAGCGCTTCTACCGCAACCCGCGGGCCGGGGCCCTGGCCACGCAGCTGTTCTTCCTGCTCCAGCGCGCCGAACAGATGCGCCAGCTCGCCCAGGCGGACCTGTTCAACCCGGTGCGCGTGGCGGATTTCCTGATGGAGAAGGACCGCCTCTTCGCCCGCCTGACCCTGGACGAGGAAGAGTACCGTCTCTACGAACAGGTCTATGCGCACCTGTCCATCACGGCGCCGCGGCCGGACCTGGTGATCTATCTCCAGGCACCGGTGCCGGTGCTCATGGAACGCATCCGGCGCCGCGGCAGGCCCTGGGAACAGCGCATCGACAGCGGCTTCCTGCAGCGGCTCTCCGAGGCCTATCTCGCGTTCTTCCATGCCTACGAGGAGGCCCCGTTGCTGATCGTCAATACCACGCACCTCGATCCCGTCGGCCGGGAGGGAGACTTCCAGGCCCTGCTCGAGAAGGTCCGCCAGGTACGCAGCGGTCGCCATTTCTTCAGCCCCGCGGCGGAGGTCTTCGGATGACCACCGCGCAGGACAAGGTCACGGTGCCCGGCCTCGCGGCCATGAAGGCCGCCGGCCGGCGCATCGTGTGCCTGACCGCCTACGACGCCGCCTTCGCCCGGGTCCTGGCGGCGGCAGGGGTGGACGTGGTGCTGGTGGGGGACTCGCTTGGCATGGTGCTGCTCGGCTTCGAGACGACCATCCCGGTCACGCTTGAGCACATGGTGCATCATGCCGCGGCCGTTTCCCGGGCCGCCGGCCGCATGCTGCGGGTGGTGGACATGCCCTTCCTCGCCCACGCCGACGTGGCCACGGCCGTCGCCGCGGCACGCCGGCTCATGCAGGAGGGCGGCGCGGAGATGGTCAAGCTCGAGGGCGGCTCAGAGCTGGTGCCCATCGTGGAGCACCTGGCGGCGCTGGGCGTGCCGGTATGCGGGCATCTCGGACTCCAGCCTCAGTCCGTGCACCGGATCGGCGGTTATCGCGTGCAGGCCCGGGACCCCGAGGCCGGTGCGAAGTTGCTGGCGGACGCCCGGGCGCTGGAGGCGGCCGGGGCGGGCCTGCTGGTGCTCGAATGCGTTCCCCGCCGCCTGGCGGCCGAGGTGACCGCCGCGCTGCACATTCCCGTGATCGGTATCGGTGCGGGGCCGGACGTGGACGGCCAGGTGCTGGTCCTGCACGATCTGCTGGGTATCACGCCGCCGCCCCATCCCCGTTTCGTGCGGGATTTTCTCCGCGGTCGCGGGAGCGTCCAGGACGCGGTGGTAGCCTACGTGGAGGCCGTGCGCGGCGGCACCTATCCCGCGGAAGGAGAGTGGTACGCCTGATGGAGACGGTGGCCGGGATCGAAGCCCTGCGGGGACGCGTGGCCGCCTGGCGGGCCGGCGGGGAGCGGATCGGCTTCGTGCCCACCATGGGCAACCTCCACGCGGGCCACCTCTCGCTGGTGGACCGGGCACGGGCCCGTGCCGACCGGGTCGTGGTCAGCGTGTTCGTCAACCCCTTGCAGTTCGGCCCCGGGGAAGACTACGAGACCTATCCACGGACCCTGGAGCAGGACCGCGCGGTGCTCGCGGAACACCGTGTCGACCTGCTCTTCGCCCCGCCGGTGGAGGCCATGTTCCCGCGGGGACGCGAGGAGACCACGTTCGTCGAGGTGCCGGGCCTGGGCGCCCAGTTGTGCGGTGCCTTCCGGCCCGGTTTCTTCCGGGGCGTGGCGACGGTGGTGGCCCGGCTGTTCAACCTGGTGCAGCCGGACCTGGCCGTGTTCGGGGAGAAGGACTACCAGCAGCTCGTGCTCGTGCGTCGCATGGTCCAGGATCTCGCCTTTCCGGTGGAGATCCTGGGGGCGCCGACGGTGCGTGAACCGGATGGCCTGGCCATGAGTTCGCGCAACGCCTATCTCACCCCCGAGGAACGAAGACAGGCACCGCTGCTCTACCGTACCCTGTGCGATCTCGCCAGGGAGCTGGAAACCGGGCGCAGCGATTACGCCAGCCTGGAACGGGCGGCCATGAGCCGCCTCGAGGCCGGGGGGTTTCGTCCCGAGTACGTGGCGATCCGGCGTGCCGAGGACCTGGCCGCACCCGGACCGGAGACGGGGTCGCTGCGGGTGCTCGCGGCCGCCTGGCTGGGACGGGCACGGCTGATCGACAACCTGCCGGTCGAACGTTGAGCAGCCCCCCCGAGTGGGGGATAATCGTCCCCAGCCGCATCTTCCGACCCGAGGGCACCATGGAACTCACGCTGCTCAAGGCCAAGCTGCACAAGGCCACCGTCACCCATGCCGAGCTGGAATACGAGGGCTCCTGCGCCATCGACGGCCGCTTGCTCGATGCCGCCGGGATCCTGGAGTACGAGCAGGTGCAGGTCTACAACCTCGCCAACGGGGAACGCTTCACCACCTACGCCATTCGTGCCGAGGAGGGTTCCGGCATCATCTCCGTCAATGGTGCGGCAGCGCACCGGGCGCGCCCCGGCGACCGGGTGATCATCTGCGCCTATGCGCGCATGACCCCGGCCGAGGCCCGGACCTTCCGTCCGCGGCTCGTCTACCTGGACGAGGCCAACCGGATCCGACGCATCGGCGAGCGGATCCCCGTCCAGGTGGCCTGAGCGCACCGGTGGGCCTTCAGCGGCGACGCAGCGCCCCGCCGAGCAGCACCAGACCCGAGCCGAACAGCCACACAGCACCCGGCAGGGGTACGGCACTGACCTGCCAACCGATGTCCCGCAGGGCCGCGAGGTCCAGGTCGGTGAAGCGCTTGCGCGTGCCCGTCGTGAGCGTGGGATCCATGGCGGCCTCCTGCGGAATCCCGTTGACCCTTCCCCGGACCCCTTCGGCCCAGTGGGAGAGGCCCGAACTCAGGGGAACGGGGCCGCCGTAGACGCTCTCACTGGCCGGTCCCGTGAACTGCGTACCGCTCACCCAGTGATCCCAGGAACCCGCGGTACCGATGCCCAGCAGGTGCCCCAGCTCGTGCAGCGCCACCGAGTAGAAGTCGTTGCCGGTGAAGGGCTCGTCCGTGGTGGGGTCGGGATCGAAGTACCAGTTCACCGTGTCGTTGAAGCTGATGGTACCGCCCCAGGGACCGAAGTCGGTATTGGGGGCCCCGCTCTGGCCCCGCGTGGAGACCGTCGTGAAGTAGGTCGGGTCGGAATAACTCACGGCATAGCCGCCCGGTCCCCCCTCTGCGAGGGTCGTGCCACCCAGGTTGCGTGCCCCGACATAGACCTTCAGGGTGTCCGCCGCGACGGAGAAATTCGAGAGGCTCACGGGATTGCCCGTGGTGGGATTCGTGAACGAGGCGGTGAAATTGTTGGTGGTCGAGGAGGTGATCGCGGCGAGGTGATCGGTCAGGCGGCTGCCGAAGAAGTTGCCGGCCGTCTGCAAGAGGGTTTTGGCCTGGGGATGGCTGGAGAAGAATCCGCCGCTGTCGTAGGTATAGTCGAACTGGATGACGATGGCCTGTGCCGTGTGGGCGGCGGTCCACAGGGCGGCGATTCCCAGGGTTCGAAACAGGGCATGGTTCATGGCCGGATCTCCCTCTCGTCGCATGGGTGTGGTGTTCTTCTCGGGTTGCGAGATTAGCAATTCCCGTGCCTTGAGGGGTTCCGTCAAGAAAAACAAGGCGATACAGAAATCCTTGGTGGCAGGATGTAAAGAAAGGTGACAGGAGTGTCCGGAAGGCCGGTCTTTCGACGGGGAAAGGCCGGGGGTGCCTGTCGGTTGGCTTGACAGTGACTAACCCGTATTGCGCATGCCGGCGGCGATGGCGTTGATCGAGCGCAGCAGGGGGCTCTTCCAGCGCTCGCGTTCCTCCGGCGGGCGCCGGGGGTCGCGGAAGCGCTCGAGCAGCTTGACCTGGATGTGGTTGAGCGGGTCCAGGTAGGGATCGCGGCGGCTCAGGGAGAGGTGCAGGGCGGGATTCTCCTGCAGCAGGACCTCGATCTCGGCCACCTCCAGCACCTGGTGCACCGTGCGTTCGTATTCGGCCCGGATCTTCTCGAAGATGCGGGCGGCCCGCTCCGGGTCACGGGCCAGCCGGGTATACTGGCGCGCGATGTCGAACTGGGCCTTGAACAGCGCCATCTGGATGTTGCTCAGCAGGGCGCGGAAGTAGGGCCATTCCCGGTACATCCGGCGCAGCAGCGTGAGCCGGTCCCCGTTGAGGCCGCGCCACTGTTCCAGGGCCGTGCCCAGCCCGTACCAGGCCGGCAGGGTGTGGCGCGACTGGGCCCAGCCGAACACCCAGGGAATGGCCCGGATGGATTCCTTGGAACGGTTGTTGCGCCGGCGGTGGCTGGGCCGGGAGCCGATGTTGAGCAGGCCGATCTCGTCGACCGGGCAGACCTCGTAGAAATAGTCGAGAAAGCCTTCGGTGTGATCGGTGAGGTCGCGGTAGGCGGCCTCGCCCAGCCGGGCCAGTTCCTCCATTACGGCCAGGTACTCCGGGGCGTCCTCGGGCGCCGGTCGGATGAGGCAGAGGCTGGCCTTGAGCAGGCCGGTGATGCCCATGGTCAGTTCGTAGACGGCGGTGTCGGGCACGCTGTACTTCGAGGAGAGCACCTCGCCCTGCTCGGTGAACTTGATCTGTCCGTGCACGGTCCCGGGCGGCTGGGAGAGGATGGCCTCGTGGGTGGGGCCGCCGCCGCGGCCGATGGTGCCGCCCCGGCCATGGAAGAGACGGCAGTGCACGCCCCGGCGCCGGGTGAGGGCCAGGATACGCTTCTGGGCCTGGTAGAGGTTCCAGCTCGAGGAGAGGATGCCGCCGTCCTTGCACGAGTCGGAGTAGCCCAGCATGACCTCCTGGAGATTGCCCGAGGCATCCAGCAGTGCCCGGTAGGTGGGGTTCTCCAGCAGGCTTTCCAGCACGGACTCGGCGTGCTCGAGGTCCTCGATGGTCTCGAACAGGGGCGTGGGGCGCAGCTCGCAGTACCAGGTCCCGTCCGTCCGGCGGCCGCAGAGGCCGGCCAGCCACCCGAGGTACATGACCTCCATGACATGGCTGGCGGTGTGCGTCATGGAGATCACGTAGTGCCCGAAAGCGCGCGGGCCGGCATGGCGTTGCAGTCGGGCCATGACCTGGAGCACTTCGACCGCGTCACGTCCCTCCGCACTCAGCCCGTCCAGGTCGATCTTCGGGGGCGGGCCGGAGGCGATGGCCTCGGCCAGGCAGCGGGTGCGGCCGGCTTCGTCCAGAGCGAGGTAGTCCGGTCCTCCGAGCCGGGCGAGGATCTCGGCCACGGCCTGAGTGTGGCGCGTGGATTCCTGGCGGATGTCGAGCGCGAGCAGCGTGAAACCGAAGGTCTCCACCAGCCGGATCATGTCCTTGAGCTGACCTTCGGCGATCTCTTCGTCGCAGTGCGTGCGCAGCGAGGCGTCGATGGCCCGCAGGTCGGCGAGCAGTTCCTCCTCGCTCCGGTAGGCGTGGGCCGGTGGCTCGGTGCACGGGCGTCCGGCCAGGCAGGCCTGTGCGTGCGCGAGGTTCTGACGCAGGCGGTAGGCCATGATGGCCAGCTTGCGGCGGTAGGGTTCGTGTGCGAAGACGTGGGGGTGATCGCCGAAACAGGCCGCCGCGTAGCGCGCGTTGTCGCGTTCGAGCCCGGCGAGGAATTCCGATGCCGGCGTGACCAGGGTATCGGAATGGGTCAGGGTCCCGATCAGCTCCTCGACCTTGGGCAGGTAGAGGGCGAGCGCCTCGTGCATGTGCAGGTAGACGGCCTGCTCCGTGACCTCGGGGGTGACGTACGGGTTGCCGTCGCGGTCGCCGCCGATCCAGGAACCGAAGCGCAGCAGGGTGGGGATGCGCAGGGTACGACGGGCCTCCTCGCCGTAGATGCGCCGTACGGCTTGCTCCAGGTAGCGGTAGAGCACCGGTACGGCGTCGAAGAGGCTCTGGCGGAAATAGAACAGGCCGTAGCGGATCTCGTCGAGCACGCTCGGCCGGCGGGCCCGCACCTCGTCGGTGTGCCAGAAGACGTGGATCTGGCGTCTGAGGTCACGGAAGATCTCCTCGCGCTTCTCGCGGTTGGGCAGGCGCAGGTTGATCTCGCGGCTGGTCTCGTACAGGCGCCCCAGGGCCTGCATCACGGTGCGCCGCTTGGCCTCGGTGGGATGGGCGGTGAAGACCGGCAGGTAGAGGGTCTGGTCGAGCAGGGCCTGGAGTTCCTCGAGGCGCAGGCCCTGGCGATGGAATTCACGCAGGGTCTCGTCGAAAGATCCCTTCCAGAGTTCCCCGCCGCCGTGCACGGTACGGCGCCGCTCCCGGCTGTGGAACTCGAGCTCGGCGATGTTGACCAGGCTGAAGTAGACGTTGAAGGCACGGATGACGTGGGTGAGCGCCTCCGGGTCGAGGCGGTCGATGAGCCGCATGAGCCGCGCGCGCAGGCGCGGGTCGTCGGCCTTGCGCAGGCGGATGAAGCCCTTGCGCAAGGCCTCGACCGTGTCGAAGACCTCGAGCCCTTCGACCTGCTTGAGTACCTCGCCCAGCAGCGTGCCGAACAGGCGCACGCGGGCGCGCAGTTCCTGGTCTCGCGGTTGCTCGATTCTCAAGGGGTTCGGCTCCGGACCGACGCAAAGCCCGCAATTATACCCCAGAACGTTGTGCCAGGGCCCGGCGGTAGAGGTCGAGGTATTCCCGGGCACTGCGCCGCCAGCTGAAGTCCTGGCGCATGCCGGTCTTCTGCATGCGGCGCCACAGCCGGGGCTGGTGGTAGAGCTTGAGCGCCCGGCGCCAGGCGGCGCGCAGGGCCTCGGGCGTGGGTTCGTCGAACTGGAAGCCGGTCGCGGTACGGTCGGCGAGGTGGACCTCGTCGGCGTCCACCACGGTGTCGGCCAGGCCGCCGGTGCGGTGCACGATCGGCGGCGTGGCGTAGCGGAGGCTGTAGAGCTGGTTCAGGCCGCAAGGCTCGAACCGCGAGGGCATGAGGAAGGCGTCGGCCCCGGCCTCGATACGGTGGGCCAGGCCCTCGTCGTAGCCGATGTGGATGCCGATGCGGCGTGGAAAGGCTGCCTTGGCCGCGCGCAGGGCGGATTCCAGGGCCGGGTCGCCGCTGCCCAGGATCACCAGCTGCATGCGGTTTCTGCGGAACAGGCCCAGGCATTCCAGGATGAGGTCCACGCCCTTCTGTTCCACCAGCCGCCCGATGTGCGCGAAGAGGGGCACGTCGGGCTTGCGGGGCAGCCCCATCTCTTTCTGGAGGGCGGCCTTGCAGGCGGCCTTGCCTTGCAGGGAACGGCGGTTGTAGTGTGCCGGCAGCCAGGGGTCCTTCGCCGGATTCCATACCCGGTAGTCGACCCCGTTGAGGATGCCGACCAGGCGTTCGCGCCGGGCCTGGAGCAGGCCCTCGAGGCCGCAACCGAACTGCGGCGTGGTGATCTCGCGGGCATAAGTCGGGCTGACCGTGGTCAGCCAGTCGGCGAACACTAGGCCCCCCTTGATGAAGGAAAGGTGGCCGTGGAATTCCAGCGCGTGCAGGGACCACCATTCCGGGGGCAGGGCGAGCGTGTGCAACATCTCGGCGTCGAACAGCCCCTGGTAGGCGAGGTTGTGGATGGTGAAGACCGTGGCGGGTCGGTCCGGTTCGAGCGAGAGCAGTGCGGGGACCAGTCCCGTCTGCCAGTCGTTGGCATGCACCAGGTCGGCACGCCAGCCCAGCCCGGCCCGGTCCTGGGCGAGTTCCACCACGGCGCGCGCGAACCAGGCGAAGCGCTGGGCGTTGTCGGGCCAGTCCCGGCCGTTGGGGGCCACGTAGGGATGGCCTTCGCGGGCGAAGAATTCCGGGGCGTCGACGAGCCACACGGTCAGCCGGGACCCGGGCAGGCGCCCCTCGATCAGCCGTGCAGGTGCCTCGCGTCCGAATACCGGGAAGCGGCAGATCTCGCGCGCCCGTGCGAGCCGGCCGGCGGCACCGGCATGGTTGGGGAGCACGAGGCGGACCTCCACCGACTCGCCGGTCTCGAGCAGGGCACGGGGCAGGGCGCCGGCCACGTCACCCAGTCCGCCCGTCTTCACCAGGGGGTGGGCTTCACTGGCGGCGTAGAGGATTTTCATCGCGGGCATCCATGCGAAACGTGAACTAAAGTCTACCAGCAGACGGGCCGATGCGGCATGATGCGCATCAACGGAAATAACAGACAACACCAAGGAGGCGACCATGCGAATGGCCATGCTCGGCCTCGGCAGGATGGGCGGCAACATGACCCGCCGTCTCCTGCGGGGCGGCATCGAGGTGGTGGGATACAACCGCAGTCCCCAGATCGTGGAGAAGCTCGCCCGGGAGGAAGGCATGATCCCGGCCGCCTCGATCGAGGAGGCCGTGGCGAAGCTCGAGCCGCCGCGCGTGGTCTGGCTCATGCTGCCGGCGGGCGCGGTCACCCAGGAACACATCGACCGGCTCGCGGACCTGCTCTCGCCCGGGGATCTCGTGGTCGACGGGGGAAACGCCAACTACCAGGACAGCCTGCGGCGCGGGGCGCAATTGCGGGCGCGGGACCTGCTGTTCGTCGATGCCGGGACCTCGGGCGGGATCTGGGGCCTGGAGAACGGTTATTGCCTGATGGTCGGCGGCGAGGCCCGGGCCGTGGCATTGCTGGAACCCGCCCTGCGGGTGCTGGCGCCGGCGCCCGACCGCGGCTGGGCGCACGTCGGGCCGGTGGGAGCCGGACACTTCACCAAGATGATCCACAACGGCATCGAGTACGGCATGATGCAGGCCCTGGCCGAGGGGCTGGCCCTGTTGCGCGGCAAGGAGGAATTCGGCATCGACCTGGCCCAGGTGACGGAACTGTGGCGCCATGGTTCGGTGGTGCGCAGCTGGTTGCTCGATCTCACGGCCGAGGCCCTGGCGCGCGACCAGCGGCTCGAGGACGTGGCCCCGGTGGTCGCCGACTCCGGCGAGGGGCGCTGGACGGCCATGGAAGCCATCGCCCAGGGCGTGCCCGCGCCCGTCATCAGCCTGGCCCTGCAGATGCGCTTCGCCAGCCAGGACGGCGAGGGCTATCCCTTCAAGCTGCTGGCCATGATGCGCAACGCCTTCGGCGGCCACCAGGTGGTGCGCAAGGAGGGCGGCGATGACCGGTGACCGCGCGGAACCCTGCACCTTCGTCATCTTCGGTGCCACCGGCAACCTCTCCATCAACAAGCTGCTTCCGGCCCTCTATCACCTGGAACAGGCCGGGCGGCTCGCCGATCGGACCCGCATCCTGGGTGTCGGCCGCCGCGACTGGGACGATGCCTACTGGCAGCAGCAGGTGCGTACCTGGCTGGAGCCGCGCGTGCGCGGGGGGCTGGACACGGAGGTCTGGGGGCGGCTCGCCACGCGGCTGCGCTTCTTCCGCGGCGACCTCCGGGATGCGGACCTCTACCCCGCCCTGCGCCGGCACCTGGAGGCCGACCCGGGCTACTGCATGAACATGGTCTTCTACATGTCCATCAGCCCGGCCGATTTCGGTGCGGTGACCACCGGACTGGCCGACGCCGGCCTGAATGCCGAGGAGGAAGGCTGGCGCCGGGTGGTGATCGAGAAGCCCTTCGGCTTCGATCTCGAGAGCGCCGAGATCCTCAACCACCGGCTGCACCAGCACTGGAAGGAGGACCAGCTCTACCGCATCGACCATTACCTCGGCAAGGAGACGGTGCAGAACATCCTGGTGTTCCGCTTCGCGAACCTGATGTTCGAGCCGCTGTGGAACCGCAACTACATCGATCACGTGCAGATCACCCATGCCGAGACGCGCGGTATCGAGGAACGCGCCGGCTACTACGACGCCGCCGGCGCCCTGCGCGACATGGTCCAGAGCCACCTGCTGCAGGTGCTCACGCTGGTTGCCATGGAACCGCCGGCCAACCTCGACGCCGAGTCGCTGCGCGACGAGAAGGTCAAGGTGCTGCGTTCCATCCGTCCCATTCCCAAGAGCGCCGTGCACGCCCATGCCTACCGGGCCCAGTACGCGCGCGGCGAGATCGACGGCGAGCGCGTGCCCGGTTACCTGGAGGAACCGGGGGTGCCCGAGCACAGTACCACCGAGACCTACTGCGCGCTCAAGCTCTTCATCGACAACTGGCGCTGGCGCAACATCCCCTTCTACCTGCGTACCGGCAAGCGGCTGGCGAAGAACAACTCGCTCATCGCCATCCGCTTCAAGCACCCCCCGCAGCAGCTCTTCCGCGAGACCCACATCGAGCAGCTCAAGCCCAACTGGCTGCTCGTCAACATCCAGCCCAACCAGTGCCTGAGCATCGAGCTGCAGGTCAAGGAACCGGGGTTCGACATGCGCACCCAGACCCAGCGGCTGGACGCCATGAGCTGCGGCGTGTCCTACTACGGCCTGGATGCCTACGAGGCCCTGCTGCTCGACGTGATGAACGGCGACCGCTCCCTCTTCCTGCGTTACGACGAGGTCAGCTGGGCCTGGCGGGTGGTGGATCCCATACTCAAGGTCTGGGCCATGGAACGGGACTACGTCCCCACCTATGCGGCCGGCAGCTGGGGACCGCGCGAGGCCAACCGCCTCTTCCAGCGCGAGGACCAGTCCTGGCGCAACCTGCTCGAGGAACCACTCGACGACGGGAAGGAACCATGTCCGAACTGACCCGTACACCTGCCTGGCAGGCGCTCATCGACCACTGGCACGAGGTACGCGACCTGCACATGCGCGACCTCTTCCGCGAGGACCCGCAGCGCGCCGAGCGCTTTTCCCTGCGGCACGAGGACCTGCTGCTCGACTACTCCAAGAACCGCATCACGGCCGAGACCCTGGGGTTGCTGCTCGACCTGGCCCGCGAGGCGGACGTGGAAGGGTGGCGCGAGCGCATGTTCCGCGGCGAACGCATCAATTTCACCGAGCAGCGCCCCGTGCTGCACGTCGCCCTGCGCAACCGCTCGAACACCCCGATCCTGGTCGACGGCGAGGACGTGATGCCGAAGGTCAACGCCGTGCTCGGGCGCATGCGCCGCTTCACCGAGGCGGTGCGCAGCGGTGCGTGGACCGGGTGGACGGGTCGGCGCATCACGGACGTGGTCAACATCGGCATCGGCGGCTCCGACCTCGGGCCGCGCATGGTCTGCGAGGCCCTGCGCCCCTACGCCTCGCCCGATCTGCGGGTGCACTTCGTCGCCAACGTGGACCCGAACGACATCGCCGATACGCTCGCGGGACTGGATCCCGAGACCACCTTGTTCGTGGTCGCCTCCAAGACCTTCACCACCCAGGAGACGCTCACCAACGCGCGTACCGCGCGGGCGTGGCTGCTGGCGGCGGCCGGCGGCCGGGAGGAGGCGGTCGCCCGCCACTTCGTGGCCGTCTCGACCAACGCGGAGCAGGTACGCGCCTTCGGCATCGACACCGAGCACATGTTCGAGTTCTGGGACTGGGTGGGCGGGCGCTACTCGCTGTGGTCGGCGATCGGGCTGCCCATCGCCCTCTACCTGGGGATGGACCATTTCGAGGCCCTGCTCGCGGGCGGCCATGCCATGGACCGCCACTTCCGCGAGGCGCCGCTGGAGCGCAACATGCCGGTGATCCTGGCCCTGCTGGGTTTCTGGTACATCGAGTTCTTCGGGGCCGAAACCCAGGCGATCCTGCCCTACGACGAGCACCTGCAACGCTTCCCGGCCTATTTCCAGCAGGGCGACATGGAGAGCAACGGCAAGCGGGTGGATCGCGACGGCCGGGTGGTGGACTATGCGACCGGACCGATCGTGTGGGGTGAGCCGGGGACCAACGGCCAGCACGCCTTCTTCCAGCTCCTGCACCAGGGGACCCGGCTGGTGCCCTGCGAT
>RFHK01000056.1 GCA_003695825.1 Gammaproteobacteria bacterium | reverse complement strand
GGGGGTGGTCGGGCAGGGCGGGGCCGTCCTTGCCCAGCAACAGGCGGATCTCGAAATCCCCGGGTGCGGCCGCCGCCGGCTCCCCGGGGTCCTGCCGCGGCGCCTCGCCGGGCGGGACGGGGTCACCCGGGCTCCATACCGGGGCTTCGCGCAGCCGGCGTTTCGCCTCGGCCAGCCGCAGCCGCCGCAGTTCCGACTCGGCCTTGCGCCGGATGCGCTCGGCGGCCTCGAGCCGGCGACGCACGAGTGCGTCCGCCTCGGCCAGGTCTCCCTCCAGGTCACGCTCCGCCTCCCGGCGGATGTGCCGGGCGGTCTCCAGCAGCTGTTCGAGCTCCCGGATGCGTTCGCGGCCGGTGTGGATGCCTTCCACCAGCGGAATCTCTTGCGCCTGCGATTCCCCGCCGAACTCGGGGTAGACGATCTTGCCTTTGCGCGTGGTCATCGGTCGTGGGATCCTCGCCTGGGAGCGCGTGGGTTGCCTCCGGGTGCGTCCGGGCGCACCCTGCCACTCCGGACATCGGCCCCCATCGCGTGGGCTTGAACACCCGGGCCCGCGGGGCGGCCGATTTGTGATGCATTTGACGTTTTCGTGTCGAAGGCGGAGAGTATCGGGCTGGCGTTCACCGACCGGAGGTTGGCATGGCATCGTCGGTCGACGAGCTGAGCATCGAATACGAAGAAGGCGGGCAGGTGCTCGTCAAGGAGCTCGACAAGGTGGTGCTGTCGAAGGGCGCCTGGTCCACGGTGCTCTTCCGCTACCGCGAGTGGGACCGGGCGAAGCAGGAATACGGCCCGGAGAAATACACCATTCGCCGCTACCAGAAGCGGGGCGGCACCTACCAGCAGAAGTCCCGGTTCAACATCTCCAGCCGGGAACAGGCCCGGGCGATCGTCGCCGCCCTCCAGCAGTGGCTCGCCGAGGAAGACGCGGACTGACCGGTGCGATGCGGCCGACGGGATTCCGGGGATGCACAGTCACGTCCGGCATCCTGCCGGCATGCCCGGGGATCCCGCCGGGCTTCCCCCGGCCGGAGGGGGTCGCCCGAAGGTTCACCCCGCTTCCCTCGCTTCCCGCCCCCGGCGCCTGATCCAGTCCCGCCAGCGTTCGAAGTGCCCGCCGTCGAGCGCCGCCACCACCGAGCGCGGGGCCAGGCCGGGCCGGAAGACCTCTTCTCCCTCGAGCGTCTCGCAGCGTCCCCCGGCCTCGCGCAGCAGGAGCTGGCCGGCCGCGAGGTCCCACAGTTTCTGTCCGCCGTGCAGCAGCAGGTGGCCGCGCCCGGCCGCGAGCCAGGCCCATTCCAGCACGCAGGCCCCGAAGTTGCGCTGCGAGTGGTAGGGCGGCGCGGCCACCAGCGCCTCGCGCAGCCGGGGGGGCAGGCGCTTGAGGTCCACCATGGCCAGGGTCTGGTCGAAGGGCGCGGGTGCCGCGGGCGGGGCCAGGCGGCAGTGGTTGCAGTAGGCCCCGCCGCCGGCCAGGGCGTGGAAGAACTCGCGCCGGCAGGGGTCGAGCACGAAGGCGGCGGTCACCGCCCCGGCCTCGGCGTAGGCCAGCGAGATCCCGAAGAACGGGATGCCGGCCGCAAAGTTGCTGGTGCCGTCGAGGGGATCGAGGATCCACAGGGGGCCGCCGGCATCGAGCCGCGCCTGCTGGGCGTCGGCGGGCATCTCCTCGCTCAGGAAGCCCACCGCGGGGTAGCGGTCCGCGAGCGCCGTGCGCAGGCGTTCGTGGACCGCCAGGTCGGCCTCGGTGAGCAGGCTGCCGTCGGCCTTGCAGGTCGCGCGGATGTGATGGAAGCGGGGCATCACCTCCCGGCGTGCCACCTCGCGCAGCAGTTCCTCGATGGCGGGGACGTCCTCCGGGGTCATGAGCGGGGGCGGAACTCCAGGGCCGCGGAGTTGATGCAGTACCGCAGCCCGGTCGGCGGCGGTCCGTCGGGAAAGACGTGGCCCAGGTGGGCGTCGCAGGCCGCGCAGCGTACCTCGGTGCGGATCATGCCGTGCGTGGTATCGGTGTGCTCGGAAAGGGCGTCCGGGTGCACCGGCCGCGAGTAGCTGGGCCAGCCGGTGCCGGAGTCGAACTTGTCGTTCGAGTCGAACAGCGGCGCCCCGCAGCAGATGCAGTGGTAGACGCCGTCCTCGTGGTGGTTCCAGTAGCGGCCGGAGAAGGGCGGTTCCGTGGCGCTGCAGCGCGTCACGCGCCAGGCCGTCTCGCCGATCCGGGCCTTTTCTTCCTCGTCATGCATCGATGGGCTCCGGGCAGACCAGCACCTGGTTGCCTTCCACCTTCACGGGATAGACGCGCAGGGGCTCGGTGGCCGGTGCCTCCAGCGGCCGCCCGGTCGCCAGGTCGAACCGGCTGCCGTGCAGCGGGCAGGCGATGCAGCCGTCCTTCACGGCGCCGTTGGCGAGCGTGGCTTCCTCGTGGCTGCAGAATTCGTCGACGGCGTGGAGGCGGTCGTCCGGGGTGCGGACCAGCAGCAGCCGCCGGCCGGCGAGCCGGATGCGCAACGGCACGCCCGGGCGCACCTCGTCCCGGGTCGCGACGGGATGGAAGTCGGGGTCGTTCACGGGGCCAGACCTCGGTTCCGGGTGCCGCCGATGATAAGGGTCCCGGGGGCCGAGCGCCAGCCCGACAGGGCGCTAGGGAAGCTCTGATTCAATGAGCGAGGTGGTTGGAGCGCAAGGCGCACGGAGCGCAGGATGCGAGACATATCATGCAGATCGGCGAGCATCCGAGCACCGCGCAACACAGCGATACACCGCCGCAGCCATTTAATCAGAGCTTCCCTAGTCTTCACCCGGCCTGCGCGCGCCGGGGCAGTCGACGTGCACGCGTTCCAGTGGACCGGGCTGGATCCGCAGGGCGGTGAGGCGGCCGCCCCAGAGGCAGCCGGTGTCGAGGGCGTGGACCCCGAAGGCGTCCACCTCGCCCAGGGTGGACCAGTGCCCGAAGACGATCTCGAGCTCGCGGCTGCGGCGGCCGGGCACCTCGAACCAGGGCAGGTAGTGCGGCGGCTGGGAACCGGGAGCCCCCTTGAACTCCAGCCCCAGGCGGCCGTCCGCGGTGCAGTAGCGCAGGCGGGTGAAGCAGTTGGTGATGAAGCGCAGGCGGTCCGTGCCGGCGAGCGACGGGTCCCAGCGGTCGGGTTCGTTGCCGTACATCGCCTCGGTGAAGGCGCCCCAGTCCGGGCCTGAGAAGACGCGCTCGACCTCGCGGGCGCAGGCCCGGGCCGTCTCGGCGTCCCACTGGGGCGGCAGGCCGGCGTGGAGGAGGGCCAGGCCCAGGTCCGGGTCCTCGTGCAGGAAGGGCCGCGTGCGCAGCCAGTCGATCAG
>RFHK01000055.1 GCA_003695825.1 Gammaproteobacteria bacterium | reverse complement strand
CAATTACACGTTCCAGACGAACTTCATTCTCGATGAAGTGCCGGTTCTTGTTACGTACGAATCGGATATCGAAGAAGCGACGCAACTCTTGATAGAGGCTGCCCGCGCCCATGCGAATATCGCTATCAAGGAGACCGGAGAGGAGCCGTATGTGCGCGCCGAGTTGGCAGACTCAGGGATCCGGCTGCGATTGCGTTATCAAACTCTGGCTACAGACCGACAGAGGATATCAAGCGCTATCGTTTTCGAAATAGTCAAGAAATTCGACCGTAGCGACAAAGTCGAATTCGCCTATCCGCATACTGAGGTGATCTACCGCCCCAAAGAGGCTTGATTACCGGGAAAAGCAGAGGCAACGCAGATGCAGGTCTGCGCTGCCGACCTTAGCGGAAATCCGCATCAACGCCGTTTCCGCCCCCCTCCGGGATGTGCCGCTCTTTGGGAAGATGTTGATTGTCAACAGGTTAGGTGATATCCTGGCGGTGGAGAGTGGTTATGAAGAGGGTTGCACACGGGGAGCCAGAAATCCCAACCCGCCGTCGGCGGGTTTTTTCTTGCCTGTCTTTCTCCCGGCACGATTCTTGTCTGCGGTGTCCTCCAGCGTCAGGACTGCGTCCGGGGATCTCCCATGCTTGCCGAACTCGACACCTTCATCCACACCCATCAGCAACCGTTGCTGGCGTTGTACCTGTTCTGCCTGTTGTGCACGCTGCTTGCCTTCGTGGTCCTGGTTTTGCGGTGGAGCCGTACCCAGGAACAGGTGCCGGCGCCCGGAATGGACATCCTTCATCGTGGCGGCCTGACTCCCGGTTTGGCCATCGTCATTGGCCTGCTGTTCCTGCTCCTGTTCCTGCCGTTCGTCGTGGACAACCTGAAGGCGCTGGATCGCATCCTGGTCCGCAATCCGGGGGCCTGGTTGCTCGGAATCTTCCCGCTGGCCGGTCTGGGCCTCATCGGCTATGGGACGCGCCTTTTATGGTGGTCGCGACGTCATCGGGAGCGCCTCCTTGTCCATCAGGCCAATCTCTCACCCGGAGGCCTGGTGACCGGCGAGTTCGTGATCGAGCATGCCACGCGTGCCGAACAGTGCGCGCGTATCCATCTCGTACTGCAGGATGCCCATGTGTTCCATTGGCTGGGAGGGGAACGCCAACTCTTCCAGCATTCCATCTGGTCGGATTCGCAGGAGGCCCCGGTCCGGGTTCGTGGTGAGCGCCGGATCGTCCCCTTCCAGTTCCGCTTGCCGGATCGCCTTCCCAAGGAAGGCTCGCAGTGGCAGCGACGCGAGTGGGTCGTGGTGCTGGAGTTGCCTGGCTATGGCCGTGCCACGCGCGTCCTGCAGGCAGAAAAAGGTCGAGGAAGTGTCAACAAGCGACTGTCTCTGAAGGGTCTTTGGACCAGGCGCACGCCTGTTCAGCCGACGCCAGGGGACGCCCCACCCTACCGGCCCTTTGCCACGGACGTGCCCGGCAGGAACCCGCTGCTGGAGCTGGCCGGCGCCCTGTTCGTGGCCGTCTTTCCCTGGCTGTTCTGGTTTGCGATGGATGGAAACGAACGGCCCTGGGCGCACCTGGGCACCGCCCTGCCGCCGGTGCTTCTGCAAGGGGGGGCTGTCCTGTGCCTGTTCTGTACCCTGCTGTTTGCGCTGTTGCGGTGGGCACTGTCGGATTCCGACGAGAACGACATGTCCGAGCCGGGCAGGAAATGGCAGCGCCTGGCCCGCGTCGGTTTGCCCATCGTGTTGGCCGGCGACGGGATTCTTCTGGCTGCGGGTGCAGGGTACCTGTCGAACACCCGGCTGCGTCTCGATCCGGATGCCATCGAGCGGTTACTGCTGCACGGGTTCGTGGGCATGTTCCTGTGGGTGGGTATGCTCACGCTCGTCCTGACCTGCGCCTCCCTGGTGCGCAGGCCGCGACGGTGAAACCCGGCTCAGGAACCGGCGGCCTGGCTGACGGGGCCGAAGCGCTGTTCGAGGTAATTCTCGAAATCCTTCGCAAGTTCCGGATGTTTCAAGGCATATTCGACCGTGGCCATGAGGTAACCCATCTTGCTGCCGCAGTCGTAGCGGGTGCCGTCGAAGCGGTAGGCCATGACCTGCTCTTCCTGGAGCAGGGACGCGATGGCATCCGTGAGCTGGATCTCCCCGCCCGCGCCGCGCGGCGTATGGCGCAGGTGGTGGAAGATGCGCGGGGTGAGGATGTACCGCCCGACCACGGCGAGGTTGGAGGGGGCCTCGCGTGGCTTGGGCTTCTCGACGATTCGGCTGACACGGCTCAGGCGCTCGGTGATCGGATCGGCCTTGACGACCCCGTACTTGTCGGTCTCCTGGCGGGGCACTTCCTCGACGCCCAGCAGGCTGCACCGGTTGTACTCGAACTCCCGTACCATCTGGGCCAGACAGCCCTGGCCGTTGCCGTCGATGAGGTCGTCGGCCAGGATGACCGCGAAGGGGTCGTCGCCCACCACCGGGGCGGCGCAGAGCACGGCATGGCCGAGTCCCAGGGCCTCCGGCTGGCGCACGTACACGCAGGAGACATTCTCGGGCTTGACGCTGCGCACCAGCTCGAGCAGTTCGTTCTTGCCACGGGCCCGGAGCTCGCACTCGAGCTCGTAGTTCTTGTCGAAATGATCCTCGATGGCGCGCTTGCTCATGCTGGTCACGAAGACCAGCTCCTCGATCCCGGCCTCGATGGCCTCCTCCGCCGCGTACTGGATGAGCGGCTTGTCCACGATGGGCAGCATCTCCTTGGGATTGGCCTTGGTGGCCGGGAGGAAACGCGTGCCCATGCCGGCGACCGGGAAAACGGCTTTCTTGACCCTGATCTTCATGGCGTCGAGTACTCCTGAGTCAGCATCTCCTGCAGCATGGGGCGGATGCCCGCGCCGGCCGTCCCCCATACCCACCCGGCGGGATGCGAAGGATCTTGGCATGCCGCACCGGGCCGCGACAAGCGCTACCCGGGGCGGTCCTCGGGGTTTTCGGCCGGGACCGGAGGTTCCTTGACGGCGGCCGGCACCGCGGCGCGCCGCAATTCGGGTACCAGCTCGGTGAGCAGCGCGCGCAGGCGTTCCTCGTCGAATGTCCGGCAGGCCGCCTCGAT
>RFHK01000209.1 GCA_003695825.1 Gammaproteobacteria bacterium | reverse complement strand
TTCGGCGCGCAGCCGTCGGATGAGCTCGAGGCCGGAGACGCCCGGCAGGCCGAGGTCGACGACGGCCACGTCGATCGGGTACTCCCGCCCGTAGTAGAGTCCCTCCTCGCCGTCGGGTGCCGCGTCCACCGCGTAGCCCTCTGCGCGCAGGCGGGCGACCAGTGCCTCGCGCAGGGCCGGTTCGTCCTCCACCACCAGGGCCCGCACGGTTCAACGCCTCCGCTCCCTTGGCCCGGCCCAGGGCCGCCAGACATGGCGCACCCGGCCGTCGGGCGTGAGCACTCGGAAGCGCAGGCCGGGTACCCCGTCCCGTTCGGCCGGTTCGGCGGCGAGCACACGGCCGCCGGTGGCCGACTCGACGGCGTGCACCAGTTCGGCCGGCAGCCCTTCCGGCGTCCGCACCGGGGCCGCGGGTGCCGGGAGGGCGAGGAGCAGCGCGAGCATGCCCAGCCCGCAGAGGGCACCAAGGCGGAAATGGGCAGGGATGCCTTTCCTGGGATCACGGCGGGTCGCGTGGCCTTCGCGGGGCCTTGGCGCCTGTACGGTCCATGCCGCCCGTCTCCGGCTGCGCTCCTCGCGGATATTCGCTCGGGTCCGCGGGCGCTTCGCTCGCGCCGTCGTTCCGGCTACGACTTGCGCTGCAGCGCGTACCGAGCCCGGCAGCCAATCCACCATGTCTCGAAGCCCTCGGTGCACTGCGCTCCCCCTTTCCCTGCTTCCTGCAAGGAGCTTACGCGGTACCGGCGCCGGCTCCAAGTCCCGGCCTCATTCGTCCGGCACCACGTCGACCCGCACGCGCAGCCAGGGGCCCGGGTCGTGGTCCATGCGCGTGACGAATTCGTGTCCCCGGTAGCGGTAGGTGACCCGGTAACCGACCCGGCGACGCTCTTCGTGGCTCGCGTCGATGCGGCGGCAATGCTCGCGGTGGGTGTAACGGACGCGGCCGCCCGCGCGGCGCACCTGTCCCTGTGCGGCGATGTCACGGCCGATGGAACCGCCGAGCACGGTGCCGGCGAGAATGGCGGCATCCCGGCCACGGCCCTTGCCCATCTCGCTGCCGATCACGCCGCCGAGGATCCCACCCAGGATCATGGGCGTGTACGAATAGTAGGCGTCGTCGTCGAAGTCGTCCTCCACCGGCACCTGCTCGGTCCAGCATTCCCGGCGCGGGGTGGAGACCCGGACGATGCGGTAGACGGGCTGGACGTCGATCACGCGGGCCCGGTCGGTGAAGCCCCCCGCGGCGGAGGCCGGTCCCGGGAGCAGGGTGGCGGCCAGGAGCAGCCCGGCGAGGGCAGCGGAACGATGTGAATGCAGGGTGGGCTGTCTGTGCAGGTTCATGGCGGATTCCTCCTCTCTGTCCCTTTTCCTGGCCTGCAGGCTAGCGTGGGGATGCTGAATCCTGCCTGAATGGGCGTGCTACACTCGCGCCCTGTCCAATCCCCCGCACGGTGGCCACATGAAAGCCCTGGAAATCCGCCGACTGCGCAAGGTCTATCCGAACGGTTTCGAGGCCCTCAAGGGCATCGACCTGGACGTGGAGGAAGGGGAGTTCTTCGCCCTGCTCGGCCCCAACGGGGCCGGCAAGTCGACCACCATCGGGATCGTCAGTTCCCTGATCCGGCGCACGGAGGGCCGGGTGCGCATCTTCGGGCACGACCCGGAGCGCGCGCCGGTGGCGGCGAAGCGCTGCCTGGGCCTGGTGCCGCAGGAATTCAACTTCAACGTCTTCGAACCGGTCGAGGAGATCCTCGTCAACATGGCCGGTTACTACGGCATCCCGCGTGCCCAGGCCCGCCGCCGCGCGGAACGCTACCTGGAGGAGCTGGGCCTGGAACCCTACCGGCGCACCATGGCGCGCAATCTCTCGGGGGGGCTCAAGCGGCGCCTGATGATCGCCCGGGCCCTGATGCACGCACCCCGCCTGCTCATACTGGACGAACCCACCGCCGGGGTAGACATCGAGATCCGCCGCAGCATGTGGGAATACCTGCGTCGCATCAATGCCGCCGGCACCACCATCATTCTCACCACCCATTACCTCGAGGAAGCCGAGAGCCTGTGCCGCCGGATCGCCATCATCCACCAGGGTCGCATCATCGAGCACAGTTCCATGAAGGCGCTGCTGGCACGGCTGGACACCGAGACCTTCGTGCTCGATCTGCGCCGGCCCCTCAGCGCGCCGCCCCCCGACGGCGACTGCCGGTTCCGTTGCCTGGATCCCCTCACCCTGGAGGTAGACGTGCCGCGCCATCGCAGCCTCAACGAGCTCTTCTGCCATCTCGCCGAGCGGGGCATCGAGGTGATGAGCATGCGCAACAAGACCAACCGCCTGGAACAACTCTTCATGCGCCTGGTTCGGGAGGAGCCGGGAGGGGGCTCGGATGCTGCGTGAACACTGGATCGCCCTGCGGACGCTCGCGCTCAAGGAATTCCTGCGTTTCATCCGCATCTGGGTGCAGACCGTGCTGCCCCCGGTGGTCACCACGGCCCTCTATTTCATCATCTTCGGGGCCCTGATCGGGCGGCGGCTCGGTCCCGTGGGCGGCCACCCCTACATGGTGTGGCTGGTCCCGGGGCTGGTGATGCTGGCGGTGGTGACCAACGCCTATGCCAATGTCGTCTCGTCGTTCTTCAGCGCCAAGTTTCACCGGCACATCGAGGAATTGCTCGTCGCCCCCGTGCCCAACGCGCTCGTCCTGGCCGGTTACGTGGCCGGCGGCGTGGCCCGCGGGCTGGTGGTGGGCCTGGCGGTACTGGGCACGGCGGCCGTCTTCGCCGAACTCCACTTCGCCCACCCCGGCGTGGCCCTGGCCGTGTGGCTGCTGACCAGCGTGCTCTTCTCCCTGGCCGGGCTCATCAACGGCATCTACGCGCGGACCTTCGACGACATCTCCATCGTGCCCACCTTCGTGCTCACACCGCTCACCTACCTGGGCGGCATCTTCTATTCCATCGACATGCTGCCGCCCTTCTGGAAGACGCTCTCGCTCGGCAACCCCCTGCTCTACATCATCAACAGCTTCCGCTACGGCATGCTGGGGGTCTCCGACGTGAGCCTGGGCATCGGCTTCGGCGTCATCGGCGCTTTCATCCTCGTCCTGGCGGCCTGGGCGTTGTGGCTACTCGGCCACAGCAGCGCCCTGCGTCATTAGCAGCCCCTAGCGTGGCGGATGCGGGCGGTGGGTGTCGGCGTGCACGAACTGCAGGCGCCCGTCGACGATGGTGACGGCCTCCCGCCCCTCGAGGACGGCCAGCAGGTGTTCCCCGGCCAGCTCCCGCCGCCAGCCGCGCAGCAGCGGGAGATCGCGCTCGCCGCGCACCAGCTGCTCCAGCGCCTTGCGGTTGGCGAGCACGTTCGGGTGGATGCGGTGACGTTCGGCGAGCAGGCGCAGGGCCCCGGCGAGCAGGTCGATGGCCGCCTCCTGGGCCGGCTCGAGCGGTGGGGGACGCCGCCCCTCCGCGAGGGGTTCCGGCGCGCGGTCGCGGGCCTTGGCCACCACGGCGAGGATGGCGTCGGCGTATTTCGCCAGCCGATCCTCGCGCGGCCCGCGCACCCGGCGCAACTCGGCCTTCGTGCGCGGGGCCAGGCGCGCGATCCCCAGCAGCGCCTCGTCGTCGAGCACCCACCGGCGCGGCAGGTCGGCCTCCCGGGCCGTGCGTTCCCGCCAGGCCGCCAGCGCCTGGGCGATGGCGAGCGATCGGCCCTTGAGCCGGCCGATTCCCTTGATGCGACGCCAGGCCTCCGCTTCCGGCGTCTCGTAGCCGGCCGGATCGCGCAGGGCGGCGAACTCCTCCTCCAGCCAGTCGAGCCGCCCGCACGCCTCGAGGCGGCGACGGAGTTCCGGGTAGAGCCGCGCCAGGTAGCGGACATCGTCGGCGGCATAGGCGAGCTGGCCCGCCGTGAGCGGCCGCGCGCACCAGTCGGTGCGGGCGTGTCCCTTGCCGAGTTCCACGCCGAGCAGGGCCTTCACCAGGCCGGCGTAGCCGATCTGCTCCGGCAACCCGAGCAGCGGGGCGGCGAGCTGGGTGTCGAACACCCGGGCGGGCAGGCGTCCGCGCAGCTGGTAGAAGATCTCCAGGTCCTGGCGCGCGGCATGCATCACCAGGGTCCGTTGCGGCTCGAAGAGCACCTCGAGCAAGGGCTCGAGTTCCACCGCGAGCGGGTCGATGCAGGCCAGGGTCTCGGGGGTGGCCACCTGCACCAGGCACAGGCGGGGCCGGTAGGTGCGTTCCCGGATGAACTCGGTGTCCAGCGCCAGCCAGGGGGCCCCGGCGAGGCGTTCGCACAAGCCGCGGAGCGCGCCGGGCGTGTCGATGAAGGGAACGGCCCGGCTCATGCCCCGCCGGTGCTTGCCTTCAACTGTTCGACCTGGAAGGGTTCCAGGTCGTAGCCGATCTCCCAGTCGGGGTTGATGGAGATGCCGATGCCCGGTTCCATCCGTGCCAGGATCCAGTCCAGGTCGACGAGGATGCCGCCCTTGTCGAAGCCGGGGAAATGGGCCGTGAACGCCTTGGCCCGCTCCGGGCTGGTGAAGAGGATCAGGACCCGGACTCCGCCCTCGGCCTCCACGACCAGGGGCTGGGCCCGGTCACTCTTCTGGAAACCGGTGATGCCGGCGGAATCGTCCAGTACCGGCAGGAAGAGCTGTTCACGGCGGATCTCGGCGATGAAGTCCTCGGGGGTCAGGCGACCCTCGTGGAGGGCCAGCAGCCGGGCCTCCACCGGGTTCTTCGGGACGAAATCCTGTCGCAATTCGTGTGTTTCGTTCATGGCGATCTCGCTCGCGTGCAAGGGCGATGACCGCTCATCTTAGCAGAGGGCGTGTCGCGCCGTTCAGAAACCGCGCGTCCGGCCCGGTAGGTCGGCCTCACATGCCGTTGCGGAACCTGGGGTGCTCGGTGAGCCCGCTGGCACGGACGCTGCGCAGGGCGAGTGCGTACTCGCGCAACAGGCGCAAGGCCCACTCGATCCGTTCCCGGAAGTAGGCGTCGGCCTCGGCATCGTTCTCGGCCGGGTCCTCGTTGAGGACCCGCTCGACATAGCGCACGATGACCTGTTCGGGGATGTAGCAGATGCGGGTGTTCTTGTAGCTGCTCATGCGCAGCTCGGCGACCGGGTAGGCCCCGCCGTCGGCGGAGGAGACAGTCACGATCAGGGCCGGCTTGTGCCCGAGCTCGAAGCGCGAGAAGAGCAGAAAGAAATTCTTCAGCCCGGCCGGCACCATGCCGTGCCATTCGGGGGCGACGATCACGAAGCCGTCGCTCGCCGCCAGGCGCTGCCGCCAGGGGTCGAGCAGCGTCTCCCAGCGCGCCTCGTTCTCCCACACGCCCTGGTCCCACAGGGGCAGGGGGTTGCCCGCCAGGCTGAGGAGTTCGGCCTCCTCGCACAGGCCGCGTTCCTGGAGGGTGCGCTGGACGAACCGGGCCACCTTGTGGCTCTGGGAGGGATCGCGGTGGCTGCCGCTGACAATGGTGATCTTCATGGTCTGCCCTCTCGGCGCAGCATGGGGATGCGGCGATTATACGGGATCGCGCAACGCAGGCCGTGTCCCGGTCCGCCGCGGCCCGCGGCAGGGTCTCAGCCGATCCCGAGATCCCGCAGCTTGCGCGTGAGCGTATTGCGGCCCCAGCCCAGCAGCCGGGCCGCCTCCTGGCGCCGGCCGCCGGTATGGGCCAGCGCCACCTCCAGGAGGGCGCGTTCGAAGGCCGGCTGGGCCTCGTCGAGCAGCCCGGTCCGTCCCTCGGCGAGCGCCTGCCGGGCCCAGGCTCGGAGTGCCTGGAGCCAGCCGTCGGCCGTCCCCGCCCCGCCGGAGGCCTGCACCTGCGGTTCCCGCAGCTCCGGGGGCAGGTCCGAGAGGTGGATCTCGCGGGAGGTGGTCATCACCGTCAGCCAGCGGCAGACGTTCTCGAGCTGGCGCACGTTGCCCGGCCAGTCCAGGGACGCCAGGTGACGTTCCACCTCCGGCGTGGGTACCCGGGGCGCCTCGTCGAGTTCCTCGGCTGCCCGGGCCAGGAAGTGGCGCAGCAGCAGGGGGATGTCCTCGCGCCGTTCGCGCAGGGCGGGCAGGCGGATGCGGATGACGTTCAGGCGATGGAACAGGTCCTCGCGGAAGCGGCCCTCCCGGACCCGCCGTTCCAGGTCCTGGTGCGTGGCGGCGATGATGCGCACGTCCACCTTCACCGGTGCATGCCCCCCGACGCGGTAGAACTCCCCGTCGGAGAGCACGCGCAGCAGGCGTGTCTGGAGCTCGAGCGGCATGTCCCCGATCTCGTCGAGGAACAGGGTGCCCCCGTCGGCCTGTTCGAAGCGGCCGGTACGCCGGGTCAGGGCGCCGGTGAAGGCCCCTTTCTCGTGCCCGAAGAGTTCGGACTCGAGCAGGTCGTGGGGGATGGCCGCCATGTTGAGGGCGATGAACGGGCCGTCGGCCCGCGGGCTGTGGCGATGCAGCGCCCGGGCCACCAGCTCCTTTCCGGTGCCCGATTCGCCGTTGATGAGCACCGTGACGGTGGAGCGCGACAGCCGACCGATGGCCCGGAAGACCTCCTGCATCGCCGGTGCCTCGCCCACGATCTCCGGCATCGGCGCGCGCACCCGGCCCTCCCCCTGCCCTTCCCGCCGGCGCCGGTGCTCGGCGGCCCGGCGTACCTGTTCGACCACCTCGTCGATGTCGAACGGCTTGGGCAGGTACTCGAAGGCGCCACCGCCGTAGGCGGACACTGCGCTGTCGAGGTCGGAGTGGGCGGTCATCACGATCACGGGCAGCTCCGGGTGGCGCCCCTGGATCCGTTCGAGCAACGCCAACCCGTCGATACCGGGCATGCGGATGTCCGTGAGCAGCACGTCCGGGGCCTGGCGGGCCAGGGCCGACAACACGCCCTCGGCGTCGGCGAAGCTCCGCACCGCCAGGCCGCCCTGGGTGAGGGCCTTCTCCAGCACCCAGCGGATCGAGCGGTCGTCGTCGACGACCCAGACTTCCGGTGTCCTGGCCATCAGGATGCCTCCAGGGGGAGCAAGAGGTTGAAACACGTATGGCCCGGCCGGCTCTCGAACTCGATGATGCCGCCGTGCCGACCCACCAGGTTCTGCGCGATGGCGAGGCCCAGGCCCGTCCCTTGGGCACGGCCGGTGACCAGGGGTACGAACAGCCGCTCCCGGAGCGCCTCCGGCACCCCCGGTCCGTTGTCGATGATGCGCACCGAGGCGGCCAACCGGTGACGGACGGACCCGATGGTGACCTGGCGCTCGGTGCGGGTCTGGAGCCAGATGGTCCCCTCCCCCGCCAGGGCTTCCACCGCGTTGCGCACGATGTTGAGCACGGCCTGGACCAGAGCGTCCCGGTCGGCCTCCAGCTCCGGGATGCTCGGGTCGTAGTCCCGCTCGATCCGCAGCCCCAGGTGTCCCTCGGCCAGCACCAGGGTGCGGACGTGCTCGAGGACCTCGTGCAGGTTGAGCCGCTCCCGGCGTGGCAGGCCGCTGGGCCCCAGCAGGCGGTCGACCAGCGCGCGCAACCGGTCCGCCTCCTCGATGATGACCGAGGTGTATTCGCGCAGCGCGGGATCGGCGAGCTCGCTTTCCAGGAGCTGGGCGGCACCGCGCAGTCCGCCCAGCGGGTTCTTGATCTCGTGGGCCAGGCCCCGCACCAGTTCGTTCAGGGCCCGGCTTTGCTCGAGC
>RFHK01000006.1 GCA_003695825.1 Gammaproteobacteria bacterium | reverse complement strand
GGGGCTCGACGACATCGGCTTGACGCTCCAGCACGCCGACGAGATCCGCGCCTACGAGGCACGGCGCCGAAAGGAAGCCCCCTGGCTGTTTCAGGGGATCGGGGGTTAGCCGCGAAACCCACGAAAAAAGTTCTTCATTGGGAAGACAGAAGTCAGGATACAGAAGCTAGGAGCTAGGAGTTGAGAACCAGGAGCCAGAGGCAGGGATGGTGACCCTGAATTCTGACTTCTGTCTTCTGACTTCTGTATTCCCGGATTTCATGGGTTTCGTGGCCAACGGCGAATAGAGTGAAGCGATGAAAAAGATACTGGTGTTGCCGGGCGACGGTATCGGGCCGGAGATCGTGGCCGAGGCCGTCAAGGTGCTGGCCTGGGTGCGTGACCAGGGCATGGCCATCGAGTGGGAAGAGGCCCTGGTCGGCGGCGCAGCCTACGACGAGACCGGTTCGCCGCTGCCGGAGGAGACGCTGGAGAAGGCGAAGGCGGCCGATGCGGTGTTGCTGGGCGCCGTCGGCGGTCCCAAGTGGGAGCCGCTGGACATCTCCGTGCGCCCGGAGAAGGGCCTGCTGGGCCTGCGCTCGGGGCTGAACCTGTTCGCCAACCTGCGGCCCGCCATCCTCTACCCGCAACTGGCCGAGGCTTCGACGCTCAAGCCCGAGGTGGTGGCCGGGCTGGACATCCTGATCGTGCGCGAGCTGACCGGCGGCATCTACTTCGGCCAGCCTCGCGGCGTGCGCACCCTGGAGAACGGCGAGCGGGAGGGCTTCAATACCCTGGTCTATTCCGAGTCCGAGATCCGGCGCATCGGGCGGGTGGCCTTCGAGACCGCCCGGCGCCGCAACCGGCGCCTGTGCTCGGTGGACAAGGCCAATGTGCTCGAATGCACGGAGCTGTGGCGCGAGGTGATGACGGAACTGGCCGGTGACTATCCGGACGTGGAACTCTCGCACATGTACGTCGACAATGCCGCCATGCAGCTGGTGCGCGCGCCGCGCCAGTTCGACGTGATCGTCACCACCAACCTGTTCGGCGACATCCTCTCCGACGAGGCGGCCATGCTGACGGGATCCATCGGCATGCTGCCCTCGGCCTCGCTGAACGAAAAGGGGCAGGGCATGTACGAGCCCATCCATGGTTCGGCGCCGGACATCGCCGGCCAGGGCCGCGCCAATCCGCTGGCCACTATCCTCTCGGTCGCCATGATGCTGCGTCACAGCCTGGATGCCCCTGAGCTGGCGGATCGGATCGAGCAGGCCGTCGGCACGGTACTCGAGGCCGGTCTGCGCACTCCCGACATCATGCAGGCGGGGGCGAAGGAAGTCGGCACCGCCGAGATGGGTGATGCCGTGGTGGCGGCCTTGATGAAAAAATAGCCGAAGAACCCCATGGAAGCGGAAGCCTGGATGGGACGACAGAAGTCGGAGCTCAGAAGACAGAAGACAGAAGACAGAAGTCAGAAGTCAGAAGTCAGAAGGGGGGCACCCGGAGGTCGAGTTGGTATCTTTTGACTTCACGCTCCTGATTTCGGGCCTGCGCGGCAGGCCTTTTCCCAGGATTTCCGTGCTTTCCGTGTGTTGCGTGGCGATACTTTTCTGAAAACGGGAGTCTGAGTGATGAGCAAGAAGGTGAACGTGGCCGTGGTGGGCGCCACCGGGGCAGTGGGCGAGGCCATGCTCGAGATCCTCGCCGAGCGCGATTTTCCCGTGGAGAACGTCTATGCCGTGGCGAGCCACCGTTCGGCAGGCAAGCGGGTGCCGTTCGGCAACCGCCAGCTGGTGGTCGAAGACCTCGAGCAGTTCGACTTCTCGAAGGTCCAGGTCGGGTTGTTCTCGCCCGGGGCGGCGGTCTCGAAGGTCTACGCCCCCAAGGCCGCCGAGGCCGGTTGCGTGGTGATCGACAACACCTCCCAGTTCCGCTACGACGACGACATCCCGCTGGTGGTGCCGGAGGTCAATCCCGAGAAGATCGCCGACTACCGCAACCGCGGCATCATCGCCAACCCCAACTGTTCCACCATCCAGATGCTGGTGGCGCTGAAGCCCATCTACGATGCCGTGGGGATCGAGCGCATCAACGTGGCCACCTACCAGGCCGTCTCGGGTACCGGCAAGGAGGCCATCGAAGAGCTGGCCACACAGAGTGCCCGACTGCTCAACGGTCAGCCGATCGAGTGCAAGGTCTATCCCAAGCAGATCGCCTTCAATTGCCTGCCGCACATCGATGTCTTCCAGGACAACGGGTACACCAAGGAAGAAATGAAGATGGTCTGGGAGACGCGCAAGATCCTGGGCGACGATTCCATCCAGGTGAATCCCACCGCGGTGCGCGTACCGGTTTTCTACGGACACTCCGAGGCCGTGCACGTCGAGACCCGCGAGAAGATCACGGCGGAAGCGGCGCGTGCCTTGCTGGAGAAGGCCCCGGGCGTGGTGGTACTCGACGAACGCAAGGACGGCGGTTATCCCACCGCCGTGACCGAGGGCGCCAACCACGACCCGGTCTACGTTGGGCGTATCCGTGAGGATATCTCCCATCCCAGGGGCTTGAACCTGTGGGTGGTGGCGGACAACGTGCGCAAGGGGGCCGCGTTGAACAGCATCCAGATCGCCGAGATCCTGGTCGAGCAGTATCTCTGAGCTCAGCCTGCATGCCCCGGCTGCGACGCTCGCTCCAGCGCGCCGCGAGCCCGGCCGCACATCCGCCATGCTGGGTGCACGATGCAGGTTGCCAGGGCAGAGGGTACGGGTCTTGCATGTGCAACCGGGGAAGCCGGGAAAACGACGTGGGGACGTACCACCGGCCGTGACGGGTTCGTGCCTGGGCTGGCAGGCGCTAGGCTCGAGTCGTAGTCCCGTATACGATTTCAGCTCCAGCGTGTCGCGAGCCCGGCTGCAAATCCGCCATGCCTCGAAGGACTCGGTGCACGATGCGGGCTAAAGAAATCCGCGCGCCGAACGTATACAGTACGAGCAGCCAACCCGCGCAGACGCCCGCCAACCAAGCGGGCACGAGACCATTGAGAGGACGCACGATGCTCAGGAGAACGACGCTCGCCACGGCCCTGCTGGGGATCTATGCCGGCCAGGCCTTCGCCCTGGGCCTGGGGAACATTCGCATGAAGTCCTACCTCGACCAGCCGCTGGACGCGGAGATCGAGGTGCTGGCCTCCTCGCCCGCGGAGATCGCTTCCCTGCGGGTGAAACTGGCGCCCCCGGAGGCCTATACACGGGCGGGGGTCGAGCGGGCCTATTTCCACGGCAAGCTGCATTTCCGCGTCGAACGGCGCCCGGGCGGCAAGACCGTGATCCACGTCACCAGCCGCGAGCCGGTCAAGGAACCCTTCCTGGACTTTCTGGTGGAGGCCGACTGGGGTGCCGGCCAGATCGTGCGGGAGTACACCCTGCTGGTCGATCCCCCGGCCTTGCTGCCCTCCTCGCCACCGAAGGTCCAGGCCCCCGTGGCGGCTGCGCCGCGGGCCCCGGCCCCCCAGGCCGCCCCGCGGATCGTCTCCGCCCCGGTGGCACCGATGCGTCCCCCGGTCTCCACCGCCCCGGGGACCTATGGTCCCACGCGGCGCAACG
Source organism: Gammaproteobacteria bacterium (assembly GCA_003695825.1). Classification (GTDB taxonomy): domain Bacteria; phylum Pseudomonadota; class Gammaproteobacteria; order Thiohalobacterales; family Thiohalobacteraceae; genus J048. The sequence continues at coordinate 10,985 of RFHK01000006.1, read as the reverse complement.
AGACGCTCTGGAGCATCGCCGAGAAGGTCCGGCCTTCCCGGGACCTGAGCGTGCCCCAGGTGATGATGGCGCTCCTGCGGGCCAATCCCCAGGCCTTCTACCACCACAACGTCAACAACCTCAAGGCCGGCTACGTATTGCGCATTCCCTCGATCGAAGAGATGCGCGCCATGAGCCGGGCGGCGGCGGCCCAGGAATTCCGCCGCCAGATGGCCGAGTGGCGCAGTGGTGCCGCCCGCCCCGGTGCCCGGAGCCAGGTGGCCGGTGCCGGCAAGCCGGTATCGGAAGCCCGGGCGAACGCCGAACAGGGGACGGCGGCGCCCGAGGCCCGGCTCGAACTCCTCGCACCCGATACGGGGAAAGGCGCAAAGGGCGCGGCCGCTGAAGGGGAGGCGGCCGGGGCCGGGACGGGCAGCGAGGGCGAGCGCCTCGCCCAGCTCAAGAAGGAACTGACGCTCGCCCGGGAGGCGATCACGGCCCAGGAGCAGCAGAACGCGCAGCTCAGCGAACGCCTGCGCCGGCTGGAGGACCAGGTGCAGAAACTGCACCGCTTGCTCGAGCTCAAGGACAGTGAACTGGCCCGGCTGCAGCGCTCCGGTGCCGCGCCCACCGCGGCGGCCGGTACACCCGCTTCCGCGTCGCCGGCCCCGGAGACCGAGGCAAAGGCCCCCTCGGCCCCCGAGACCGGGGCAGCCGAGACCGGCACCCAGGATCAGGCTGCGGCACCGGGCCCTGCCGTGGCCCCGGCTCCCGTCACGTCGGCACCCGTGGCGACACCCGCCGAGTCCGCACCGGCGCCTTCCGCCAGCCCCTCGGGCGAGCAACCTTCGGGGGTCGCAGGATCCCAGCCTTCGGCCTCTGCGTCCACGCCCCCGGCCGCCGGGGAGGAGAAGATCCTCTCCGACCAGGAGCTCGGCGAGTCCAAGGGACCTTCGCTCGTGGATCGCTTGCTCACCGATCCCGTCTACCAGGCCATCGGGGGCGGGATCGTCCTGTTGCTGGTGCTCTTGCTGTGGATGGCGCGCCGTAACCGGACGGCCGAGGAGACGGTGTTCGAGGAGAGCATCCTGCAGGAACCCACGGCCCCGACCGCGGAAGCGCGCGCGGAGGAGGCTTCCGACGTTTCCACGACGGCCGAGACCGCCGGCGACGTGCGCGAGGCCTCCGGCCCGGAGACCGACTCCTCGCTGTTCACCGATTTCGCGGTCAGCGGCATGGATGCCATGCGCGAGGACACCGAGGCCGATCCCCTGGCCGAGGCCGATGTCTACCTCGCCTATGGGCGTTACCAGCAGGCCGAGGAACTCATCCGTGGCGTGGTGGAGAAGCAGCCCGAGGACCTGGACCTGCGGGTGAAGCTGCTGGAGGTCCTCTATGCGGCTCGGGACCGGGCGGGCTTCGAGGCCGAGGCCGAGGCACTGCTGGAACGGCTCGGCGACACCGAGGACGCGCGTTGGCAGCGGGTGGTCGAGATGGGGCAGGAGCTCGCACCCGACAATCCGCGCTTCGGTGCCTCGGCCACGCCGGAAGCGGAAAGGGCACAGGATGCCGAAACAGCACAGCCGACACCGGAGGCGGCCTCGTCGCCGTCGGTGGCCGGTGAGGCCGAGGCCGAACCCGGTGCCGCCCTCGAGCCCGAGGTCGCCGGTGAAGCATCCGCCCGGCCGGGTGAGGCTGCGCCGGAGGGCGAGGCCGAAGGGGCCGGACAGGAAGAACCCATCCTGGAACTCGTTCCGCCGGAGGAGACGCCCGCAGCGGAACCGGCGTTCGGCGAGGAGGTGATGCTCGAGCCGGACCTCACGGCGGGTGTCCAGGAGGAAGAGGCGCCGGCCACCGAGGAAGAGGACGGCACCCTGGCACCGCTCGACGAAGTGGCCACCAAGCTGGACCTGGCCCGGGCCTACATGGAGATGGGGGACCCGGAGGGCGCGCGCAGCATCCTCCAGGAGGTGCTCGAGGAAGGCAGCCGCGAACAGAAGGAAGAGGCCGAGACCCTGCTGCGCCAGGTCGGCTGACAGTCCCGATCGGCTTGCGTACGATGAACGCCCCTCGCCGGGCGTTCTTCGTTTCGGGACCCTGTGAACACGGAGGTGGCGATGGAGATCGGGATACCGAGGGAGGTCAAGCCCCAGGAGGGACGGGTGGGGCTCGTTCCCCAGGCGGCCGCAGAGCTGGTCCGGGACGGCCACCGGGTCTACCTGGAGCAGGGGGCCGGCCGGGCCGCCGGCTATCCCGATGCGGACTATGCCCGCCTGGGGGTGGAGGTGGTCCCCGATGCCGCCACCCTCTATGCCCGCTCCCGCCTGGTCGTCAAGGTCAAGGAGCCGGTCGCCGAAGACCTGCGCCACCTGCGTGCCGATCACCTGCTGTTTTGCTACCTGCACCTGGCGGCCAATGCGGAACTTGCCCGGCGCCTGTGCGCGATCGGCCTGACGGCCGTGGCCTTCGAGACGGTCCAGACCCGGGACGGGGCACTTCCCCTCCTGATCCCCATGAGCGAGATCGCCGGCCGGATCGCGGGCCAGGTCGGGGCGACGTTGCTGTTCCGGCCCCAGGGAGGGCGCGGGGTCTTGCTCGGCGGGGTCCCGGCCGCCGAGCGGGGGCGCGTGACGGTGCTCGGGGCCGGCCATGCCGGGGCCGCGGCGGCGGGCGTGGCGGCGGCCCTGGGGGCCGAGGTCACCGTGTTCGAGCGCCGTCACGACCGGCTCGCGGCCATGCGCGCCCTGGGTCCCAACGTCACCGCGCTCCACCCATACGAGGACAGCATCGCGCGGGCCGTGGCGGAGTCGGACTTGCTCATCGGGGCCGTGTTGATCCCCGGGGCGCGGGCACCGCACCTGGTCTCGCGCGCACAGGTGGCGACCATGCGCGAGGGCAGCGTGATCATCGACATCTCCGTCGACCAGGGCGGTTGCATCGAGACCACGCGGCCCACCACCTGGGAACGGCCGACCTTCGTCGAACAGGGCGTGGTGCACTTCGGCGTCACCAACATGCCCGGGGCCGTGCCGCGCACGGCTTCCCTGGCCCTCTCCGCTGCCTTGCTTCCCTGGGTCCGGCGGCTGGCTTCCGATCCCCGCTGGGCGGAGGACCCTGCGCTCGCCGCCGGCATCAACGTGCGTGACGGGGCGCTCGTCCACCCCCGTGTCCGGGCCGCGCTCGCCGCCGGAGATGCCTGCTGATCGGGGTGGTTTTCCTCGATCGTACCCTGTGTTATAAGGGGGTCCTGCAGTCCGTTGTCAGGATCCGAAGACCCCTCCTTGGCGCAGGCGAGACGCAAACCCCAGCGGGCGGCCCCCTTGGCCGTGCACGTGCAGCGCGGCGTGCGTGAGGCGGCGCTGATCCTCTTCAGTGCGCTGGCGCTCTACCTGCTGGTCGCACTGGCGAGCTACAGTCCGCTCGATCCGGGCTGGTCGCGCACCGGCACCGGTGACGTGCACAACCTAGGCGGCCCGGTCGGGGCCTGGATCGCCGACGTCGCCCTCTACCTGCTGGGCTATCTCGCCTACCTGTTTCCGGTCATGGTCGGTTTCAGCGGCTGGTTCCTGTTCCGGGGCAGCACCCCCCAGGGGGGGATGGACGTGCGCACCCTGGGTGTCCGCTGGTCCGGCTTCCTGCTCACCGTCGTGTCCGGTTGCGGCCTGGCCAGCCTGCACTTCACGCCACCCGCCGATGTCCTGCCCCTGTCGGCCGGCGGCGTGCTCGGCAACCTGGTGGGCGAGGCCCTCTCCGGGGCCTTCAGTTTCCTGGGTGCCACCCTGTTCCTGCTGGCGCTCTTTCTCACCGGGGTCACCTTGTTCACGGGACTCTCCTGGCTGGCCCTGATGGACCAGACCGGGCGCCTCACCCTGCTCGCCTTCGAGCGGTTGCGTCGCGGCGTGCAGGCCTGGCGCAGCGGGCGTGCCGCGCACCGTGCGCGCCAGGCCCGCTCCGAGGCCGTGCGGCGGGAGAAGAAGAAGGCAGCCCGCAAGAAGCCGCCGCGCATCGAGCCGGTCGTCCGGAAGGTGGAGACGGGCGAGCGGGTCGAGCGCGAACGCCAGGTCCCCCTGTTCGAACCGCCGCCCGACAGCGCCCTGCCGCCCCTGGCGCTGCTGGACGAACCCCGCCCGGACGGCAAGGGGTACACGCCGGAGGCCCTGGAGGCCATGTCGCGGCTGGTGGAGATGAAGCTGGCGGATTTCGGCATCGAGGTGGAGGTGGTCGCGGTCCAGCCGGGGCCGGTGATCACCCGCTTCGAGCTTCAGCCGGGGCCCGGGGTGAAGGTGAGCCGGATCAGCAACCTCGCCAAGGACCTGGCACGCGCGCTCTCGGCGGTCAGCGTGCGGGTGGTCGAGATCATTCCGGGCAAGTCGGTCGTGGGGCTGGAGATCCCCAACGAGCAGCGCGAGCTCGTCCACTTCAGCGAGATCGTGCGCTCGAAGGCCTACGAGGAGAGCCACTCCCCGCTCACCCTCGCTCTGGGCAAGGACATCAGCGGCCAGCCGGTGGTGGCAGACCTGGCCCGCATGCCGCACCTGCTGGTCGCCGGGACCACCGGCTCCGGCAAGTCGGTGGCGATCAACGCCATGATCCTCAGCCTGCTGTTCAAGACCCTGCCCCGGGACGTGCGACTGATCATGATCGATCCCAAGATGCTGGAGCTCTCCATCTACGAGGGTATCCCGCACCTGCTCACGCCGGTGGTCACCGACATGAAGGACGCCGCCAACGCCCTGCGTTGGTGCGTCGCCGAAATGGAGCGCCGGTACAAGCTGATGGCGGCGCTGGGGGTACGGAACATCGGGGGATTCAATCGCAAGGTCACCGAGGCCATCGAGCGCGGCGAACCTCTCCCCGATCCCCTGTTCGATCCCGAGGCACAGCCGCTCGCCGAGGGCGAGGCGCCGCCGACCCTGGAAAAGCTCCCCTACATCGTGGTCATCGTCGACGAGCTCGCCGACATGATGATGGTGGTGGGCAAGAAGGTGGAGGAACTCATCGCCCGGCTCGCCCAGAAGGCGCGCGCGGCGGGTATCCACCTCATCCTGGCCACCCAGCGCCCGTCGGTGGACGTGCTGACCGGACTGATCAAGGCCAACATCCCCACCCGCATCGCCTTCCAGGTCTCCAGCAAGGTGGACTCGCGGACCATCCTCGACCAGACCGGCGCCGAACAGTTGCTCGGTCATGGCGACATGCTCTACCTCCCACCGGGGACGGGCATGCCGATGCGCGTGCATGGGGCCTTCGTCTCCGACCAGGAAGTGCACCGCGTCGTGGATCACCTGCGGCGGGGTGGTGCGCCGGAATATGTCGAGGACATCGTGCAGGGCGGGGGAGACCTCCTGCTGCCCGGTGAGGCGGGCGATGGGGGCGAGGCGGATTCGGAAGCCGACCCGCTCTACGACCAGGCCGTGCGGATCGTGACCGAGACGCGCCGGGCCTCCATCTCGGGGATCCAACGCCGCCTCAAGATCGGCTACAACCGGGCGGCCCGCATGGTGGAGGCCATGGAGGCCGCCGGTATCGTCGGCCCCCTGCAGCCCAACGGATCCCGGGAAGTGCTCGCACCGCCGCCTCCGGAAGACTGAGATGCAGCGCCTCCTGTTTCTTGGGCTCCTGTGGCTGGGTGCGTTGTCCCCGGCCGTCGCCGCCGCGCCCGAGGGCGACGGGGCGGAAGTCCCGGACCGCTTCCTGGCCGGTCTGCGGACTTTCCAGGCGCACTTCGTCGAGACCCGGCTGGACCGTGAGGGCGGCCTCGTGTCCCACGCGCGGGGACAGGTGGTGATCCAGCGCCCGGGACTTTTCCGGTGGGAGTACATTGCGCCCGATCCCCAGTTGCTCCTGGCCGACGGTACACGGCTTTGGAACTACGACATCCAGCTGGCCCAGGTCACCGTTCAGCCCCAGCGCCAGGCCCTGGACGGCAGCCCTGCATTGCTGCTCAGTGGCCGCACCCCGCCCTCGCAGGCCTTCGTGATCCAGCCCCTGCCGCCCCGGGACGGGCTGGACTGGTACGCGTTGCAGCCCCGGCGCAAGGACGGCCCGTTCGTGCTCGTGCGCCTGGGATTTCGGGTCAAGGGCGAGGATCGAGTGGAGCTGCGGGCCATGGAACTGGTGGACGACTTCGGGCGACAGACGCGCATCCGCTTCGAACACGTGCGCATCAATGACCCGGTCGATCCGGGACGTTTCCGTTTCACCCCCCCGGCGGGGGTGGACGTGATCGGCACAGACGCCCGCGAGGCCCCATGAACCCGGCACCCGATCCCCGCCCGCTGGCCGATCGCATGCGCCCGCGTACCCTCGACGAGGTGGTCGGGCAGGAACACCTGCTCGGGCCGGGCAAGCCGTTGCGCGCGGCGATCGAGCAAGGGCGTTTGCATTCCATGGTCCTGTGGGGCCCGCCCGGGACCGGCAAGACGACCCTGGCGCGGCTGTTCGCGCAGCACACCCAGGCCTGTTTCCTGCCGCTCTCGGCGGTATTGGCCGGGGTCAAGGAAATCCGCCAGGCCGTCGAGCGCGCACGGCACGAGCGTGCGGCAGGGCGGCGTACCCTCCTGTTCGTCGACGAGGTCCATCGTTTCAACAAGGCCCAGCAGGACGCCTTCCTGCCGCACGTCGAAGAGGGGTTGTTGACTTTCATTGGGGCCACCACGGAGAACCCCTCGTTCGCGCTCAACAACGCGCTGCTCTCGCGGGCCCGCACCTATGTATTGCGCGCCCTGGACGAGGAGGCACTCCGCGTCGTGTTGCAGCGTGCCCTGGAAGACCGGGAACGGGGCCTCGGGGGGCAGGGTCTCGAGGTGACGGCCAAGGCACTGGCACGCCTGGCGGCGACTGCCGACGGCGACGCCCGGCGGGCGCTCACCTGGCTGGAGCTGGCGGCGGACGTAGCCCTGGCCCGCGACCAGCACCGGATCGACGAGACGCTGCTCGAGGACGTGCTCACCGGTGAACCGCGCCGCTTCGACCGGGGAGGCGATCTCTTCTACGACCAGATCTCCGCCCTGCACAAGTCCGTGCGGGGGTCCGCCCCGGACGCGGCACTCTACTGGCTGGCCCGCATGCTCGACGGCGGCTGTGATCCCGGTTACATCGCCCGGCGCCTGGTACGCATGGCCTCCGAAGACATCGGCAACGCCGACCCGCGCGCCTTGGGCCTCTGCCTGGATGCCTGGCAGGCCATGGAACGTCTCGGCAGCCCCGAGGGCGAGCTGGCCCTGGCCCAGGCGGTGCTCTATCTCGCCCTGGCGCCCAAGAGCAACGCCACCTACCGGGCCTGGCAGGCCGCGCAGCGCGATGCACGGGAACGGGGTACACTCGAGGTCCCGCTGCACCTGCGTAACGCGCCCACCCGCCTGATGAAGGCACTGGGCCATGGCAAGGGCTACCGCTATGCCCACGACGAGCCGGGCGCCTATGCCGCCGGCGAGCGCTACTTCCCCGAGGGCATGCCGGAGGCGGTCTACTACCAGCCGGTGGCACGCGGGTTCGAGCAGCGCCTGCGGGAGAAACTGGAAGCCCTGCGGGCGCTGGACCGGAAGGCGCGCGGCACGGAGTAGGGCGCCCATCCCGGATGCGGTATCATTGCCGCCCATGCGAGTGCGTGGAGCGGACGGCCGATGACGCAATGGGCTTCCATCGCCGGCGGCGGGGCCCTGGGAGCGCTGCTGCGCTACTGGGTCTCCACGGCGGTCTATGGCTTACTGGGGCGGGCCTTCCCCTGGGGAACCCTGGCGGTCAACCTGATCGGCAGCTTCCTGATGGGCCTGCTCACCGTCCTGCTCATCGAGCGCCTGGAATCGGCCCCCGAGACCCGCGCGTTCCTGCTCATCGGCTTTCTCGGTGCCTTCACCACCTTCTCCACCTTTTCGGTGGAGACCCTGCTGCTGATCGAGTCGGGATCCTGGACCCGCGCCTTGACCAACATCGCCGCCAGCGTAGCGGTCTGCGTGCTGGCGGCATTCCTCGGGGTGACCCTCGGGAGGGGAATCGGATGATCAAGGACGTGCTCTTCGTGCGCATCTACACCACCGAGAAGAAGGGTGAGAAGGAGCGCTTCCTCAAGTTACTGCACGACCAGGAGAAGGTCTGCGGCGTGACCATCTACCGTGCCATCAGCGGTTTCGGCAAGTCCGGGCACATGCATCATGCCGATCTGCTGGACCTGTCGCTCGACCTGCCCATCGTGATCGAGTTCTTCGACCGGGTGGAGAAGGCCGAGCGCATCATCGCCGACCTCGAACCGCTCGTGGAACCGGGACACATGGTCAGCTGGCCGGCACGGGTCCACTTCCCGGAGCACGCAGAGCCCGAATGATCCGCCTGCGACCGGTGCCGTACCGAATCTAGGGGGTCCTCAGGAGTACGGTTGATGCTCGATCCCAGACTGCTTCGTACACGCATCGACGAGGTCGCCGAGCGCCTGGCGCGTCGCGGCCACGAACTGGACAAGGCCGCGTTCGAGGCCCTGGAACAGGAACGCAAGGCCCTGCAGGTCGAGGTGGAGCGCCTGCAGGCCGAACGCAACCGACGCTCGAAAGAGATCGGCCGCGCCAAGGCCCGGGGCGAGGACATCGAGCCGCTCAAGGCCGAGGTCGCCGGCCTGGGTGAACGCCTGGAAGACGCCCGCCGCCGGTTGGAAAGGGTTCAGCAACGTCTCCAGTCCTGGTTGCTCCGCATCCCCAACCTGCCGGACCCGACGGTGCCCGTGGGGGAAGGCGAAGCGGACAACGTGGAACTCCGCCGCTGGGGAACGCCCCCGGCGTTCGACTTCGAGCCGCGCGACCACGTCGCGCTCGGGGAAGGGCTCGGAGGGCTGGACTTCGAGACCGCCGCCCGCCTCGCCGGGGCCCGTTTCGTCGTGATGAAAGGTGCCCTGGCGCGGCTGCACCGGGCGCTCACCCAGTTCATGCTCGACGTCCACACGCAGGAACACGGCTATGTCGAGACCTACGTCCCCTATCTCGTCCATGCCGACTGCCTGTACGGCACCGGGCAGTTGCCGAAATTCGAGGAGGACCTGTTCCGCGTGTGCGGGGAACCCTCGCGTTACCTGATTCCCACCGCCGAGGTGCCGGTGACCAACCTGGTGCGGGAGGAGATCGTCCCGGCGGAGTCCCTGCCGTTGCGTTTCGTCTGCCATACGCCCTGCTTCCGGTCCGAGGCCGGCTCGCACGGCAAGGACACCCGGGGGATGATTCGCCAGCACCAGTTCGACAAGGTGGAGCTGGTGCAGCTCGTGCGGCCGGAAGAGTCCCACGACCGGCTCGAAGAGCTCACCGGGCACGCCGAGGCCATTCTCCAGAAGCTCGGTCTGCCCTACCGGGTGGTGGTCCTCTGCACCGGCGACCTGGGCTTCTCCGCGTCGAAGACCTACGACCTCGAGGTCTGGCTGCCCGGGCAGCAGAGGTACCGCGAGATCAGTTCCTGCAGCAACTTTCTCGACTTCCAGGCAAGGCGCATGAAGGCCCGTTGGCGTAACCCCGAGACGGGGAAGCCCGAGCTGCTGCATACCCTCAACGGCTCCGGGCTGGCCGTGGGGCGCACGCTCGTGGCGGTGCTGGAGAACGGCCAGCAGGCCGACGGCAGCGTGCGCATCCCCGAGGTATTGCAGCCCTACATGGGGGGGATGGAGGTGCTCCGGCCGGAGCGTTGACCCGCGCCCGGCAGGGGTCAGGAAGACGCGCCCCGGAGACTGCGCGGGCGTACCAGGAACTCCAGCCGGGCACATCCCGGTGCCCAGTGGCGCCAGGCCCGTGGTCCCTGCAGGCTGGCCAGGTTGGCCGTGGTGAAGGACTTTCCCTTGGGCGTGGTGGGAACGGGCCCGGTGACCAGCTCGAGGAGCAGGGTTTCGAGCCCGGGATTGTGGCCGGCGAGCAGTACGCGGGTATGCGCATCCTGCAAGCGGTGCACGAGCAGCCACAGGCGTTCGGCCGGGGCGAGATAGAGGGTCTCGTCCCACGCCACTTCGACAGTGGACCAGCCCGCGCGGGGCAGCAGCCGCGCGAGGGTCTCGCGTACTCGCACCGCCGGCGAGGCCAGGATACGATCGGGAGGCGGCAGGGCACGGGCAGCGATCCAGTCCCCGAGTAGCTGCGCATCCTGCATGCCCCGCGGGCCGAGCGGCCGATCCCTGTCCGTCAAGGGGAGGTCCCAGCGGGACTTGGCATGGCGCAGGAGAAGGAGCCGGTGCCCGGTCACGGAACGGGAGGGCCTCAGTTGACCGCGTCCCGCTCGGCGCCGGCCGCCGCCCGCCTCTCCATCTCGGTCAGGCGCCGCCGGGCCGTGGCGGCCTCCGGTGCATCTTGCGGCAGTCCGGCCAGGAGCTCCCGGGCCTGTCCCACGAGCAGCGCGAGCTGTTGCGGTGTGAAGAGGTCCAGGGCCGCGTGATACGCCGCTTCCGCTTCGCTGAGCAGGGTGGGGACCAATTCGTCCTCTGCGATCACGCTCTCCGGGTGCAGGAGATCGGCAATGAGCGGGTACTCCAGCAGCCGGTAGTGCAGGCGGCGGGCCTCTTCTTCCTCGTCCAGCTTGCGCAAGGCAACGGGATCTCCCTGAGCACCCTTGCGGATCGCCTGCATGATCTTGTCCACCAGGGTCTCGATGGCTTCCTTGATCTTGGACTGGTCGCCGCCCAGGCCGGCACAGGTCTCGTAGGCACGGTCGAAGTCTTCCTTCAGCCGCAGCAGGACGTCGCTCTGCACCTGGGGTTCGAGGTCGATGGCGCGCTGCACCAAGTGGCGGAAGTGCTGCATGAAGGCCTCGCGCTCTTCCTGGTCACGGCGCCGCGCCGCCACCACGTCGGCCTCTTCCACGCCGCGGCGCGAGGCCGGGAAGAGGGCGTTGCCATAGCGGCGGCGCAGGTGGCGCTCGTGGCGTCCCGGGCGTCGGCTGAACAACGGTGTGGTCATGGGCGCATGATAGCCAATCGACCCTGCAGGGGGAACAAGCGGGAGGCATCCGCATCGTGCGGTGCGGATTAAAGTATCGCTGCAACAGTG
>RFHK01000208.1 GCA_003695825.1 Gammaproteobacteria bacterium | reverse complement strand
TCCGGCTCGCCCAGGGCCCAGGCGACGACGGCCTCGGGTGCCACGGGGAGGGGACGGGTCAGGCCCTCGATGGCGAGGGCGGCGAGGGTACGCAACTGTGCCCGGGCCTGTTCGGGTTCGAGGGGGCGCAGCACGGGGTCGTCCTGGCGCGCGACGGTGCGGCCTTCGACGATGGGCTGCCCTGTCGCGCAGGCGGCCAGGGTCTCGACCCAGAGTGCCATCCAGTCCTTCGGGCGGGGATCGCCCAGCCGCAGCTTGAGCACCCGCAGCGCACCCGCCTTTTCGTGCAGCGATTCCAGCCAACCCTGGAGGACGAACGCGTGTTCCTCGAACTGGAAAGGCAAGTGCACGGCAGCGGGCGGCAGGACGCGACCCCAGTAGTGGACGAGCCGCCGTTCCAATCGTTGCCACTGGCCGGCCTGTTCCATCCAGGCGGCATCTCCTGCAGGACCCTCGGGTAACAGGCCCTCGGCGCCCAGGCGTTCCCGGATTGCCTCCGGTGCGAGATCGCGGCCTTCCTCGAAGGCGCGGGCCAGGCGCTCGCGCACCCGATAGCCTTCCAGGCCATCGAGTCGAAAGCGTTCGTGCTCCTCCAGCTCGGGCAGCGCTTCCTCGCGCGGCAGGCCGAGCCCGCGGGTGGTGAACCAGGTGAGCGGGGCGGAGAGAAACCGGGCCAGGTCGTCCAGGTCGAGCCGGGCCTCCAGGCCCTCGGGCAGCCCCGCGGGCGCATCGCCCAATGGAGGGGACGGCCGGCGTTCCCCCGTGAGTCCCCGGGCGATCGCGAACCAGAAGGGATCGTGCGCCGGTACGCTGCCGGTGTAACGCCTTGGGCTGAAGGGCTGCATGGGGTGGGTGACGACGAAGGAGGAGCGTTCGGGCGGCACCTCTTCCCCGTGCAGGTAGTCCAGCAGCTCGACGATCGGTGTGGCGGGCGGGCGCTCGGTGTCGTCGCGCGGGTCGCGGTAGACGTAGTGGAGATGGAGCGCGTCCCGTGCCGCCAGCAGGGTCTCGAGGAGCATCAGGCGGTCATCGTCGCGCGGGCTGCGGTCACCGCGGCGGTTGTGGAACGTGAGCGCATCCAGCGCGCTGCGGTGGTCCCGGCGCGGGAAGTCGGCGTCGTTCAGGCCCAGCACGTGGATGTGACGGAAGGGAAGGTTGCGCAGGGGCTGCAGGGCGCAACAGGTGATGCTGCCGGCGAGATAGCCCTCGGTGACGCGGGGCGTGGCCGTGCGGGCGGCGAGCCAGGTACGGAACAGGGCGGCGGAGACCGGCGTCTCGAGCGCGAGCAGGGCGGCGTCCTGTTCCAGCGTGGCCAGTGCATCGTGCAGGGGTGCGAGCTGCTCCAATGCTTCGGCATCGGGGTGGGTGAGGTCCGCGACCAGCTCGGCGACCAGGCGGCACCAGTCCGAGAGCCGATGGGGGCCTGTGAGCCTTTCTCGCCAACGGCGCAGCCGGTCCGCGAGTTCCAGGAGGCCGCCCACGGCCTCGGCCAGGTCGCCTTCCATCCCCTCGGCCGGCGCGATGCCTTCAAACAGCGCGTAGTCGTCCGCTCCCAGGGCATACCCGGCCAATGCCCGTGCCGCACCGTAAGCGAGGCTGTGCCGATCGCGGCCCGCGAACCCGAGCCGCCGGCGGTCGATCTCGTCCAGGCCCCAGCGCACGCCGTGCCGTTGCAGCCAGTCCGTGAGCTCCGGCAGCAGGGCCTCGTCGATGCCGAAACGGCGACGGACGGCGGGATCGTCGAGCAGCGCACGCACCCAGACCGCCGTCACGCGCTGGGTGGGCAGGCGCAGCAGTTCCTGGATCGTGGCGAGCAACGGGAGTTCCTGGTCGGCGCGCCGGTCGACGATGGCATGCGGCATGCGGGCCTCTCCCTGGAGGGCCTCGAAGGCCGCCTCCAGGTAGGGGGCGTACCGGTCGATGTCGGTACACAAAAGGGCGATCTCGCGGGGCTTGAGGGAAGGGTCGTGACGGCGCGCGGCGAGGATGGCCTCGATGGCCTCCTGGCAGGCGCGCATGGGACCGTGGGTGGCATGCACCACCAGGCTCGCATCCGGCGTGAATTCTGCCGGTGCCTCCAGGGTGCGCAGGTGCGCCTGCACCCGGCCCAGGGTGTGTGCGGGTTCGTCGTCCGTGAAATGCTCGTCGGTGGTGTGCTCTACCTCATCGAGGTATGCATACAGGAGGTCGATGAAATCACGCGCCTCGCGGCCCCACTGGGCGAGCAGGGGATGCACCACGTCTTCGCCCGCGAGCAGGCGCGCGCGGGTCTCGCGGCGGTTGGGGGCGTCACCCCACCATTCCTGGGAAGGGGTGAGCACGAAGGCATGCACCTCGCACACCTTGCCCAGGGCCACGAAGAGCCGGAGGTAAAGAGGGGGCAGGTGGCTCAGGCCGAACAGGAACAGGCGGTGGGGCAGCCCGTCCGGCCGCTCCCCTGCCTGCAGGCGCCGGAGGAGGCGGTCGACGAGGCGCAGCCGGTGCGGGATGCCCGCGGTGAGTCGGCGCCAGGCCTCCGCCTGCCAGCCGAAGCGTTCGATGAGTCTCCGGTCGCCACCGAAGCCCGGCCGGCCTTCGTCCCACTCCCGCACCCAGTCGGGACGGTAGAGGGGGTACTGGTCGAAGGCCTCGGCGAGGGCGTCCGCGATGCGCCAGGCACGCAGGCCGTCCGGGTCCTCGGCCGGAACCAGGTGATCGGGCAGCCGAAGTGTGCCGGCACGCAGCCCTGCCCAGAGGCGCAACGCGAGCCGCGGTTTCTCCAGCGGGTCCTCCTCGGGGAGGGAGTCGGTGGTGGCACGCAGCAGCCGCCAGACGGTGCGCCCCGGCAACGGCCAGTCGAAGCGCATGACCACGCCGAGCGCCTCGGCCAGGCGGATCTCCAGCCAGCGGGCCATGCCCGGGTGCGCCACCGTCACCGGGATCTCCGCGAAGGGATCCAGCGGTGCCTCGCGCAGCCGGTCGGCGAGCGCATCGGCCAGGCGCTCGAGCCGGTTGGCGGTGTGCAGGTGGAAGGTCATGGCCGTGTTCGTGGCGACGGCCACCCGGCAGCGTACCCGCCGGTGTCCTGCCTGCCCGGGAAGGCTGCGATCATGCCGGCTTGCGGATCTCGATGGGCACGTAGTCGCGCTGTGCCGGCCCCACGTAGATCTGCCGCGGCCGGCTGATGCGCTGTTCCGGATCCTGGATCATCTCCATCCACTGGGCGACCCAGCCCACGGTGCGGGCGATGGCGAACATCACGGTGAACAGCTTGGTGGGGATGTTCAGCGCCCGGTAGATGATACCGGAGTAGAAGTCGACGTTGGGGTAGAGCTTGCGCTCGATGAAGTACTCGTCGGCGAGCGCGATTTCCTCCAGCCGCAGGGCCAGTTCGAACAGGGGGTCGTTGGCGTCGCCCAGCTTCTCCAGTACCTCGTGGCACATCTTTCGGATGATGCGGGCGCGGGGGTCGTAGTTCTTGTAGACGCGGTGCCCGAAGCCCATCAGCCGGAAGGGGTCCTTGCGATCCTTGGCGCGGGCGATGTATTTGGGAATGTTCTCGGGCGTGCCGATCTCCTCGAGCATGGTGAGCACGGCCTCGTTGGCCCCGCCGTGGGCCGGGCCCCAGAGCGCGGCGATGCCCGAGGCAACGCAGGCGAAGGGATTGGCGCCGGAGCTGCCGGCCACGCGCACGGTGGAGGTGCTGGCGTTCTGTTCGTGATCGGCGTGGAGCGATCGCTGCCGCCCCCCTATCACGACGCGCACGACAGCCACAAGCCGCGTCACCGCGCGATCGCCGCCCAC
>RFHK01000054.1 GCA_003695825.1 Gammaproteobacteria bacterium | reverse complement strand
CGGTCGAGCTTGTCGACCAGCCCGTCGATGGCGGCGTACATGTCCTCTTCGGTGTTGTCGGCGAAGATGCGCGTGCCGCTGACGTGCATGGTGGCCTCCGCCTTCTGGCGCTGCTTCTCGACGCTGAGTACCACGTGCGTGTCGGTGACGTGATCGAAGTGCCGTTCCAGACGGCCCAGCTTGGTGTTGACGTATTGACGCAGTGCATCGGTGATGTCGACGTGATGCCCGGTCAGGATGATCTGCATGGTCTCACTCCTTGTCCGTGGTTGTCGCGTAACCGCCGCGTCAGGCCAGCCGGCGGCGTTCGTTCGATGGTGGAATGCCCATGGCTTCCCGGTACTTCGCGATGGTGCGTCTTGCCACCTGGATGCCCCGGTCGGCGAGCATCTGCGCGATGCGGCTGTCGCTGAGCGGCTTGCGGGGATCTTCCTCCGCCACCAGCCGGCGGATCATGGCCCGGATGGCGGTCGCCGAGCATTCGCCGCCGTCGGCGGTGCTCACGTGACTCGAGAAGAAGTACTTGAATTCGAAGATGCCGCGGGGCGTGTGCATGTACTTCTGCGTCGTCACCCGCGAGATGGTGGACTCGTGCATGTCCACGGCCTCCGCCACGTCCCGCAGCACCAGGGGTTTCATCGCCTCCTCGCCGTGCTCGAAGAATTCCTGCTGGTAGTCGACGATGCAGCGCGCCACCTTGAGCAGGGTCTCGTGCCGGCTCTGCAGGCTCTTGAGAAACCAGCGCGCTTCCTGCAGGTGCGTGCGCAGGTAGGTGTTGTCGGCACTGTTGTCGGCACGCCGCACCAGGCCGGCATAGTGCGGGTTGATGCGCAGCCGGGGCGTGGCCTCGGGATTGAGTTCCACCTGCCAGCGGCCGTTGCGCTTGAAGACGAACACGTCGGGGATGACGTAGGGGGCGGTCTCGGTGGAGATGCGTGACCCGGGGTGGGGGTCGAGCTGCTGGATGAGGCCGATCACCTCGCGCAGTGCCCCCTCGTCGAGCTTCATGCGCCGCATGAGCTGGTTGAAATCCCGACCGGCGAGCAGGTCCAGGTGGTCCTCGACCAGGCGCAGGGCCTCGTCCCGCCAGGGCGTGTCCTCGGGCAGGTGCAGAAGCTGGATGCGCAGGCACTCGCGCGGGTCCCGGGCGCCGACGCCCACGGGGTCGAAGTGCTGGATGCGGTGCAGGACGGCCTCCACCTCCTCGGGTTCCACGTCGGGCAGGTCCCGGCGCAGGCCCTCGATCACCTCCTCGAGGGGCAGTTGCAGGTAGCCGTCCTCGCCGATCGCGTCGATGAGTGCGGTGGCGATGGTCCGGTCACGCTCCGAGAAGGGCGTGAGTTCCATCTGCCAGACGAGGTGGTCGTGCAGGGTGCGCACGCCGCTGTCGTGGGTCTCGAAGAAGTCCCGTCCCTCTTCCTCGGCCGGCATGCTGAAGCTGGTGGCCCCGGAGTCGAAGATCTCCTCCCAATGGGTGTCCACCGGCAGTTCCTCGGGGATGTCCTGGGTCGGCGGCGCCTCGCCGGCCGCGAGCTCCTCGCCCTCGCCGGACTCGGCCCCTTCGAGCGCGGCCTCCAGTGCCGGCACCTCGGTCTCTTCCCCGTTGACGGTATCGGTTTCGGCGGTGTCGCCCTCGGCGATCTCGAGCATGAGGTTGGATTCGAGGGCCTGCTGGATCTCGAGCTGGAGTTCGACGGTGGAGAGCTGCAACAGCCGGATGGCCTGTTGCAGCTGGGGAGTCATGGTGAGGTGCTGACCGAGCTTGAGCTGTAGGGTCTGCTTCATGGCCGTCCTCGGGCACGCCGCATCCTTCCCCGCCTAGTCGACTTTACCTCATTTGCATTTTGTGTGCCAGCGTAGCCGGGAGGACCCTCCGGCGTTCCCGGAACTTCCGGGCATGGCGGATTGGCACGCACCCTGGTCTCCTAGAGCCGAAAGGTCTCGCCCAGGTAGCAGGCCCGTACCTGGTCGTCGGCGAGGATCTCGCCAGGCGTGCCGCTCGCGATCACCTTCCCTTCGTTGAGGATATAGGCGCGGTGGCAGATTCCCAACGTCTCGCGCACGTTGTGGTCCGTGATCAGGACCCCGATGTCGCGGTCCACGAGGTGCCGCACGATTTCCTGGATGTCGCCTACCGAGATGGGGTCCACGCCCGCGAAGGGCTCGTCGAGCAGCACGAAGCGCGGGTCACTGGCCAGCGCCCGGGCGATCTCCACGCGGCGGCGCTCCCCGCCGGAGAGACTGTAGCCTTTCTGGTCGGCGAGGTGGCTGATGTGCAGGTCCGCCAGGAGGGCATCGAGCCGCTCCTGCCGTGCGCGGCGGTCCAGGTCGCGGCGCAGCTCGAGGATGGCGAGTACGTTCTCGCGCACCGTCAGGCGCCGGAACACCGAGGCCTCCTGGGGCAGGTAGGTGAGACCCTGGCGTGCGCGCCGATGGACCGGGGCACGGGTGAGGGGGGTCTGGTCGATGAGGATTTCTCCGGTATCGCAACCGATGAGCCCGGCGATCATGTAGAAGCAGGTGGTCTTGCCGGCGCCGTTGGGCCCGAGCAGCCCGACCACCTCGCCGCTGCGCACCTGGAGGGTGACCTGGTCGACCACCAGCCGGTGCCGGTAGCGCTTGCTGATGGCGATGGCGGCGAGGCAACTCATGGCTTCCCGGCCGGGGGCCTGGCCTGGGCGGGGGGATGGGGCGCCGGCGGTTGCAGCAGGATGTGGACTCGCCCGTCGCCCGGCGATGCGGACCCCTTGGCCGTGCCGCCGGCCTGCACCCGGTCCTGGTCGATGTCGTAGACGATGCGCGCACTGCGGAACACGTCGCCCCCCTGCCAGACCACGGCCTCGCCGGTGAGGATCACGCGCCGCCGTGCGGCCTCGTAGACCATGCGCCGGGCACGGGCGCGCACGTCCTCGGGCTTGCCGTCGGGCCGCTGTCGGAAGGTGGCTGGGCGGCCTTCGACGACGGCGCGCTCGATGTGCCCGCCGTGGCCGTAGAGGGTGAGCACGTCGCCCGTGATGCGCAGCGTACCCTGGCGCACCACCACGTGGCCCCGGTAGACGCTCACGCCCCGGCGTTCGCTCAGCGTGGCCTGGTCGGCATCGAGCAGCACGGGCTGGTCCCGGTCCGAGCGCAGGGCGGGCGCCGGGGAGGAGACCAGCAGCAGGCCCAGCCCGCACAGCGCGGCGAGACGGCGCATCAGCCTGCCTCCTCCCGCCGCCGCGGGGCGAGGCGGGCGTGCACCCGGGAGAGCAGCTCCAGCTCGTCGCGGTCCAGCCAGGCCCGCATGCCGACGGCGGTGACGGTGAGATCCGGGGTCTGCCAGCGCACGGGACGGTCCGTCTCCGCCTCGTTGCGCCGCGGGAAGACGAGCAGGGAGCTGGTGGTGAACAGGCCGGGCGGACGACCGGCGCCGGGCAGGCGCTGGATCCGCACCCGGTCGCGCAGCAGGATCCGGGCACCGTCCGGGGAGACCAGCGCCCGGTCCGCCGCGGCCGTCCAGTGCGGTCCGGTCCCGGCCAGCAGGCGCAGGCGGGGTGCCTCGAGCCAGGTGCGGCCGTCGTCGGCATACCGGGTCAGGCGCCGTGCCTCGAGTACCTGCACCAGCCGCCCGGTGCGGTCGTAACGGCGGCTGACCAGGTCCCGCGCGTAGGCCCCGGGCACGTGGCCGGCGCGCACTTCCCCCGGGTGCGCGGTCGGCCGTACCGCGCGGTAGATCCAGGCACTCAGCAGCGCGGCGGCCAGCAGCAGGATGAGCAGTCGCCAGGTGCTCAAAGGTAACTTTCCAGTTCCTGTTCGAGGCGGCCGTGGGCCTCGAGGATCAGCTCACAGACGTCCCGCACCGCCCCCCGCCCCCCGGGGTTCGGCGTGATCCAGTGCGCATGGCGCTTGACGAACGGGTGGGCGTCCTGCACGGCGATGGCCAGCCCGACGCGGCGCATGACCGGCAGGTCCACGACGTCGTCGCCGACGAAGGCGGTCTGCTCCGGTGCCACGCCGAGCCGGGAGCACAGTTCCTCGAACGCCGGGACCTTGTCGCGCTGGCCCTGGTAGACGTGGCGGATACCCAGGTTCTTGACGCGGTGGTTGACGACCTCGGACGTGCGGCCGGTGATGATGCCGAGTTCCACGCAGCGATGCCGGTTGAGCATGGCGATGCCGTGGCCGTCGCGGGAGTGGAAGGCCTTGTACTCCTGGCCGTCGTCGCCGTAGATGAGCGCACCATCGGTGAGCACGCCGTCGACATCGAAGATCAGCAGGCGCACGCGCGCGGCCTTCTCCAGAACGTCCTTCATTCCCACCTCCATGGTCGTGGCTACATGACCCCGGCGCGAAGCAGGTCGTGCATGCCCAGGGCGCCGATCGGGCGCCCCTGGTCGTCGATGACGAACAGGCCGTTGATGCGGTTCGCCTGCATGATGGCGAGCGCCTCGGCGGCGAGCAGCCCGGGACGCACGGTCTTGCAGTTGGGATTCATGAGGGTGTGGACCTGGGTGTTGTGCAGGTCCTCGTTGCGGTCGATGGCGCGGCGCAGGTCGCCGTCGGTGAAGACCCCGACGATGCGGCCGTCGTCGTCGAGCACGGCGGTCATGCCCAGCCCCTTGCGGGTCATTTCGTGGAGTGTCTCCTTGAGCGGGGCGTCCCGGCGCACGGTCGGGATTTCCTCGCCGGTGTGCATCAGGTCGTCGATGCGCAGCAGCAGCCGTCGCCCCAGCGTGCCGCCGGGGTGGGAGAGTGCGAAGTCCTCCTCGGTGAACCCCCGTGTCTCGAGCAGGGCGATGGCGAGTGCGTCCCCCATCGCCAGCGCGGCGGTGGTGCTGGCGGTCGGGGCCAGTCCCAGCGGGCAGGCCTCCTTCGCCACGCTCACGTCGATATTGACGTCGGCGGCCCGGGCCAGCGTGGAGCGGGCGTTGCCGGTCAGGGTGATCAGGGGGACACCGCGCCGCTTGATCACGGGCAGCAGGGTGAGGATCTCCTCGGTCTCGCCCGAGTTGGACAGGGCGAGCACCACGTCGTGCTCCGTGATCATGCCCAGGTCGCCGTGGCTGGCCTCGCCGGGATGGACGAAGAACGCCGGGGTTCCGGTACTCGCCAGGGTGGCGGCGATCTTGCCCCCGATGTGTCCCGACTTGCCCATGCCGAGCACCACCACGCGCCCCCGGCAGTCGAGCATGTGGCGGCAGGCCCGGACGAACTCCGGGCCGATCCGGTCGACCAGGGCGGCGACGGCCTCGGATTCGGTGCGGAGGACGGCGCGTGCGAGCTGTTGCAGGCGCGCCGCGTTCATGCGCGGACGGGGTACCCCAGCTCGGCGAGCCGGGCCGCGAGGGCCTGGCGGTCGAGCGCCTCTCCCTCCACGACCACCCGCCCCTCGGTGTCGGCCTGCACCCGGGTGACGCCGGGCAGGCCGGCGAGGCCTTCCTCGATGGTCTTCACGCAGCCGCCGCACTTGACGTTGCGGACTTCGAAGGTCTCCTGCATGCCGCTCGTCTCTCCACTCACTTGCCGGAGCCGTAGTATAGCAACACCTGGTACCCCCCATAGGCCAGCAGGAGCAGGGCCCCTTCGATCCGGTTGATACGCCGGCTGCCCCGGAGGTTCCAGCTCATCAACAGAAGTGCCAGGGTCAGGGCCAGCATCACGGGGTAGTCGCGCCGGAGCACCGCCGGATCCACCGCCACCGGTCCGAACAGCCCGGGAATGCCGAGGACGCCGAGCAGGTTGAAGAGGTTGGACCCGATGACGTTGCCGAGCGCGATGTCCGGCTCGCCCTTGAGCGCGCTCACCACCGAGGCCGCCAGCTCCGGGAGGCTGGTACCGAGCGCCACCACGGTCAGCCCGATGACCAGGTCGGAGACCCCCAGCAGGCGCGCCAGTTCCACCGCGCCCCACACCAGCAGGCGCGAGCTCGCCAGCAGCACGGCCAGGCCGACACCCACCCAGGCGAGCGCGACCGGGGTGGACAGCCCGGCGGGGAGTTCCTCGCTGAATTCCGCCAGCAGGGGATCCGGGCTGCGCCGGCTGTTCATGCCGAGCCGGACCATCCAGGCGACCAGCAGGAGGATCCCGGCCAGCAGCACCAGGGCGTCGACGGTGCCGAGCTCGCCGTCGGCGAGCAGGCCCCAGGAGAGGGCCATCACCGCCAGCAGCAGGGGCATCTCCCGGCGCAGCGTGACCGAGGCCACGGTCAGGGGGGCGGCCAGGGCCGTGGTGCCCAGGATGAGCCCGATATTGGTGATGTTCGAGCCCACCGCGTTGCCGATGGCCAGCCCCGGGTTGCCGGCCCAGGCCGCCATGGCCGAGACCAGCATCTCCGGGGCGGAGGTACCGAAGCCCACGATCGTCAGCCCGATGATCATCGGGCTGACGCCGAGGTTGCGGGCGGTCGCCGCCGCGCCCGTGACGAAGCGGTCCGCGCCCCAGACCAGCAGGGCGAATCCGGCGGTCACGGCCAGGATCGGGAGCAGCAGGGTCATCCGCGTGCCTGGATCTTCAGCCGGCCGCAGCGGGTGCAGCGGTAGCGGGTGACGAGGCGTCCGGACTTCACGTCGAACGGGGTGTCGACCACCACCCACTCGTGGAAGCCCCGCCGGCAGAGGGTTTTGCCCCGATGGCGCTCGGCGGGGCGCGGCCGGCGGAAGGGTAGGACCTTGTCCGTCATGCGCAATCCCGGTGACTGGAACGCGGGCATCATACCATTTCCGGTCCCGCGATCCGTAAGGCCATTGTGGCGGATCGGCAACAGTGTGACGCGGGGCTGAACTTTCTCCCGGGCCTGCCGCTATCATTGGCCGGGGAAGGTCCCGTTCCGGGGCGGAGACCGGCGCCGCCGTTTCTGTGGCGTGCGTGCAACAGGAGGTGCAACCGACCAGGGAGTGGATCCCGTGCCGAAGCAGACCCGCAAGACGACGAAGAAGCACGAGAAGGACGACGACGTCCTGGTGAGGATCCGGGGCCTGCGTTTCGCGCGCGGCGACCGCTGGATCTTCGACGGAGTGGATCTCGACATCCCGCGCGGCAAGGTGACGGCCATCATGGGGCCCTCGGGCACGGGCAAGACGACCCTGCTGCGCCTGATCGGGGGACAGCTGCGGCCGGACGCCGGCAGCATCCAGGTCGACGGGCTGGAGGTGCCGAAGCTCTCGCGGCGCGAACTCTACGCCCTGCGCAAGCGCCTGGGCATGCTGTTCCAGAGCGGCGCCCTGCTCACCGATCTCAGCGTCTACGACAACGTGGCCTTCCCCCTGCGGGAGCATACCGACCTGCCCGAGAGCATGATCCGCAACCTGGTGCTGATGAAGCTGCAGGCCGTGGGGCTGCGCGGTGCACGGCACCTGATGCCGAGCCAGCTCTCCGGTGGCATGGCGCGGCGGGTGGCACTGGCCCGTGCCATCGCGCTCGATCCCATGATGATCATGTATGATGAACCCTTCACGGGCCAGGATCCGATCTCGATGGGTGTGCTGGTGCAGCTCATCCGCCTGCTCAACGACGCGCTCTCGCTGACCAGCATCATCGTCTCCCACGACGTGCAGGAGACCGCCGCCATCGCCGACTACATCTACGTCATCTCCGGCGGCAAGGTGATCGAGCACGGGCCGCCCCGCGAGATCATGCACTCGAGCTCGCCCTGGGTGCGCCAGTTCATGCAGGGGTTGCCGGACGGGCCCGTACCCTTCCACTTTCCGGCCCAGCCCTACCTCGACGACCTGCTGGCGGAGGGCGAGGCATGATCGAGGCGCTGCGTCGCCTGGGCCGCATCGGCCTGGGGTTCTTCGAGCGCCTCGGGCGCGGCCACCTCTTCCTGCTCTCGGTCCTCGGCGGCCTGCCGGGGCTGTTCCTGCGTCCCCGGCTGGTGGTGCAACAGGTCTATTCCACCGGGGTGCTGTCCCTGCTCATCATCGTCGTCTCCGGCCTCTTCGTGGGCATGGTGCTGGGCCTGCAGGGCTACAACACCCTGGTCGATTTCGGGGCGGAGGAATCGCTCGGCGTGATGGTGGCGCTCTCGCTGGTGCGCGAGCTCGGCCCGGTGGTGGCCGCGCTGCTCTTCGCCGGGCGGGCCGGTTCCGCACTCACCGCCGAGATCGGTCTCATGAAGGCCACCGAGCAGCTCTCGGGGATGGAAATGATGGCCGTCGACCCGGTGCACCGGGTGGTGGCGCCCCGCTTCGTCGGCGGTTTCCTCGCCATGCCCCTGCTGGCCGCCATCTTCAGCGCCGTGGGCGTGATGGGCGGCTATTTCGTGGGAGTGGGGCTGCTCGGCGTGGACGACGGCGCCTTCTGGTCGCAGATGCAGGCCAAGGTGGACCTGCACGACGACATCGCCAACGGCGTGATCAAGAGCGTCGTCTTCGGTTTCGTCGTGACCTGGATCGCGGTCTTCGAGGGCTATGACGCCGAGCCCACTTCGGAGGGCGTCAGCCGCGCCACCACGCGCACGGTGGTGCATGCCTCGCTGGCCGTGCTGGGCCTGGATTTCGTGCTCACGGCACTGATGTTCGGAGACTAGGATGAGACAGACGCGAACCCTGGAGATCTGGGTGGGCATCTTCGTGGCGGCCGGCCTGGGTGCGCTCTTCGTGCTGGCCATGAAGGTGAGCAACCTCAGCACGTTGAACGCCGAGAAGGATACCTATACGCTGGTGGCCCGCTTCGACAACATCGGCGGGCTCAAGGTGCGCTCCCCGGTGTCCGTGGCCGGTGTGCGCGTCGGGCGGGTGAGCCAGATCGACTTCGACAACGAGACCTTCGAGGCGGTGGTGAAAATGGCCATCTCGCGCAAGTACAATCGCTTCCCCAAGGACACCTCGGCGCGCATCTTTACCGCCGGCCTGCTCGGGGAACAGTACGTCTCGCTGGAACCCGGCGGCGCCGACGAGGTCCTCAAGGATGGAGACGAGATCCGGCTCACCCAGTCTGCGCTGGTGCTCGAGCAGGTGATCGGGCAGTT
>RFHK01000207.1 GCA_003695825.1 Gammaproteobacteria bacterium | reverse complement strand
GCGTTGCTGCGGCAGGTGGCCGAAGACCTCCACGCCCATCCCGAGGCAGAGATCGCGACCCTCTGTACCCCGATCGCTCGGCCAGAGGAATTCTTCGACCCGCATGTGGTGAAGGTGGTCTGCGACGCCGCCGGGTTCGCGCTCTATTTCAGCCGGGCACCCATCCCCTTCGACCGGGAGGCGTTCGCCGCCAGCGATCCCCGGCTTCCGGAGGGTGTGCCCCACCTGCGCCACCTGGGCCTCTATGCCTACCGTGCCGGTTTCCTGCGCCGCTGGCCGAGGTTGCCCGAGGCGGCGGTGGAAGGCAGCGAGCGGCTCGAGCAGTTGCGCGCGCTCGTCGCCGGGGTGCGCATCCACGTGTCCCTTGCGCGGGAGGTGCCCGGCCCGGGCGTGGACACCGCGGAGGACCTGGCCCGCGCGGAGGCCTTGCTTGCGCGGCGGGAAGGACCGATTCTTTCCCACGCGCACCCTGACCGGTTGCACGACCGCTCGGGCGGCGCCCCGAGTGCCTGCCTGGGGGACGGGGAGGCCTCATGAACCCGCAGATCGAGGACAACGAGCACCACCACGAGCGTCGCCGCGCCCTTGTCGAGGAGGTGCGCTACGACGTGGCCCGTACGGCCCGCGAGACCGGGCGCAGCGAGCTCGATCCGCGGGTGCTCCAGGCACTCCTGGACGTGCCGCGTCACCTCTTCGTCCCCGATGCCCTCCAGGATTCCGCCTATCTCAACATCCCCTTGCCGGTCGGCCACGGCGCCACCATCTCCCAGCCCTACATCGTCGCCCTGATGACCGACCTGCTGGAGGTGGACGAGAACGACCGGGTGCTCGAGATCGGCACGGGTTCGGGCTACCAGTCGGCCATTCTGGCGCAACTGGTCAAGGAGGTCTACACGATCGAGATCGTGCCCGAGCTCTACGACCATGCACGTCGCCTCTTCCACAAGCTGGGCTATGCCAACATCCATCCCTCGCTCGGGGACGGGTACCGCGGCTGGCCGGAACAGGCACCGTTCGACGGCATCATCGTGACCGCGGCGGCCCCGGAGATCCCGCCGCCGCTCGTCGAGCAGCTCAAGCCCGGCCGGCACCTGGTGATCCCGGTGGGGACCGACTTCCAGCGCCTCGTGCGGGTCACGCGCGATCCCGAGCAGGACCGGCTCGTGCACGAGGAGATCCTGCCGGTGGCCTTCGTGCCTTTCACCCGGGAGGAACCACGGCGGCCGGACGGGGAGGGGAGCCGTGCCGATCCACAATGAAGACATCGCCCGGGTCTTCGACGAGATCGCCGACCTGCTCGAGATCGAGGGCGACAATCCCTTCCGCGTGCGTGCCTATCGCACCGCCGCCCGCCGCGTGCGCGAGCTGGGGCGCGACCTGCGCGAGATGGTCGCCCGCGACGAGGACCTGACGAAGATCCCGGGCATCGGCAAGGAACTGTCCGCGAAGATCCACGAGATCGTCGAGACCGGCACCTGCCGGGCCCTGGAGAAGTTGCGGCGCCGCCTGCCGCCCGATCTGCCCGAACTGCTGCGCTTGCCGGGGCTGGGGCCCAAGCGGGTGCATGCGCTCTACCACGAGCTCGACGTGCACAACCTGGAACAGCTCGAGCGGGCCGCGCGGGACGGCCGCATCCGCGGCCTGCCGGGTTTCGGTCCCAAGACGGAGGCCCGCATCCTGGAGGCCATCCACGCCCAGCTGGATGTCACGCGCCGGTTCAAGCTGGCCACGGCCGCGCAGTATGCCGAGCCGCTTGCCGAGTACCTCCGGCTTGCACCGGGCATCGACCAGGTGGAGATCGCCGGCAGCTACCGGCGCCGCAAGGAGACCGTGGGCGATCTGGACATCCTGTGTACCGCGAAGGCCGGGCGCCCGGTCATCGAACGTTTCGTGGCCTACGACGAGGTCGACGAGGTGCTCTCCCAGGGAACCACGCGTGCCTCGGTGGTCCTGCGCTCCGGGCTGCAGGTCGACCTGCGCGTGGTGCGCAAGGCCAGTTACGGGGCGGCCCTGCACTATTTCACCGGCAGCCGCGCCCACAACATCGCCATTCGTACCCTCGCGGTGCGCCGGGGATTGAAGATCAACGAGTACGGCGTCTTCCGGGGCGAGCGGCGGGTGGCCGGCAAGACCGAGGAATCCGTCTTCGCGGCCGTCGGTCTGCCCTGGATCCCCCCGGAACTGCGTGAGAACCGGGGCGAGATCGAGGCCGCCCAGGCCGGGTTGCTGCCCAACCTGGTCGAACTCGACGACCTGCGCGGGGACCTCCACTGCCACAGCCGCGCCAGCGACGGCACCGGTACGCTGCGCCACATCGCCGAGGCGGCCCGGGCCCGCGGCTTCGAGTACATCGCCATCACCGACCATTCCAAGCGACTCACCGTCGCCCATGGCCTGGACGAGCGGCGGCTGCTCCGGCAGGTCGCGGAGATCGATGCACTCAATGCCCGGCTCGACGGGATCCGCGTACTCAAGGGGGTCGAGGTGGACATCCTCGAGGACGGCAGCCTCGATCTGCCCGATCGGGTATTGGCGCGCCTCGATCTCGTGATCGCGGCCGTGCACAGCCGGTTCGATCTCTCGCGGGCGGCACAGACCCGGCGCATCCTGCGCGCGATGGACAACCCGCACGTCACCCTGTTGGCCCATCCCACGGGGCGCCTGATCGGGGAGCGCGAGCCCTACGACGTCGACATGACGCGCATCATCCGCAAGGCACGCGAAAGACGGGTCGCGCTCGAACTGAACGCGCACCCGGAACGGCTCGACCTCCTCGACGTCCATTGCCAGATGGCCCGCGAGGAAGGCGTGCTCGTGAGCATCAATTCCGACGCTCACAGCGATCTCGACTTCGACAACCTGCGCTTCGGCGTCGGCCAGGCACGCCGCGGCTGGCTGGAGAAAGGCGACGTGCTCAACACCCGCCCGCTCGACGAACTGCTCTCCTGGCTGCATGGACGCAAGGCTTCGTGATGAGGAGCAGAGGGGGCGGGGATCGGCCGGGCGTGGATCAACGTTGGCTTGCCGCCTGCAGCAGCCGGGCGAGGAACTCCGGATCCAGTCGGGCCACCGGGAAGGCGTGGGTCTCGGGCACGCGGCGCGAGGCATCGCCGTACTGGTTGGGCTGAATGGTGCGATGCTCGAGGCACTGCACCACGATCTGGGGCCCTTCCTCGAGAATCTCCACCACCCGGCAACGGCGGCCCTGGTATTCCACTTCCACGCCGAGCAGGCGGCGCAGGTTCTCGATCGTGGGACTCGTCATGACGGGCGGGTCGGGTACAATGACATCCCAGGCCATCATAGACGAAAAGTGCCCCCGGGCACAGGAGGCATTCGTGGTCCGCGTTCTCTTCGTATGCATGGGAAACATCTGCCGCTCCCCGACCGCGCAGGGGGTGTTCGAGCGCCTGGTGGAAGAGGCCGGCCTCGCCGACCAGATTCAGGCCGATTCTGCCGGAACCCATGCCTATCACGTGGGTGAACCCCCGGATCCTCGTGCCGTGGAGGCCGCCGGACGCCGCGGGATCGAGCTGAGCGGCCTGCTGGCCCGTCAGGTCACCGAGGCGGATTTTCTCGAGTACGACTACATCCTGGCCATGGACGAAGCCAACCGCGCCGATCTCCTCGAGCTGTGCCTGCCCGGCCAGGAACACAAGGTGCGCCTGTTCATGGAATTCGCCGACCTGGAGATCCGGGAAGTGCCCGATCCCTACTACGGGGGCCGCCAGGGATTCGAGCGGGTGCTGGATCTGGTGGAGACGGCCGCCCAGGGGCTGCTGCGCCACCTGGTGGAAACCCACGGCTTGCAGCCCCTGGACATGGGGGCATCCCCGGCGGCCTCGAAGGCCTGATCCTTCCGCCTCGCGCCCGGTATACCGCTACTCTTCTTCTCCCACGGCCTTCTTGTGGGCCGGGGCCTCGCCCTCGGTGGATCCCGGGGCCGTGTCCGATTTCGGCGGCTCGGCGGCCGGCGCGGGAGCAACCTTGTCCCCGGCCGGGGCCGGGAAGGGACCGGCGGCCTGCGCGGGCGGTGCCGCCGGGCCGTCGGTCGCCGTAGCGGCAGTGGCCCCTTCCGGGGCAGGGACCCCGCCGGTGGCGGCGGGGGCCGGTGCGGGTTCTCCCGACGAGGCAGGGCTGCCGCCCTCGGTGGCTGCCTGGCGCTCGGTGCGCTTCGCCGCTTCCCGTCGGCGCCTTTGCCCGCCACGGCGGCCCCGCCGGCGGCCGGAGCGTGCGTTGCTCGAGCCCGTGCCCTGGCCCGGGGCAGCGGGGGCCGTCTCCGTGCGTGCCTCCTCGGGCTCGGGTGCGGGGACGGCGACCTCCCGGGGCGCGGCCTCGGCCTCGGTCTCCGGGGTCGCCCCCGTCTCGCCCGTCGCGCTGCGGGTGCGGGACGCGGACCCGTTGCGACGGCGGGCAGCGGTGCTCCGGCTGCGCGTGCGGGCCCGCTGGCCACGGTTGCCGCCGCGACGGCGTGTGCCGCCCTGGCCGGAAGCCGACCGGCCCTCCTGGCCGGAGGCTTCCTTGCCTTCCTCTGTCACCGGCCGGCCGAGCAGCGAGGCCCACAGGCGCTTGAGCAGGCTGGGGCCCTTGGGCTTGGGTGCAGGCTCCGGTTTCGGCGCCGGAGGCGGCGGCGGTGCGGGTGCCACCAGCTGCACGGCTGGCTCTTCGCTGCGCGTCGGCGTGTCCGTGATGTGCACGAGGCGGCGTTCCTCCTCGATGTCGTGGTGCTGGATCAGGGTGTGGCTGCTCGGCGCGTTGTGCTCGGGGACCTCGTCCACGCGCAGGCGTTCCACCTCGAAGGTGGGGGTCTCCAGGGCCGGGCTCGGGATCAGCAGCACCGTGACGCCGTGACGCTGTTCGATCTCGTGGAGCAGCGCGCGTTTCTCGTTGAGCAGGAAGGTGCCCACGTCGACCGGCACCCGGGCGACCACGCGCGCCGTCTTCTCCTTCATGGCGTTTTCCTGGACGATGCGCAGCACGGCCAGCGCCAGGGATTCGACCCCGCGGATCGAGCCCTGGCCGCTGCAGCGCGGGCAGACGACCTGGCTCGATTCTCCCAGCGAGGGGCGCAGCCGCTGGCGCGACATCTCGAGCAGGCCGAAGCGCGAGATCCGGCCCACCTGGACCCGTGCCCGGTCCATCTTGAGGCTCTCGCGCAGCCGGTTCTCGACCTCGCGCTGGTGCTTGCTCGACTTCATGTCGATGAAGTCGATGACGATCAGCCCGCCGATGTCGCGCAGGCGCAGTTGCCTCGCGATCTCCTCGGCCGCCTCCAGGTTGGTCTGCAGTGCCGTCTCCTCGATGTCGCTGCCCTTGGTGGCGCGCGCCGAGTTGATGTCGATCGAGATCAGGGCCTCGGTGGGATCGATGACGATGGAACCACCGGAAGGGAGCCGGACCTCGCGCTGGAAGGCCGACTCGATCTGGCTCTCGATCTGGAACCGTGAGAACAGGGGCACGGTGTCGGTGTAGAGCTTGAGCTTGGGCAGGTTGTGCGGCATCACCTGCTCCATGAACTCGCGTGCCCGGCGGTAGGTGGCCTCGTCGTCGACCAGGATCTCGCCGATGTCGCTGCGCAGGTAGTCGCGCAACGCCCGGATGATGACGTTGCTCTCCTGGTAGATGAGGAAGGGCGCCGGCCGGGACTCGGCCGCCTTGCGGATGGCCGACCAGAGTTGCAGCAGGTAGTCCAGGTCCCACTGCAGCTCCTCGTGGGAACGACCGACGCCGGCGGTACGCACGATGAGGCCCATGTCCTCGGGGTAGTCGAGGGCGGCCATGGCCTCGCGTACCAGGCTGCGGTCCTCGCCCTCGATACGCCGCGAGACCCCACCCGCACGCGGGTTGTTGGGCATGAGCACCAGGAAGCGCCCGGCCAGCGAGACGAAGGTGGTGAGCGCGGCACCCTTCTGGCCACGCTCCTCCTTCTCGACCTGGACGATGAGTTCCTGGCCTTCGTGCACCGCCTCCTTGATGCCGACCCGTCCGGTCTTGTTGCGCGCCTCTTCGCTGAAATAGCTGCGCGCGATTTCCTTCATGGGAAGGAAACCGTGGCGTTCGGCGCCGTAATCGACGAAGGCGGCTTCCAGGCTAGGCTCGATGCGGGTGATCTTGCCCTTGTAGATGTTGGACTTCTTCTGTTCCCGGGAAGGGAGCTCGATGTCGAGATCGTAGAGTCTCTGGCCGTCGACCAGCGCGACGCGCAGCTCTTCGGGCTGGGTCGCGTTGATGAGCATTCTTTTCATGTCGGAATTCTCGCTGGCACGCCGGCACGGTCGGGCGGGCGACCACCGCCTGCGGTCGAGGGCCGAACGCGCGGATCGCGGCGCTCAGGCCACGCAATCGATCGAAGAGCAGGAGGATGAGCAGCATGTTTCGCCCTGTCTCAAGCCGTACCCGGGACGTGCTCGGTTCGGTTCTCAGACACCATACATCGCGGGGGAGCGGGCGACCCTCGGGCCGTGCGTGGCTCGCCGCCACGATGTACACCTGTACGCTTGTTGCCGATCCGTGGTCTGCCGGTACCCGACCGGTCGCCTTCGCGGCGGTCGCTGGCTGTTCGGCCTTGCCGGCCCGTGGCGAGCGAGATGCATGGCCCGTGCCAGTGCGGGGTTGTGTCAGACCCGGGGCGGCCGATACGCTTCGCGTCTCGTTCGCATCGGCGCATGCCGGAGACCCTGGCAACCTGTCG
>RFHK01000053.1 GCA_003695825.1 Gammaproteobacteria bacterium | reverse complement strand
GTGAGGAGTGAGGAGACCTCCTTCCATGGTTTCCGTGTGTTCTGCTGCCATCGTCTTCTGATGCCATGAGATTCGAACTCGTCGCCACCGAGGGCCCGGCACGCCGGGGCCGGTTGCATTGCGACCGGGGTACGGTCGAGACCCCCGCCTTCATGCCGGTGGGGACCTACGGTACCGTCAAGGCCCTGACCCCCGGGGAAGTCCGGGAGACGGGTGCCGAGATCCTGCTCGGCAACACCTTCCATCTCATGCTGCGGCCGGGGACGGAGGTGATCCGGCGCCATGGCAGCCTGCACACCTTCATGAACTGGTCCGGCCCCATCCTCACCGATTCCGGCGGCTTCCAGGTCTACAGCCTGGGGGCGATGCGCCGCATCACGGAAGCGGGCGTCCACTTCCGCTCCCCGATCGACGGCAGCCCGGTATTCCTCGATCCCGAGACCTCCATGGCGGTGCAGCGGGCGCTGGGATCGGACATCGTCATGGTCTTCGACGAGTGCACCCCCTATCCGGCGAGTGAGGCACTCGCCCGGGCCTCCATGGAGCGCTCGCTGCGCTGGGCGGAACGGTCCCGGGCGGCCCACGGCGACAGTCCCGCAGCCCTCTTCGGGATCGTGCAGGGCGGCATGTATCCCGAACTGCGGGCCGCGTCGGCCAAGGGATTGCTCGCGATCGGCTTCGACGGCTACGCCGTCGGGGGGCTCTCGGTGGGGGAGCCGGAGCACGAACGCAACGCCATCCTCGAGACCACCGTCCCGCTGCTGCCGGCCGATCGTCCCCGCTACCTGATGGGCGTGGGGCGGCCCGTGGACATCGTGGAGGCCGTCGCGCGCGGCATCGACCTCTTCGATTGTGTCCTGCCCACCCGCAACGCGCGCAACGGTCACCTCTTCACCAGCCAGGGCGTGGTCCGCATCCGCAACGCCCGCTACCGCGACGACACCGGGCCCCTGGACCCGGAATGTGACTGCCCGACCTGCCGCCACTACTCGCGGGCCTACCTGCACCACCTGGACCGGTGCCGGGAAATCCTCGGTGCGCGGCTCAACACGCTGCACAACCTGTACTATTACCAGCGCCTGATGCGCACGATCCGTGCGGCGATCGAGGCAGGAAGGTTCGAAGAATGGCGCCGTCGCTTTCTCTCCGGGGAGGGCCGCCTCGACCCCCCGTGACCCGGGCGCCCGGGGCAGGGGCGGGCGGGAGGCGACCTGCCGGCCGCCCTGTGCCATAATAGCGCGCCGCAGGCACCGGCCCGCCGCGCGGCCGGCGCCCGGCATGGGACCCACTGCCGAGAAGAAAGGAAAAAGTGATGCGACTGCTCGACGTTTTCGTGACCCCGGCCTGGGCCGCGGGGGCACCGCCCGGCCCGCAGCCGGGACCCATCGCCAGCCTGTTGCCCCTGATCCTCATCCTGGTGGTCTTCTATTTCCTCATCCTTCGACCCCAGCAGAAGAAGGTCAAGGAACACCGCCAGCTCGTCGAGAGCCTCAAGAAGGGCGACGAGGTGGTGACCAACGGGGGGCTGCTCGGCCGGATCACCGAGGTCGGCGAGAATTTCGTGCAAATGAAGGTCGCCGAGAACGTGGAGGTGCGCGTGCAGCGCCACGCGATCGCCGCGCTCATGCCCAAGGGCACGCTCAAGGGCGATCTCTGAACACGGTCCAATGCCGAGACTGCCGCACCCATGAACCGCTACCCGCTGTGGAAATACCTCCTGATCCTCTTCGTCCTGGGCATTGGACTGCTCTACGCGCTGCCCAACCTCTACGGCGAGGATCCCGCGGTGCAGATCTCGCCCACCCGCACCGAGCCGGTGGACGAGGCGCTGCGTCGCACCGTGCTCGAACGCCTCCAGTCCGCGCACCTCGCACCCAAGGCCGTGGAGCTCGAGCCCGGCAAGCACCTCCTGGTGCGCTTCGGAGATACCGAGACCCAGCTCAAGGCCGCCGACATGCTCAAGGCGGCCCTGGGACGGCGTTACGTGGTGGCGCTGAACCTGGCATCGGCGGAGCCGGCCTGGCTGAAGGCCGTGGGCGCCAAGCCCATGTACCTGGGCCTCGACCTGCGCGGCGGGGTGCACTTCCTGCTGGAGGTGGACATGGACACCGCCGTGCGCACGGCCGAGAAGCGCTACGTGAGCGCCTTCCGCGAGCGGCTGCGCAAGCACGACCCGCCCATCCGCTACATCACGGTGACCACGCGTGACCATGCCGTCGAGGCCTGGTTCCGCAACGCCAAGGACCAGCAGGCGGCCCTGGAGGTGCTGGAGAAGGAATTCCCCCGCCTGAAGTTCGAGACCCGGGAGGCGCGCGGGCGCTTCCTGGTCGTCGCGCGCATGAGCAAGGCCGAGCTGCGCGAGGTCAAGCAGTTCGCCCTCAAGCAGAACATCACCACCCTGCGCAACCGCGTCAACGAGCTGGGCGTGGCCGAGCCCATCATCCAGCAACAGGGCGAGGACCGCATCGTGGTGCAGCTGCCCGGCGTCCAGGACACCGCCCAGGCCAAGGAGATCCTGGGGGCCACCGCCACCCTCGAGTTCCGCCTGGTGGACGAGCGCCACGACCCGTTCACGGCCGAGGCCAAGGGCAGGGTGCCGCCGGGTGACGAACTGCTGCACACCCGGGACGGGCAGCCCGTGCTGCTCGAAAAACGGGTCATCGTCACTGGCGACCGCATCACCAACGCCTCCTCGGGGTTCGGGTCCGACACGGGCCAGCCCGAGGTCAACATCACCCTCGACAGCCTCGGGGCGCGGCTCATGTCACGTGGCACCCGGGACAACGTGGGTCGCAAGATGGCCGTGGTGTTCATCGAGAACCGCGTGGAGACCCGGACCGAGCACGGCAAGAAGGTACGCCACCGCGAGCAGGTGCGCGAGGTGATCAACGTGGCGACCATCCAGGACCAGCTCGGCCGCCGCTTCCGCATCACCGGCCTCGACTCTCCTCGCGAGGCCCACAACCTGGCCCTGCTGCTGCGCGCCGGTGCCCTGGCCGCGCCCATCGAGATCGTCGAGGAACGCACCGTGGGACCGAGCCTGGGGCGGGACAACATCGAGAAGGGTTTCGAGTCGGTGGTGGTGGGGTTCGTGCTGGTGCTGGCATTCATGGCCCTCTACTACCGGGTCTTCGGCCTCATCGCCGACCTCGCCCTGGCCATGAACCTGGTGTTGATCGTGGCCCTGCTCTCGATGCTGCAGGCCACGCTCACTCTGCCAGGCATCGCGGGCATCGTGCTCACGGTCGGCATGGCCGTGGATGCCAACGTGCTCATCTTCGAGCGCATCCGCGAGGAACTGGCGCTTGGGAACACGCCGCAGGCGAGCATCCATGCCGGCTACCAGAAGGCCTTCTCGACCATCGCCGACGCCAACATCACCACCCTCATCGCCGCCCTGGTGCTGTTCAGCTTCGGGACCGGCCCCGTCAAGGGGTTCGCCGTGACCCTCTCGATCGGCATCCTCACCTCGATGTTCACGGCCATCATGGGCACCC
>RFHK01000052.1 GCA_003695825.1 Gammaproteobacteria bacterium | reverse complement strand
GCGCCGCAGGCCCTGGACCAGCCGGCGGGCGCCCGGGTCCGGATAGCGGTTGAGCGCCACCTCGCGCAGCCGTTCCAGCCAGGCGGCACGCATCGCCTCTGGCCAGCCATAGGGATTCTCCATGGCGTCCAGCTTGATCGCGTCGCCGGCATCGGGCACGCGGTAGGGCGTCAGGCGCCGCAACGCGGGACGCAGGAGGGCCTGGGGGGTGCGAGGGGTACTCATCGTGCCTCGTCCTTCTCCAGGCGCAGGCGCGCCGACTCGGCGTGGGCGATGAGTCCCTCGCCTTCGGCCAGGGTGGCGGCGACGGCCCCGAGCGTGTGGGCTCCGGCCGGTGAGCAGCCGATCAGGCTGGAGCGTTTCTGGAAGTCGTAGACGCCCAGCGGCGAGGAGAAGCGGGCGGTGCGTGCGGTGGGCAGCACGTGGTTGGGGCCGGCGCAGTAGTCGCCCAGGGCCTCCGGCGTGTAACGCCCGAGGAAGATGGCCCCGGCGTGGCGGATGCCGCCCACCAGCGCCTGGGGGTCCTCCACCGAGAGTTCGAGGTGTTCGGGGGCGATGTGATTGGCCACGGCGACCGCCTCGTCCAGGTCCCGCACCTGGATCAGGGCCGCACGGTGCGCGAGCGAAGCCCGGATGATGTCGGCGCGCGGCATGCCGGGCAGCAGCCGCTGCATGCTCGCCTCCACCCGGTCGAGGAAGTCCGCATCGGGGCAGAGCAGGATCGGCTGGGCGTCCTCGTCGTGCTCGGCCTGCGAGAAGAGGTCCATGGCGATCCAGTCGGGATCGGTCCGCCCGTCGCAGATCACCAGGATCTCGGAGGGCCCGGCGATCATGTCGATGCCCACCCGGCCGAACACCATGCCCTTGGCGGTGGCGACATAGATGTTGCCGGGACCGACGATCTTGTCCACCGCGGGCACGGTCTCGGTGCCGTAGGCCAGCGCGGCGACCGCCTGCGCCCCCCCGATCGAGAAGGCCCGGTCCACCCCGGCGATGCGGGCCGCGGCCAGCACCAGCTCGTTGAGCGTCCCCCCCGGGGCCGGCACCACCATGATCACCTCGGGTACCCCGGCGACCTTCGCGGGCACGGCGTTCATCAGTACCGAGGACGGGTAGGCCGCCTTGCCCCCGGGCACGTAGACCCCCACCCGGTCGAGCGGCGTGACCTGCTGGCCCAGGACGGTCCCGTCCGGTTCCGTGTACTGCCAGGATTCCAGCTTCTGGTGCTCGGCATACCGACGGATGCGCTCCGCGGCGAAGGCGAGGGCCTCCCGCTGGCGGGCCGGGATCCGGTCCAGCGCGGCCTCCAGGCGGGCCGCGTCGATCTCGAGCTCGCGCATCTCGTGCACGTCGCGGCCATCGAAGCGGCGCGTGAACTCCACCACCGCGGCGTCTCCGCGGGTACGTACCGCCTCGAGAATGGTGCGCACGCGGGAGGTCACGGCCTCGTCGGCGACGGCTTCCCAGGCGAGCAGGCGCTCCAGCGCCGGCCAGAAGTCCGGCGACCGGGTGGACAGGCGACGTATCTTCAGGCTCATGCAGCCTCCCGCTTCTCGACGGCCGCGCGCAGGCGCGCGACGAATTCCACGATGCGGTCGTGTTTCATCTTCATGGCGGCCTTGTTGACGATCAGCCGTGAGCTGATGTCGGCGATGTGTTCGAGCGGCTCCAGCCCGTTGGCGCGCAGGGTGTTGCCCGTGTCCACCAGATCGACGATCAGGTCGGCCAGGCCCACCAGCGGCGCCAGTTCCATGGAACCGTAGAGCTTGATGATCTCCACCTGCCGTCCCTGGTCGGCGAAGTAGCGCCGGGTGCTCTCCACGTACTTGGTCGCCACGCGCAGGCGGCGTCCGTGCGGCCGCGCACCGGGACGGCCGGCGACCATGAGCCGGCAGCGCGCGATGCGCAGGTCCAGGGGCTCGTAGAGTCCCTCGCCGCCGTGTTCCATGAGCACGTCCTTGCCCGCGATACCCAGCTCCGCCGCGCCGTACTGGACGTAGGTGGGCACGTCGGTGGCCCGAATGACGACCACCTTCACGCCCGGCCGGCTGGTCTCGAGGATCAGCTTGCGGCTGGTCTGCGGGTCGTCGTGCAGCTCGATGCCGGCCTGGGCGAGCAGCGGGGCGGCTTCCTTCAGGATGCGCCCCTTGGACACGGCGATGGTGAGCGTCCCGGGCATGGTCTTCCCCTCCTCAGGCCGGCACCCGCTGGATGCGGGCCCCCAGCTGGGCGAGTTTCTCCTCGATGCACTCGTATCCGCGGTCGATGTGGTAGATGCGATCCACCTGGGTGTCACCCTCGGCCACCAGCCCGGCGAGCACCAGGGAGGCCGAGGCACGCAGGTCGGTGGCCATCACCGGGGCGCCGGTGAGGCGTTCCACGCCGCGCGTGATGGCCGTGTTGCCTTCCACCCTCACGTCGGCGCCCATGCGCTGCATCTCGTGCACGTGCATGAAGCGGTTCTCGAACACGGTCTCGGTGATGGTGCCCGTCCCTTCGGCGACGGCATTGAGCGCGGTGAACTGGGCCTGCATGTCGGTGGGAAAGGCCGGGTAGGGTGCCGTGCGCACGGACACGGCCCGGGGCCTTTCCCCGTGCATGTCGAGCTCGATCCAGTCCTCGCCGACCTGGATGTCGGCCCCCGCCTCGCGCAGCGCCTGGAGGGTGGCGTCCAGGATGTCCGGGCGCGTGTTCTTGACCTTGACCCGGCCCCGGGTGATGGCGCCGGCCACCAGGTAGGTCCCGGTCTCGATGCGATCAGGCAAGACCCGGTAATGGGTCCCGTGCAGGCTGTCGACCCCCCGGATATGCAGCGTGTCCGTGCCGGCCCCTTCGATACGGGCCCCCATGCGATTGAGGCAATTGGCCAGGTCCACGACCTCCGGCTCCCGCGCGGCGTTCTCGATCACGGTCTCTCCCTCGGCGAGGCAGGCGGCCATCATGAGGTTCTCCGTGCCCGTAACCGTCACCAGGTCGAGTACGATGCGTGTCCCCCGCAGCCGTTCGGCACGGGCATGGATGTATCCCCCCTCCACGCGGATCTCCGCGCCCAGGGCCTCGAGTCCCTTCAGGTGCAGGTCCACCGGGCGCGAGCCGATGGCACAGCCGCCCGGCAGGGAGACCTCCGCGCGCCCGAACCTCGCGAGCAAGGGGCCGAGGACCAGGATGGAGGCCCGCATGGTCTTGACCAGTTCGTACGGGGCCCGGAACTGCCGGATCGTGCGGGGATCGACCTCGATGTTCATCTTCTCGTCGACCACGAGGGAGACCCCCATCTGGCCCAGCAGCTCCATGGTCGTGGTCACGTCCTGCAGGTGCGGGACGTTGCCCACCGTCATGGGGGTGTCGGCCAACAGGGTCGCGGCAAGGATGGGCAGCACGGCGTTCTTCGCGCCCGAGATGCGGATTTCTCCTTCGAGCGGAACGCCCCCGCGAATGATCAACCGGTCCACGGACCCTCAGCCCTCGGCCTCGGCAGGGGTGAGGGTACGCAGCGAGAGGGCGTGCAGGGCACCGGAGAAGGCGTCTCCCAGCGCGGCATAGACGGCCTGGTGGCGCTGGACGAGCGGGAGCCCCTCGAAACGCTCGCTCACGACCACGGCCTCGAAGTGGTCACCATCCCCGCTCACTTCGACGCGCGCCCCCGGGAGCGCGTCGACGATCATCTGCCGGAGTTCGTCTGCCGTCATTGCACACTTCCCGATGCGGTTGGCGAGTGGCGAATGATAGCAAAGTCGACCAGCCCGGCGGTATGGCCGTGAAAACGGAAATGCCGCGATCGTGGCAGCGGGGAGAAAGAAGAACGGCAGGACGACGGGATGCCCATCGCCCTGCCCGGCATCGCTGGAGGAGTCAAGCAGCGATCAGCTGCGCCTTCGCCAGGCCCCCGCGCCCAGCAAACCGAGACCACTGGCCATGAGCCAGAAGGCGGCCGGAACGGGGACGGGTGCCACGTGCATGGCCCCGGCCAGGTTGAAGACGACCACGTTGGTCCCGCTCCCGCCCTGGTGGAGGTGGAGCCGGACGTCTCCCGGCAGGTCTGCGCCGGGCGCCACGCCGAAATCGCTCAGGTCCGCCAGGCCGACCAGCAGGAGATTGTTGTCGTAGATCCTGGGAAGCCCGGTAGGCAGGAAGCCCCAGTGCATGCCGTCGAGTACGCACTGGGTGGTGGGCGTACCACAGCCTCGCAACGTCTGCAGGGTCAGGGGCTGGGTGATCCCGTTGACCGTCACGTCCATGGCATTGCCGGTCTGGTCCCAGGTGAAGAGGAAGGCGAGATCGTCGCCCGGCCCGTTGACGACGCGGGTCGTGGTGAATCCCAGCCCCAGGGTGACATCCGAATAGCCCGGATAGGGCAAGGTGGCGTAGAAAGTGTCCGCCCGATCGTCGGTCACCGGAACCGGGTTCGCCAGGGGGGAGTTGTACCCGGCCCCGTCGTACATCCCCGTTCCACTGAAAGAAGTCACGGAATCCGCGAGCCCGTAGAGGGTGTAATTGCCCAGGACATACCCGCCCGGAGGAACGGAGGCGGCCTGTGCCGTCAGGGCCAGCGCGCTGAGCCCGGCCCCTGCCAGGCGACGAATCGCTTTCAACGGCTTCAT
>RFHK01000051.1 GCA_003695825.1 Gammaproteobacteria bacterium | reverse complement strand
GCTCCTAGCTCCCCAACGCCTCCCGCTGCTTCTCGAGCAAGCCGAAGATGCCGCCTTCGGCGAGATCCAGCAGGCGCAGCAGTTCCTCGCGGGTGAAGGGGTGGCCCTCGGCGGTGCCCTGCACCTCGATGAAGCGTCCCTGGTCGTCCATGACCACGTTCATGTCGGTCTCGGCGGTGCTGTCCTCGGCATAGTCGAGATCGAGCACCGGCATGCCCGCCCAGATGCCGACGGATACCGAGGCCACCTGGCCGGTGAGGGGGTCCTCTTCGAGTTCGCCGCGTCGGCGCAGGTGGGCGATGGCATCGGCCAGGGCCACCCAGCCGCCGGTGATGCTCGCCGTGCGGGTACCGCCGTCGGCCTGGATGACGTCGCAGTCGATGGTGATGAGGCGCTCGCCCAGCTTCTCCAGGTCCACCACGGCGCGGAGGGAACGGCCGATCAGGCGCTGGATCTCGAGGGTACGGCCCCCCTGCTTGCCGCGCGAGGCCTCCCGCGGTGTGCGTTCCCCGGTCGAGCGCGGCAGCATGCCGTATTCTGCCGTCACCCAGCCCTTGCCCTGGCCG
The DNA here is from genome assembly GCA_003695825.1 of Gammaproteobacteria bacterium. Lineage (GTDB taxonomy): Bacteria > Pseudomonadota > Gammaproteobacteria > Thiohalobacterales > Thiohalobacteraceae > J048. Next base: position 26,147 of record RFHK01000051.1, on the reverse strand, counting down.
CGCAGCCAGGGAGGCACGCGGTCTTCGACGCTGGCAGTGCACAGCACGCGCGTGTGGCCGAACTCGATGAGTACCGAGCCCTCGGCATGCATGGTGTAGTGGCGCTGGATGCGCACCTCGCGCATCTCGTCGGGGGCACGCTTGCTGGGTCGCATCATGGTCTCGCTCTCCCGGGATGGTGCGCGCAGCTTACCCGCCTTGACCTTCCGAAGGGAAGGGCCGGCCCGGGGATTGCGCCGAGCTACTCCAGGCGGCAGGCGATGGCGGTGACGTTGTCGCTGTTGGGATGGGTGAGCTGCTCGGCGGTGAGGGCCAGGGTCTCCAGGGTGGCGGCGAGGTGTTCCGCGCGCGGGAGCTCGAGCAGGCGGTGTTCCCCGAGCGGGGACCAGAAGCCGTCGCTGCACAGGAGCAGCGTGTCACCCGGTTGCAGCGGCACGGCCGGCCCCAGGGCGACCTCGGGCGGGTTGGCGGCGCTGCCCAGGCACTGGGAGACGTGGTTGCGCATGGGGTGGCGGCGGGCCTCCCGCTGGGTGATGAGCCCGGCGGCGAGCAGCTCGGCCACCGGGGTGTGGTCCCGGGTCCGGTGGAGGATACGCGCGCCGCGCATCAGGTACAGGCGGCTGTCGCCCACGTGGGCCCAGTAGGCCGTGTCCGCCGTGACCAGGCAGGCCACCCCGGTGGTGAGGGGTTGTACGGGCGGGCGGCAACTGCGACCCACGGCGAGGATGACTTCGTGCGCGGCCTGGAAGGCATCGACGAGAAAGCGCATCGGAGGTGTCGCGGGATCCCGCTTGTGGAACCGACGCCGGAAGGTGTCGACGAAGGCCTCGGCCGCGAGATCGCCCCGGGCGTGCCCGCCCATGCCGTCGGCCAGCACCAGCAGCGTCTCCCCCGCGCGGGTCAGGATCAGCGCGCGGTCTTCGTTGATGCGACGGTCGCCCGTGCGGGTGCAGCGGTGCGTCTCGCAGCGCATGCCCGGTCTCCTAAGGTTGCAGCGAGGACTCCGGACGTGGGCGGATGACAGCCGTGTGCGGGGCTCGCGTGATGGCCCGCGAACCCGAGCGACGCTCCGCGCGCGCCGGAGCATGCAAAAACCTCACGACCCCCCCTCGCATCGCTCGTTGCATCGCAGCGTCATGACACTGCCCGCCTAGCCCTGCTTGCCCAGCAGCGATCCCACCCAGCGGCCTAGCCCGCCGGCGCGCTCCCCGGTGTCGTCCGTGGCCGGAGGCGGTGGATCCTCGCTCAGCAGGGCCTCGCGGAATTCGGCGGCCGACTGCGGTCGCAACAGGGGATCGACCTCCATGGCCCAGTCTATCGCCGCCAGAAGGCTCCGGGAATAGTGACGTCCGAAGGCGTCCACGGCCCGCTTCATGTCGTCGTGCTCGCTGCGCCGCCGCGCCGAGGGCGGAGGCTTGCCCTCGATGCAGGCGCGCATGGTCGCGCCCAGCGCATAGATATCGGTCCAGGGACCCACGTAGCCGTTGGGGTCGTACTGTTCGATGGGCGAGAAGCCGGTGCTCACCACCTGGCCGGGCTGGGTGCTGCGGCTCCGTGGAAAGCCGTGCACCGCGCCGAAATCGAGCAGCAGCGGCTTGCCGCCGGGCCGGATGTGGATGTTGCCGGGCTTGATGTCCAGGTGCAGCAGGTCGTGGGCGTGGATCGCCTCCAGGCCGTCGAGCAAGGGCGGGAAGACGGTGCGCAGGAAGGTTTCGCTCAGGCGGCCGCCCCGCTCGGTGAGATAGCGCTGCAGGTTGCGGCCTTCCTGGTGTTCCATCACCAGGTACACGGTGCCGTTGGCCCGGAAGAAACCGAGCACATGGACGATGTTGGGATGCTTCAGGGTGGCCAGCGCGCTGGCCTCCTGGAAGAAGAGCCGCCGGCCCTGGTTGAAGCGGGGGGCGACCTCCGCGTTCTTCGGGGCCACCGTCCCGTCGGGGCGGCGCACGGCCGTGCGCGCGGGCATGAATTCCTTGATCACCACCCGCTCACCGGTCTCGAGGTCCTCGGCGAGGTAGACGTAGCTGAAGCCGCCGCCGCCGAGCGTGCGGGTGAGGCGGTAGCGGTCGATACAGGTCCCGGGAGGCAGCGAGTGGTCCTGTTTGCGGTGGGAGGAAAACACGGTCTCGGCAACTCCCGCAGTGACGCTGGCGCAGGTCAGGCCCGGGGCGTATCCTGTCTCCCCTCATGTCGGCACATCCCGGGCCGTGCTTGAACCGGGCCTGTGCCGCACCGGCCAGGAGCGACCCGCCATGATCCGCAGCATGACCGCCTTCGCACGCACCGAGCAGGAGACCCCCGCCGGGATCGCCACCTGGGAGCTGCGCAGCGTCAATCACCGCTATCTCGAGGCCGTCTTCCGCCTCCCCGAGGACTGGCGGGCCCTGGAGCCGACGCTGCGCGAGGCCACCGCCCGCCGCCTGCGCCGCGGCAAGCTCGAGGCCATCCTGCGCCTGGGGCCGGTTCCCGGCCAGCCGGTCTCCCTCCATCTCCAGGAAGCGGCGCTCGAGGCCCTCCTCGCCGTGGCCGAGCGGGTGGCCGGGCGCCTGCGCGACCCGGCCCCGATCGATCCGCTCGCCGTACTGGCCTGGCCCGGGGTCCTGGGGGGCGGGGACGTGGACACCGAGGCCGTGCGCGAGGCCTTGCTGGCAGGCTATCGGCGGGCCCTGGACATCCTGGTCGAGACCCGCGAGCGGGAAGGGGCACGGCTGGCGGCGTCCATCCGCGAGCGGCTCGATCGCATGCGCCCGCTGGTGGACCGGGCACGGCGCCACATGCCCGAGGTGCTCGAGGGGCTGCGACGGCGTCTGCGCGAACGGGTGGCCGAGGCCGTGGCCGAGCCCGACGCCGAGCGGCTCGAGCAGGAACTGGTCTACCTCGCCCAGAAATTCGACGTGGCCGAGGAGCTTGACCGCCTCGACCATCACATCGAGGAGGTCGAACGCGTACTGACACAGGACCAGCCGGTCGGCCGCCGCCTCGACTTTCTCATGCAGGAGTTGCACCGCGAGGCCAATACCTTGGGCGCCAAGGCCGCCTCGGCCGAGATCACCGACATCTCCGTGGAACTGAAGGTGCTGATCGAGCAGATGCGCGAGCAGGTGCAGAACATCGAGTAGGACGGCGTATAATGCGCCTCTCTTCCAGGCAGGGAGACAGGGCATGGCGGAGGCGGTCACCGGCAACCTGTTCATCGTCTCGGCGCCCTCGGGGGCCGGCAAGACCTCGCTGGTGCGCGCGCTCATGGCGCGCGATCCCGACATCGCCTTCTCGGTCTCGCACACCACCCGCGCCCCCCGGCCCGGCGAGGAGGACGGCCGCGACTACCATTTCGTCGACGTCGCCACGTTCGAGCGCATGGTCGAGGCGGGGGCGTTCCTGGAACATGCCCGGGTGTTCGGCAACTACTACGGCACCGCGCGCGCCGAGGTCGAGCGCCTGCTCGTGGCCGGCAAGGACGTCTTCCTCGACATCGACTGGCAGGGCGCGCGCCAGGTACGCGCCGCCTGGCCGGAGGCCGTCAGCGTCTTCGTGCTGCCGCCCTCGCGCGCCGTGCTCGAGGAACGCCTGCGCGGGCGCGGCACCGACAGCGACGCGGTGATCGCGCGCCGCATGGCCGAGGCCGTGGCCGAGGCCGGGCATTACCGCGAGTACGACTACCTGGTCGTCAACGACGTCTTCGACACCGCACTGGAGGACCTGGCGGCCATCGTGCGGGCCGTGCGGCTGCGGGAACCGCGGCAAGCGCGCCGCCATGCCGCTCTGCTGCGCGACTTGCTGCACGCGCAATGACGGAATACAATCCCCCGTCCATCGAGCAAGCGGCCCGGGTTCCGGGCAGGGTGATGCCATGGCACGAGTCACCGTAGAGGACTGCCTGGAGAAGATCGACAACCGGTTCGAGCTGGTGCTCGCGGCCTCCAAGCGCGCCCGCCAGATCGCCCGCGGCGCCGAGCCGCTCGTACCCTGGGACAACGACAAGCCCACGGTAGTGGCCCTGCGCGAGATCGCTGCGGGGGTGATCGATCCCCGCAAGGTGCTCGAGGGGCCCGAGGACCCCACCGAGGCCCTCGAGGAAGAACTCGGCCTCGAGTTCAAGGCCTCCCTCGACTGACCCCGCTCCCCGCCGCGTGCCCCGGCGGCTCCACTCTTGGTATGATCGGGCGGTGATCCTGGGTTCGGAGGGGTCCTGCCCGTGGCAATCGCACTCACCGACCGACCCGCCGGTGGGGAATCGCGGTTCCTCATCAGCGACCTGATCGCGATGCTCGAGACCTATCTCCCGCCCGAGCAGGTGCGGGAGGTCTACCGTGCCTACCTATTCGGCGCCGAGGCCCACGAGGGCCAGCACCGCCTCTCCGGCGAGCCCTACATCTATCACCCCATCGCGGTGGCACGCATCCTGGCCGAGATGCGCATGGACTACCAGAGCATCATCGCGGCCATCCTCCACGACGTGCTCGAGGACACCGAGATCCCCAAGGAAGACATCGTGCGCGAGTTCGGCGAGGCCGTCGCCGAGCTCGTCGACGGGGTGAGCAAGCTCGAGCAGATGTCCTTCGAGAACCGCGCCGAGGCCCAGGCGGAGAACTTCCGCAAGATGATGCTGGCGATGGTGCGCGACATCCGGGTCATCCTCATCAAGCTCGCCGACCGGCTGCACAACATGCGCACCCTGGGTGTCATGCGCCCGGAAAAGCGCCGCCGCATCGCGCGCGAGACCCTGGAGATCTACGCGCCGCTCGCCAACCGCCTGGGCATGAACCAGGTGCGCCTGGAACTCGAGGACCTGGGGTTCGCCGCCCTCCATCCCATGCGGGCACGCGTGCTCGCCGAGGCCGTGCGGCGCGCCCGCGGCAACCGCAAGGAGATCCTGCACACCATCGAGACCGCCATCCGCCGGCGGTTGCGCCAGGAGGGCATCGAGGGGGAGGTGCGCAGCCGCGAGAAGCACCTCTACAGCCTCTACCTCAAGATGAAGAACAAGGGGCTCTCCTTCCGCGAGGTGTTCGACGTCTACGCCTTCCGGATCATCGTCGACAAGCCGGACACCTGTTACCGGGTGCTGGGCATCATGCACAACCTCTACAAGCCCGTGCCCGGCAAGTTCAAGGACTACATCGCCATCCCCAAGTCCAACGGCTACCAGTCGCTGCACACCATCCTGTTCGGCCCCCACGGGGTACCCATCGAGGTACAGATCCGCACCACCGACATGGACCGCGTCGCCGAGTCCGGCATCGCCGCCCACTGGCTCTACAAGGTCGGTGACGAGTCGCCCAATACCGCCCAGGCCCGCGCCCGCGAGTGGCTGCTCGAGCTGCTGGAGATGCAGAAGCATGCCGGCAACTCGCTGGAATTCCTGGAGAACGTCAAGATCGACCTCTTCCCCGAGGAGGTCTACGTGTTCACGCCGCGGGGCGACATCATGGAACTGCCGCGCGGCGCCACCCCGGTGGACTTCGCCTACGCCGTGCACACCGAGATCGGCAACACCTGCATCGCCGCCAAGATCGACCGCCGCCTGGCGCCCCTGCGTACCCCGCTCAAGAACGGGCAGACGGTGGAGATCATCACGGCCGCCGGGGCCCATCCCAACCCCGCCTGGCTCAACTTCGTGGTCACCGCCAAGGCCCGCTACAACATCCGCCACCACCTCAAGCGCCTGCGGGCGGGGGAGGCCGAGGCCCTGGGACGGAGGCTGCTCGACAAGGCCCTGCACGACGAGGGCAGCTCGCTGGAACGGATGACCGCCAACGGGCGGCTCGCGCGCGTGCTGGCCGCCTGCAACCTGGACCGGCCGCAGGACCTCTTCCGGGAGATCGGGTTGGGCAACCGCATGCCCATGCTGGTGGCGCGCCAGTTGCTCGACGCCGAGTCCCGGCCCGTGGAACACCGGCCCGTCCGGGGCGGACGGCGGCGCCATGCCCCCCTGCTGATCAAGGGCACGGAGGGCATGGTGGTCAGCTTCGCCAAGTGTTGCCGGCCCATCCCGGGCGATCCCATCGTCGGGTTCGTCAGCGCCGGCCGCGGCATCGTGGTGCATACCCAGTACTGCCGCAACCTCGCCGACTACCGCAACCAGCCGGAGAAATGGGTGGAGGTCGACTGGGAGCCGCGGGTCGAGGGTGAGTATCCCGCCGAGATCCGGGTCGAGGTCGCCAACCAGAAGGGCGTGCTGGCGACCGTGGCCTCCGTCATCGCCGAGATGGGTTCCAACATCGAGAACGTCTCCATCGAGGAACGCGACGGCATGAACACCGCCATGCGCTTCACCCTCACGGTCTACGATCGCAAGCACCTGGCGCGTATCATGCGCCGCCTGCGTCGCATCAAACTGGTGCTGCGCATCAGCCGGGTGGGGAGGTAGGAGCGAGAAGCTTGGAGCTAGGAGCTGGGAGCTAGGAGCTGGGAGCTGGAAGGCAGAAGTCAGAATACAGAAGACAGAAGTCAGAATACAGAAGGCGGAGGTAGAAGTCAGAAGGCGGAAGTAAGGGAAAGGACCGATCGAGGAGAATCCATGAAGAAGGAGATCATCGCGACCGACCGGGCCCCGGCGGCCATCGGTACGTACTCGCAGGCGGTGGCGGTGGGGGAGACGGTCTATCTCTCCGGCCAGATCCCGCTGGTACCGGAGACCATGGCGCTGGTGGAAGGCGACATGGCGGCCTGCATCCGGCGCGTGTTCGACAACCTCGCGGCGGTGTGCGAGGCCGCCGGAGGGTCGCTGGCGGAGATCGTCAAACTCAATGTCTATCTCACCGATCTCGCGCACTTCCCGCTGGTCAACGAGATCATGGCCGAGTATTTCTCGCCGCCCTATCCCGCGCGGGCGGCCGTCGGGGTGGCCAGCCTGCCGAAGGGTGCGCCGGTGGAGATGGACGCCGTGATGGTCCGTGGCTGCCGCTGATCCTGCCGGCCGGGCCGCCGAGCCTCTCCTCGACCAGCCCTTGGAGTCCCTGCGCGGCGTTGGGCCCGCGCTCGCCGGGCGCCTGGCCCGGCTCGGGCTGCAGCGCGTGGCCGACCTGCTCTTCCATCTCCCCCTGCGCTACGAGGACCGGACGCGCGTGGTGCCCATCGCGGCCTTGCGCGTCGGTGCCACGGCCCTCGTCGAGGGAGAGGTGATCCGGGCCGAGGTCCGCGTCACGCGTCGGCGCATGCTCCTGGTCTGCGTCGCGGACCGCAGCGGTGCGCTCTGGTTGCGTTTCTTCCATTTCAATGCCCGCCAGCAGGCCGGGTTCCGCGCGGGTGTGCGCCTGTGGTGTTTCGGAGAAGTGCGGCGCGGCCCCACCGGCCTGGAGATGGTGCACCCGGAATACCGTCTCCTGCCGGAGGGAGCGGCGGCGCCCCGCGAGGCGCGCCTGCGCGCGATCTATCCCACCACCGAGGGCGTGAGCCAGCGGGTGTTGCAGGGCCTGGTGCACCAGGCCCTGGACCGGCTCGACCGGCAGCCGGAGGCGCTGCGGGACTGGCTGGCCGGGCGCCTGCCTGGCTGGCCCGGGCTGCGCGAGGCCCTGGAGCAGCTGCATCGGCCGCCGCCGGGCCGCCGCTGGGCGGCGCCGGCGGCGGCCGACTCCCCCGCGCGCCGCCGCCTGGCGTTCGAGGAGCTGCTCGCCCATCACCTGAGCCTGCGGCAGCTGCGGGTGCACGTCCATCGCCAGGAGGCCCTGCCCCTGGCGGGTACGGGGCGGTTGCGGGCGCGTCTGCTGGCCGCATTGCCGTTCTCTCCCACGCCCGCCCAGCAGCGGGTCATGGACGAGATCGCCGCCGACCTGGCCCGGCCACGCCCCATGCTGCGGCTGGTACAGGGGGACGTGGGCTCGGGCAAGACCCTGGTGGCGGCCATGGCGGCCCTGCAGGCGGCCGAGTGCGAGGTCCAGACCGCGGTGATGGCCCCGACCGAGCTGCTCGCCGAGCAACATTTCCGCAGCTTCCAGCGCTGGTGCGCGCCCCTGGGCGTGCCGGTGGTCTGGCTGTCCGGGCGCCAACGGGCCGCCGAGCGCCGGGCGGCGCTGGAGGCCTTGGCCTGCGGTACCGCCCGCATCGCCGTGGGCACCCATGCGCTGTTCCAGGAGGACGTCCGCTATGCGCGCCTCGGGCTGGTGATCGTCGACGAGCAGCACCGCTTCGGGGTCCACCAGCGGCTCGCCCTGCGGGACAAGGGGGCCCGGGGCGCGCACCGTCCGCATCAGTTGACGCTCACGGCCACGCCCATCCCCCGCACCCTGGCCATGGCCCTCTATGCCGACCTGGACACCTCGATCATCGACGCACTGCCGCCGGGGCGCAGGCCGGTGAAGACGGCCGTGATCGACGACCGCCGCCGCGAGGAGGTGATCGAGCGGGTGCGGGCGGCGTGCCGGGCGGGCGCCCAGGCCTACTGGGTATGCACCCTGATCGAGGAGTCCGAGGCCCTGCAGTGCCAGGCCGCCGAGGACACCGCCCGCGCGCTCGCCGAACGCCTCCCGGAACTGCGCGTGGGACTGGTCCATGGACGCATGAAGCCCCGGGAAAAGGAGGCCGTGATGCAGGCCTTCGAGGCGGGTGCAGTGCAGTTGCTGGTGGCCACCACGGTCATCGAGGTGGGTGTGGACGTGCCCAACGCCTCGCTCATGATCATCGAGAACGCCGAGCGGCTGGGCCTGGCCCAGTTGCACCAGCTGCGCGGGCGCGTGGGGCGTGGCACGCGCCAGAGCCATTGCGTGCTCCTCTACCGCGCCCCCCTCTCGGCCGCGGCGCGGGCGCGCCTGCAGGTGATGCGCGAGACCCACGACGGCTTCGAGATCGCCCGCCGCGACCTCGAGCTGCGTGGCCCCGGCGAGGTCCTGGGCACGCGCCAGACCGGCATGTTGCAGTTCCGTGTCGCCGATCTGATGCGGGACCAGGGGCTCCTGCCTCGCATCCAGCGTGAGGCCGACCGACTCCTCGCCGAGGCCCCGGAGGCGGCACGGGCGCTGGTGCGCCGTTGGCTGGGGGCCCGCGAGCGCTATGCACACGTCTGAAGGTTGACGCGGGTCAAGGGCGCGGGGTGGGGCCTGCTTGAATATCCTTCCCGGGACCGCCATATCCATGGCACCAACGACAGGAGGGCAGAAGATGGCAACGGTCAGGTTGGAAAAGGATCGCTGGGAAGGTTTCTTCGACCGGGTCTCCCGCGTGCTCGAGGGTGAACAGGCCGAGATCGAGGTCGCGGGCCTGGATCTGGGAGACCAGCTGGAGACCGAGTGGGTGCAGCTGCTCGGGATCACCTTCGACCCCAAGGACGACCTCGTCGAGGTGGCCCTCGCCGGTGTGGATCACCTGGTCCGGCACCCCCGCGAGATCGACGTGGAAGAGGACGGGACGCTGATTCGCAGCATCCTGGTACGCGACGACGCGGGTCACGAGCACATCATCCGCCTGCGCACGCCGCTGGCCCTGCCCAAGGCCGCTTGAGCGGCCGGCGCCGGCCGGTGGCGGTTGGGCCGGTGCGAGCGGGACGGTATGATGGCGGCGCGCGAGCCTGCAGCCGACCATGAACGCCGCGATCCGATCCCGCTGGAAGTCGCCGAGACGCCACCGGCCCCGCCGCCCGCCGCCCGGTGTGGCCGGCTGGCTGCGTGAGACGGGATCGCTGACGGCGCAGCTGCGCCGGCGGTGCCCGGGAAGGCTGCGGGTGGAGCTCCTGCGCCAGGCCTGGGAGCGCCCGCGGCGCGAGGAAGCGCGTCGGCTGGGGATGGCACCCGCGCACCAGGCGCTGATCCGCGAGGTACGCCTGCACTGCGATGGGATCCCTTGGGTGTTCGCGCGCACGGTGATTCCGGTCACCAGCCTGCAGGGCGCCAATCGCCGCCTGCATCGCCTCGGCGAGCGGCCGCTGGGGGCCTTTCTCTTCGCCCATCCCCACCTGCGCCGGGGCAGCCTCGAGATCGCCGCCTTGCCGCCGGTGGATCCGCTCGTGCGGCGGGCGCTGGGCACTGCACCCGCGGCCGTGCTCTGGGGGCGGCGCTCCCTGTTCTGGCTGCACGGTCGGCCCCTGCTGGTGGCGGAGTTCTTCCTGCCGGCCCTGGTGGGGAAGGGAGCACCATGACTTCCGGGATCGACTGGCGGGCCAAGCTCTCGGCCTGGGCGCGCCTGATGCGCCTGGACCGGCCCATCGGCATCTGGCTGCTGCTCTGGCCCACGCTCTGGGCCCTGTGGTTCGCCGCCGACGGCAGGCCCGACCCGGGCATCCTGGCCGTTTTCGTGGCCGGAGTGGTCGTGATGCGCTCGGCCGGTTGCGTGATCAACGATTTCGCCGACCGTCGCTTCGATCCGCACGTGGCGCGTACGCGGACCCGCCCGCTGGCCACGGGCGAGGCGACGCCGGGCGAGGCGCTCGCACTCTTCGGACTGCTGCTGCTGGTGGCCTTTGGACTGGTACGCCTGCTCGATGCGCGGGTGTTGCCGCTCGCCCTGGTGGCCGCGGTCCTGGCGACCGTCTACCCCTTCACCAAGCGCTTCACCCACCTGCCCCAGGTGGTCCTGGGCGCGGCCTTCAGCATGTCCATCCCCATGGCCTTCGCCGCCCAGGCCGGGTCGGTCCCCCGGCTCGCCTGGCTGCTCTTCGTGACCAACCTGCTCTGGACCGTGGCCTACGACACGGAATACGCGATGGCCGACCGGGAGGACGACCTGCGCATCGGCGTCAAGTCCACGGCCATCCTGTTCGGCGAGGCCGACCGGGCCGTGATCGCGGCCCTGCAGGGGCTCACCCTGCTCGGACTGGCCCTGGCCGGGCGCCTGAGCGGGCGGGGACTCGCCTACTGGATGGGGCTGCTGGTGGCCGCGGGGCTCTTCTTCCATCAGCAGTATCGCATCCGCCACCGGGAACCCCAGGCCGCGTTCCAGGCCTTCCTCGAGAACCACTGGGTGGGCGCGGCGGTCTTCGCCGGGCTCCTGCTCGATATGCTCTGATCCCGGCGCCTCATGGCGCGCATCGTGCACCGAGGGCCTCGAGACAGGGCGGACCTGCAGCCTGCCATCGCAGGCTGCTAGACCCGTGCCACCACCCAGGCCTCGATGTACGCCGCGCCCTGGGCCCGCAGGGCGCGGGCCAGCACCCGCAGCGTGGTGCCCGTGGTCATCACGTCGTCGACCAGGGCCAGGCGCCGGCAACCCGCCGGCAAGGGCGCGCAGGCGAAGGCCCCGTCCAGGTTGCGCCGGCGGGCGGCGGCGTCGAGCCGGTGCTGGGGCGGCGTGGGCCGCGTGCGGATGCAGGGTTCCAGCACGGGCACGCCCCACCGCCGGCCGGCCGCCCGCGCCAGCAGGGCCGCCTGGTTGTAGCCCCGTTCCCGCAGCCGCGCCGGGTGCAGGGGGACCGGGACCAGGGCATCGGGCAGGGGGCCGGGCCGCCAGAGCGCCGCGAGCGGTGCGGCGAGTTCCAGCCGCTCGTGGAACTTCAGGGCGTGCACGAGCCGGTCGACCGGGCGCCGCCAGGCCAGCGGTGCCCGCACCCGGTCGAAGGGTGGCGGGCATTGCAGGCAGGGCCCGCACACCGGCCCGGCGCTTTCCGGGAGGGGACGGGCACAGAGGCGGCAGGCGGGACCGAGCCAGGGGAGATCCTGGAGGCAGTCACGGCAGAAGCCGCCGTCCGAACGCGCCCCACACAGGGGGCAGGGCCCGGCCCAGTGCCGGGCCAGGCGAGACTTTATCCAGTTGTAAACCATGTCCTCGTCCCTGAGGTTGACAGCGTGGACCGCGGCCCGGATAGTCGCGCGAGACGTCCGCGGTGCGCGGGCGCATCGCAAACCCATTGTGCCATTCCCGCGGACCGGCGGCGACCGGTGGCGGGGAAGGGAGACGAGGTGAGGGCATGACCGAACAGGCGACATCGGCCGCGGCCCCGCAGGCACCGAACGGCCTGCGCCACGACTGGTCCCGGGAGGAGATCCTCGAACTGTTCGGCCGGCCGTTCATGGACCTGCTCTACCAGGCCCACCGGGTGCACCGGGCCCATTTCGATCCCAACGCGATCCAGGTCAGTAGCCTGCTCTCGATCAAGACCGGCGCTTGTCCCGAGGACTGCGCCTATTGTCCCCAGAGCGCCCACCACGCCGTGGCCCTCGAGCCCGAGCGCCTGCTGCCGGTGGAGGCGGTGGTGGCCGAGGCCCGGGCGGCCAAGGCGCGCGGGGCCACGCGCTTCTGCATGGGCGCCGCCTGGCGCCAGCCCCGCGACCGTGACCTCGAGCGTGTCATCGAGATGGTACGGGCGGTCAAGGCCGAAGGCCTGGAGACCTGCCTCACCCTCGGCATGCTCACCCGCGACCAGGCCCGGCGGCTGCGCGCGGCCGGGCTCGACTACTACAACCACAATCTGGATACTTCGCCCGAGTTCTACGGCGAGATCATCCATACCCGCACCTACGAGGACCGGCTGCGCACGCTCGCCTACGTCCGCGAGGCCGGACTCAAGGTCTGTGCCGGCGGGATCATCGGGCTGGGCGAGTCCCGGGCGGACCGTGCCGGCCTGCTGCAGCAGCTGGCCAACCTGCCGCACCATCCCGAGAGCGTCCCCATCAACCTCCTGGTGCGGGTGGAAGGGACCCCTTTGGCGGACGTCGAGCCGCCCGATCCCTTCGAGCTCGTGCGCACCATCGCCGTGGCGCGCATCCTGATGCCGGCCTCGCGCGTGCGTCTCTCGGCCGGCCGTGCCGACATGGAGGACAGCCTGCAGGCCCTGTGTTTCTTCGCCGGCGCCAATTCCATCTTCCACGGGGAGCGGTTGCTGACCACGCCCAACGCCGCGACCGACCGGGACCGGCGGCTGTTCGAGCGCCTGGGGCTGGTTCCGGCCTGACCGCCATGCGCGACCTGGCGGCCAGCCTGGCCCGCTGGACGGCACGGGGTTGGCGCCGGCGCCTGCGCACGCGCACCTCGCCTCCGGGGCCCGAGGTGGTGCTCGACGGTCGCCGCCTGCTGGCCTTCTGTACCAACGACTACCTCGGCCTCGCCGGGCACCCGGCCCTGGTCCGTGCCCTGTGCGAAGGGGCGCAGCGCTACGGCACGGGCAGCAGCGCCGCCCATCTCCTCGGCGGCCACACCGAGGCCCATGCCCGCCTCGAGGCGGCGCTGGCGGAGTTCGTGGGTTTTCCCCGTGCCCGGCTCTTCGCCACCGGGTATGCGGCCAACCTCGCCCTGGTCTCGATGCTGGCCGAACGCGGCGAGCCGGTCTATCACGATCGCCTCAACCATGCCTCCTTGCTCGACGGCACCGCCCTCGCCCGCGCCCGGGTGGTGCGCTACGCCCACGCCGACGCGGACGACCTGGCCCGCCGCCTGGACGCGAACCCGGCGCACGCCCCCCTGGTGGTCACCGACGGGGTCTTCAGCATGGACGGGGACCTGGCCCCCCTGCCGGCACTGGCACGCGTCGTCCGGGAGCATGGGGGAGCGCTGCTGGTCGACGACGCCCATGGCCTCGGCGTGCTGGGGCCCCAGGGACGGGGGAGCCTGGCCCAGGCGGGGGTGGGGCCCGGCGAGGTGCAGGCGCTGGTCGGTACCCTCGGCAAGGCCTTCGGGACGGCCGGCGCCTTCGTGGCCGGCGACGAGACCCTCGTCGATGGCCTGGTCCATTTCGGCCGTCCCTGGATCTACAGCACCGCCCCGCCGCCGGCGCTGGCCCACGCCACCCTGCAGGCGCTGGCCCTGGTGCGGGCCGGGGAGGAGGCACGCCGACGGCTGTTCGAGCGCGTGCACCAGTTCCGCCGCGGCGCCCGGGAGCTGGGCCTGCCGCTGGCACCCTCCGAGACCCCCATCCAGCCCCTGCTCGTGGGGGATGCGCAGCGGGCGCAGGCGCTGAGTGCCGCACTCCTCGAGGCCGGCATCTGGGTGCCGGCCATCCGCCCGCCCACGGTCCCGGAAGGCACCGCCCGACTGCGCATCACCCTGAGCGCCGCGCACACGCGGGAGCAGGTGGACCGGCTGCTCGAGGCCCTGGCCCGGGCCTGGGCGGCCCATCCCGCGCCGGAGGAGGCATGAACACGGTGGTGCTCACCCACGGCTGGGGATACGGGGACGCGGTCTGGGCCCCCCTGGCCGCGCGGCTGGAAGCGCGCGGGTGGACCGTGCGCCATGCCGGCCTGCCCGGTTTCGACGGGCGCCGCGCCTTGCCGCCCGACGGCTGGCACCGGGCCCTGGCGGCGAACGTGCCGGACGGGGCCCTGTGGGTGGCCTGGTCGCTGGGGGGGCGCCTCGCCCTGCGGGCCGTCGCCGAGGGCCAGGCGCACCCGGGCGCCCTGTGCCTGGTCGGCGTGGGCTTGAGGTTCGTCGGGCCGAAAGGGCAGGGGCAGCCACCGGAGGCCCTCGCGGCCTTCCGCGCCGGGCTCGCGGATCCTCCTCGCCTGTTGCGCCGTTTCGCAGGGCTGGTCGCGCAGGGCGACCCGGCCCGGGGCCGCCTGCTGCGGTACCTGCGGGGCCTGCCGCCCGCGGCCTCGGCCGAGACCCTCGCCCAGGGGCTCGAGTTGCTGGAGGCCCCGTTGGACCTCCAGGGCTTCCCCGGGGCGCTGCCCGTCCACCTCCTGCAGGGGACGGAGGATGCCCTGGTGCCCGACCCGGCCGCCCGGGCCCTGGTCGCGGCGCTGCCCAGGGCCCGGCTCCATCGCCTGCCGACCGGCCATGCACCGCAACTCTCCGATCCCGAGACCTTCGCTTCCTTGCTGGAGGCCCTGCCATGAGGGAACGGACGGCCTGGCGGCTCGACCGGCACGCCGTGCGCCGTGCCTTCGCGCGGGCGGCCGCCACCTATGATGCCCATGACTTCCTGCAACGCGAGATCGCCGGGCGCCTGCTGGAGCGCCTCGACTGGGTGTCCGGGTTGGCCGTCGAGTCCGTGCTCGACGCCGGCTGCGGGACCGGCCGCGTGGCACGCCGGCTGCAGCGGCGCTATCCACGGGCCCGGGTGCTCGGCCTGGATCTCGCCGAGCCCATGCTGCAGCGGGCCCGGGACGGCACGCCGCCGCGGCGCCCCTGGCGGCGGGTGCCACACTGGCTGGCCGGGACGATCGAGGCCCTGCCCCTGGCCGATGGCACGCTGGATCTGGTGGTCTCCAACCTCGCCCTCCAATGGTGCGACCCCCCGGACCGCGCGCTCGCAGAGTTTCGCCGCGTCCTGCGGCCGGGAGGGATGCTCTTCTTCAGCACCTTCGGCCCGGAGACCCTCCAGGAGCTGCGCCAGGCCTGGGCGGAGGTCGACGACCGACCCCACGTGCACCGCTTTCCCGACGTGCAGGCCTACGGGGACCTGATGCTGGCCGGCGGCTGGGTCGACCCGGTCGTGGACCGCGACCGGCTCAGGGTCTCCTACCCCGACCTGCGGACGTTGCTCGGGGACCTGCGTGGCGTGGGGGCGCGCAACCTGCTCCAGGGTCGGGCCCGGGGGCTCACCGGGCGGCGGGCCTGGCAGCGCTTCGAGGCCGCCTGCGCGCGCTTCCGCGACGCCGAGGGACGCCTGGCGGTGACCTGGGAAGTGATCTACGGGCACGGGCTCGCCGGCGCACTCGCGCCCGGGGAGGCCCCGGTGCGTTTCCAGCCCGTCTCGCGCAGCTGAGGGGCCTGGGGGATGCGTATCCTGTTCGTCACCGGCACGGACACGGGCGTGGGCAAGACCTGGGTGACCCTGGGCCTGATCCAGGCCCTGCAGGCGGCCGGCCGGCGCGTGGCCGCGGTCAAGCCGGTGGCGGCCGGCACGGTGTGCCGGGACGGGCATCGGGTGAACGAGGACGCCTGGCGGCTGGGGCGGGCCCTCCTGCCTCCCCGGCCCCCGGAGATGGTCGCCGTGGAGGTGTTCGACCCCCCCATCGCCCCGCACATCGCCGCCGAACGGGCCGGCCGCGTCCTGGACCCGGAGGCCCTGGCCCGGGCCTGCCGCGCCCGCGGTGCGGGCGCCGACTGGCTGCTGGTGGAGGGCGCCGGGGGCTGGCGGGTGCCTCTGGCGCGTACCGGTCCCACGCTGGCGGAGGTCGCCCGGTGCCTGCGGGCCTCGGTGCTGCTCGTCGTGGGCCTGCGCCTGGGTTGCCTCAACCACGCCCTGCTCACCGCCGAGGCCGTCGCCGCCGACGGCCTGGCCCTGGCCGGCTGGGTGGGGGTCTGCCTCCTCCCCGACCTGCCGGCCCAGGCCGCCCAGGTGGACACCCTGCGTGCCCGCCTCACCGCTCCCTGCCTGGGCGTGGTGCCGCACCTGGCGTCTCCCGATCCCGCGCGCCTCGCCGCGGCCCTGGATCCGACCCTGCTGTGAGGTCCGTTCCACCACCGGGCCGGGGTGTGCGGGTCAAGGCCGGGGCGCCGGGGCCGATACCCTTGGCGAGATCGGCACCGCGCACCGGCAGACGCCCGTTGCGCCCGCGGGGATGGAGGACCCGGCCCATGAACACCGCGACCCCGGAGGAACTCGAACGCCTGCTGCGCCTCGGGGTGGCGCTCTCGGCGGAACGCAACCTGCCTCGGCTGTTGTGCCGCATCCTGGCCGAGGCCCAGGCCATGACCGATGCCGACGGCGGCACCCTCTACCTGTTGAGCGAGGACGAAGCGGCGCTCGAGTTCGCCATCATTCGCAACCGCAGCCTCGGCATCGCCATCAATGCGTGCGGCGAGGTCAACGAACGCTTCGCGCCCGTGCCGCTGCAGGACGCCGAGGGCCGTCCCAACCATCGGCAGGTCGCCGCGCACGTGGCCCTGGTGGGCAAGTCGGTGGTGATCGACGACGTCTACGGCGAGCACCCGTACGATCTCGCGGGCGTGCGCCGTTTCGATGCGCGCCACGGCTACCGGACCCGCTCCCTGCTCACGGTCCCGATGCGGGACCACGAAGAGACGGTGATCGGCGTGCTGCAGCTGGTCAACCGCCTCGATGCGGGGCACCGGACGCCGGTGCCTTTCCGGGTACGCGACCTCCTGCTCGCCGAGGCGTTGGCCTCCCAGGCCGCCGTGGCCCTGGCCAACCGGCGGCTCATCCAGGGGCTGGAGGATTTCATCGACGCCTTCGTACGCGTCATCGCCACGGCCATCGACGAGAAGAACCCGCACACGGCCAACCACTGCAAGCGGGTACCGGCCCTCACCCTGATGCTGGCCGAGGCCGCCGCGCGCACCGAGCAGGGTCCGCTGGCCGAGTTCCGCCTCACGGACCGGGACCGGCGCGAGATCGAGCTGGCCGCCTGGCTGCACGACTGCGGCAAGATCGCCACGCCCGAATACATCCTCGACAAGGCCACCAAGCTGCACACCCTCTACGACCGGATCGGGGTCATCGACACCCGGTTCGCCGTGCTGCGACAGCAGGTCGAGTGCGCATACCTGCAGGCCCTGGCGAACCCGGAGGTCGCCGGCGACGAGATGGCACGCCGCCGGTTGCAGCAGGAGAAGGCGGCGCGCCTGGCCGAGCTCGAGGAGGAGCGGCGCTTCCTGCACCGCTGCAACCTAGGGACGGAGACCATGGACGAGGCCGACCGGGAACGGGTGCGCCGCATCGCCCGGCGGCGCTGGAAGGATGCCACGGGTGCCGAGCGCCCCCTGCTCGAGCCCGAGGAAGTCGAGTGTCTCACCATCCCCCGCGGCACGCTCACGCCCCGGGAGCGCGAGATCATCAACAACCACATCGTGGTCACCCAGCGCATGCTCGAGCAGCTGCCCTTCCCGCGGCACCTGCGCAACATCCCCGAGTACGCCGGGGGACACCACGAGCGGGTCGACGGTCGGGGGTACCCGAGGGGACTCACGCGCGAGCAGCTCTCCATCCCGGCACGGATCCTGGCGATCGCGGACGTCTTCGAGGCCCTCACCGACCGGGATCGCCCCTACAAGACTGGCAAGACGGTCTCCGAGGCCCTCGACATTCTCCGCGAAATGTGCGAAGACGGGCACATCGATCCCGACCTGTTCGAGGTGTTCCTGCGGGAGCAGGTGTATCTGGAATATGCCCGTCGCTACCTTCCCCCGGAACAGGTGGACCTGGACGAGGCCACCGCGGTGGCCGGCGCGGTCCGAAAGCCGCGCGGCTGAGGGCCCTTCCTCGTCGGGTCGGGACGAGGCCGGCCGCCGGCAGGGAAGGTGCCCGTGACCGCCCCCCGGCCTCCGTTCCACCGCACCCTCGTCCTCGCCGTCCTGCTCGTCCTGGTGGCGGGGGCCTGCGCCTTGCTGGGCTTCGCGCAACTGGAGCGGGCCGGCGAGCAGCGCGCCTTGCGTGAGCGCCTGGCCCGGGGCCAGGTGCCTCCGGTCCGGGTGACGCGCCTCGCGGAGCTCGAGGTGCACCTCGAGCGGCCCGTGCGACTGCGCGGGCGCTTCCTGCCGCCGCAGGTGATCATCGACCAGTACCCCTGGCGGGGCCGCACCGGCTACCTGTACGTGGCCGCCTTCCGGCTGGCCGGGCGCGACGAGAACGTGCTCGTCGCGCGCGGCTGGCGGCCGCGCTCCGCCTCCCGGCGGCCGCCCGAGGTCCCGTTGCCGCGGGGCGAGGTCACGCTCGTGGCCCGGGTCACGCGCCCGGTGCGCCCTTACCAGGGTGGCCTGGCGGCCCCCGGGGATGCGAAGGGAGGGCGCTGGGCCTGGCTCGATCCCGAATACTTCAGCGGCAAGATCCACCCGGTGCCGGTGGACCTCCTGCTGGAGCAGTGGACCGACACGCACGACGGGCTGGCCCGCGACTGGCCCGGGCCGCAGGTACCGGTGGGCAAGTATCTCGGCCGCGCCCTCCAGTGGTTCCTGTTCGCCCTCGTCGCCGCGGGTGCGGCGGTACGCCTGGTCTGGCGGCTCAGCCCTCGAGCCCGAGAATGAACGCCCACTGTGCCGGCGTGACCGGCATGATCGAGAGCCGGTTGCCCCGGCGCACCAGGGGCAGGTCGGCGAGCTCGGGGTGGCGCTTGAGCTCGGCCAGCGGGAGGGGGCGCTCGAGGTGGCGCACGTATTTCACGTCCACCATGTACCAGCGCGGCCGCGCCGGGTCGCTCTTGGGATCGTAATACTTCGATGCGGGATCGAAGGCCGTGGGATCGGGGTAGCCCTCGCGCACGATCTCCATGATGCCGACGATGGCCGGTGTCTTGCAGTTGGAGTGGTAGAAGAAGGCGAGGTCCCCCGCTTTCATCGCGTCGCGGAGCATGTTGCGCGCCTGGTAGTTGCGCACGCCTTCCCAGTGGTCGACACCGGCCCGTTCGAGGTCGTCGATGCTGTAGACGTCCGGTTCGGATTTCATCAGCCAGTAGTTCATCGCAGGTTCCTGCAGGTTCGGGAATGGGGGGAAGGGTGCCAGCCCGACTCGGTGACGACGCCGGCGAGCGGCACGTCCCAGGGATGCACGGGCAGGCATTGCAGGCGCTGGCACTCGTAGGCCAGCCCGACCAGGCGGGGGTGGCACCAGTGACGGTGCCTGCGAAGGAAGGCGAAGGTGCGGTCGTAGTAGCCCCCGCCCATCCCCAGCCGGTGGCCGGCGGCGTCGAAGCCCACCAGCGGTGTCAGCACCAGGTCGAGGCAGTGCGGCGAGACCCGCGTGCGCGCGGCACGGACCGGTTCCGGGATGCCGTAGCGATTGCAGGCGAGCGGCGCCTCCGGCGGCCAGGGTGCGAACCACAGGCGGCGCGGGCCGACCGGGAGCAGGACGGGCAGGTAGATCTCCTTGCCCATGGCCCGCGCGCAGCGCACGATCGGGGCGGGGTCCAGCTCGCCGTCGGTCGCCAGGTAGGCGGCGATGCGGCGGGCGTTGCGGAAGCAGGTGAGCCCCAGGAGGTGTTCGGCGACCCGCTCGGCGGCGCTGCGGCGCGCGGCGGCGGAGAGGGCGTTGCGCGCCTGGCGCAGGCGCCGCCGGAGGGTACGGGGAGAAGCATCGGTCACGGAGTGATTCGCCTGCCGTTGCCGGGGATGGGAAGGTCGTCCCCGCCTCCGCCGTCGCGGCCGTGGACCTTGAACCGTGGGTTCAAGGGTGGGAGCTTCGTCGCTGCCTTCAGGCTTACCGCCGCGCGGTCGTGCACACCGGTCAGCGCAGCCCGCTCCCAAGGTCGAGGATTGTCGGCTCAAGCTTTCATGGCCGCTGACGCACGGCGCAGGGAGACCCGGAAAGAGTATATCAGAGTTCGAGCTGGTTCCCCTCGTTGAGGGCCAGTTCGATCTTCTCCTGGAGGTTGCGGATGCGGTTGCTGATGACCTGGTGGTAGCTCTGTCGACGCTGTTTCTGCTCGAGCAGCTCGTGGGCGAGGTTGAGGCCGGCCATCACCGCGATGCGGTCGAGGCCGATGATCTTGCCGGAATCGCGGATCTCCTTCATGCGGCTGTTGAGGTATTCCGCCGACGCGATGAGGGCGTCCTCCTCGCCCGGGCGGCAGGCGACGAGGTATTCCTTGTCGAGGATGCGGACCTTGACTCCCTTGGTCTCGCTCACACCGGCTGCTCCATCGCCTTGAGCCGGCTGATCATGGCCTCCACCCGCGAGCGGGCCAGGTCGTTGCGTTCGATGAGCCGGGCGCGCTCGGCGGTGAGCGCCTGCTGCTGGGCGCGCAGGGAGCGATTCTCCTCCTTCAGGCGTTGCACGGTGCGGATGAGATCCTCGATGCGCGCCTCCAGGCGCCTGAGGTCCTGTTCCGCCAGCTGTTGTGCGGGATCCTTTTCCATGATTGTGCCAATATAGAGTCCGGTGCCGGCCGGGTCAACGCCGAGTCGGCGCACTGTGCGATAATCGCCGCAGCCGACGAGGAATTCTCGCATGAAGCGCGACGAGCTGGACTACGAGGCCGTGGAGGCCTCGCTGGTGCGGGCCGAGTCCGACCTCGATGCCGCGGAGGTCCACGGCCTCTTCTGCGGCCTGCTGTGCGCCACGGGAAGGATCGACGAACAGGCCTGGCACCCCGAGGTGTTCGAGCACCCCGATCCCCGCAACCTGGCCTACCAGAAGACGGTGCAGCTGCTGCGGACCCTGGCCGAGCACACCCATGCCCAGATGTACGACGCCGAGCTGGGCCTGGTCTTGTTGCTGCCGGACGACGAGGCCCCGCTCGGGGAGCGCCTCGAGGCCATGCTGAGCTGGATTCACGGGTTCCTGTTCGGTCTCGGTCTGGGTGGGCTCGACAGTGCCCGCCTGCCCGAGGGCGAGGCGCGCGAGTTCGTCCACGACCTCACGGAACTGGTACGCGCCGAGATCGAGCGGGGTACGGACAACGAAGAGAACGAGCAGGCCTTCGCCGAGATCCTGGAGTACCTGCGCATGGGCACCCTGTTGCTGCACGAGACCCTGCAGCCGGTCCAGGCACCCACCCGCCTGCAGTGAGGCCGCCATGTCGCCGAAGGAACACGCCCGCCGCCGCCGCCAGCTCATGCGCATGATGGGGCGGGACAGCATCGCCCTGCTGCCCACCGCCCCGGAACGCCCGCGCAACCGGGACGTGCACTATCCCTACCGGCCCGACAGCGATTTCTACTACCTCACCGGCTTTCCCGAGCCCGAGGCCGTGCTGGTGCTCGTGCCGGGGCGCCGGGAGGGCGAGGCGCTGCTCTTCTGCCGCGACCGCGACCCCGAGCGCGAGATCTGGACCGGCCGCCGTGCCGGCCCCGAGGGCGCCGTGGAACACTACGGCATGGACGACGCCTTCCCCATCGGCGACATCGACGACATCCTCCCGGGCCTGCTCGAGAACCGCGAGCGGGTCTACTACACCATGGGGGTCTATCCCGAGTTCGACCAGCGCGTGATCGGCTGGCTCAACCGCATCCGGGCCGCCAGCCGCAGCGGTGTCCACGCGCCGGCGGAATTCGTGGCGCTCGAGCACCTGTTGCACGACATGCGGCTCTACAAGAGCGCCGCCGAACTGCGCCTGATGCGCCGGGCGGCGAGAATCGCCGCGCGTGCCCACGTGCGGGCCATGCGGGCCTGCCGGCCCGGCCTGATGGAATACGCGTTGCAGGCGGAGTTCGACCACGAGTTCCGCCGCCAGGGTTGCGAGCACGCCTATCCCCCCATCGTGGGCGGCGGTGAGAACGCCTGCATCCTGCACTACACCGACAACGCCGCCCGCCTCGAGGACGGCTCCCTGGTCCTGATCGACGCCGGGGCGGAACTCGACGGCTACGCCTCCGACATCACGCGGACCTTCCCCGTCAACGGGCGCTTCACGCCCCCCCAGCGCGCCCTCTACGAGCTGGTCCTCGAGGCCCAGCTCGCCGCCATCGACCGGGTGCGTCCCGGAGCACACTGGAACGAACCGCACGAGGCGGCGGTGCGTGTGCTCACCCGCGGGCTGGTGCGCCTCGGCCTCCTGGAAGGCCGGGTGCCCACCCTGATCCGCCACGAGGCCTACCGCGACTTCTACATGCACCGCACCGGGCACTGGCTGGGACTGGACGTCCACGACGTGGGCGACTACAAGGTCGGGGGCGCCTGGCGGGTGCTCGAGCCCGGCATGGTGCTCACCGTGGAACCCGGCCTCTACGTGGCCCCCGACGCCCGCGGGGTGGCCCGGAAGTGGCGCGGCATCGGTATCCGCATCGAGGACGACGTGGTGGTCACGAAGGACGGCTGCGAGGTGCTCTCGCGCGACGCCCCCAAGGAACCGGACGAGATCGAGGCATTGATGGCATCATGAACGCGCCGGTGGAATCTGACGTCGCCATCGTCGGCGCCGGGCTGGTGGGCGCCTCCCTGGCCCTCGCCCTCTCCGGGCTGGGACTGGAGGTGGTGCTCATCGAGGCCCGGGCCCCGGCCCCCGGCCGCCGCCTCCCGGGCCGGGATGCACGCGCCATCGCCCTCTCGGCCGGCTCACGCATCATCCTGCAGGCCCTCGGCGTCTGGGAGGCCCTCGATGCGGCGGCCGCCCCGATCCTGCGCATCCACGTCTCGGACCGGGGCCGCTTCGGGTTCGCCCACCTCGACCATCGGCGCGAAGGGTTGCGGGCGCTCGGCTACGTGGTCCCGGCACAGGTGCTCGGCGAGGTGCTGCTCGCGCACCTGGACACGCGCCCGGTGCACCGTCGCACCGCCCGCCTGGTGCGGCTCCACGAGGCGGCGGGGGGCTGGGAACTGGGGCTCGAGGACGGCACCGGGGAGGGGAGGCTCAGGCTGCACACGCGCCTGCTGGTGGGTGCCGACGGGACGGATTCCACGGTGCGCGCCCTGCTGGGTATCGCCCGGCGGGTGCGCGACTACGGCCAGGCCGCCGTGATCGCCGAGGTCCTGCCCAGCGACGACCACGGCGGCACGGCCTTCGAGCGCTTCACCGAGCAGGGCCCCCTGGCGCTGCTGCCCCTGGTGGACGGGCGCTGTGCCCTGGTCTGGACCCATGCGGCCGAGTCGGCGGCCCAGCGCCTGCAGCAGCCGGAGGCGGCCTTTCTGGACGACCTGCAGGCGGCCTTCGGCTGGCGGCTGGGCCGTTTCCGGGCGCTGGGGCCGCGCGCCCTGCATCCCCTGCGGCGGGTGGAGGCGGTCGAGGCGGTCCGTCCCCGGGCGGTCCTCGTCGGCAACGCCGCCCACACCCTGCACCCGGTGGCCGGCCAGGGGTTCAACCTCGGCCTGCGGGACGTCGCGGTGCTGGCCGAGCGCATCGCGCAGGCCGTGGAGGCAGGGGAGGACCCCGGGGGACGCGCGGTGACCGAGGGCTACGCCCGCTGGCGCGCCGGGGATCAGCGGCGCGTGCTCGCCTTCACGGAACTGCTCTTGCGCACCTTCGCCAGCCCCATGCCGCCGGTGCGGGCGGCCCGGGACGCCGCCATGCTCGGTCTCGACCTGTGTCCCCCGCTGCGCCACCTGTTCACCCGCCTGACCACCGGCCGGCTGGGGCGCCTGCCCCGGCTGGCGCGCGGGGTGCCCCTGGCGCCGATCGCGGAGGCCTCGGGATGAGTGCCTGGACGCGCGTCGTGATCGCCGGCGCGGGCTGCGTGGGCAGCGCCCTCGCCTGTGCCCTCGCATCGCGGGGGGTACCGGTAGTGCTGCTGGATCCCCAGCCGCCGCCGCAGCCGGGTGCGAGGCAGGCCGTGGATCCCCGGGTCTACGCCCTCACCCTGGCCTCGCAGGCGGTGCTGGAGGGACTGGGCGCCTGGGACGCGGTGCGTCCGGGGGCCTGTCCCTACGAGCGCATGGAGGTCTGGGATGCCGAGGGCACGGGCAGCCTGCGATTCGATGCCGCCGAGACCGGGGAATGCTGCCTCGGCCACATCGTGGAGCCGCACCGCATCCTCGCGGCGCTGGCGGCGTGCGGCGAACGCTTCGGGGTGGAACGCCGTCGCGACCGGGTGACGGATTTCCAGGTTCATGCGCGCCACGTGGAGGTGTGGCTCGCCTCGGGGGACCGGATGGAGGCCGCCCTGCTGGTCGGGGCCGATGGGGCGGGCTCGCGCGTGCGGACCCTCGCGGGGATTCCCCTGGACGTACTCGACTACGCCCAGACCGCCGTGGTCGCCACGGTACGCACCGAGCTGCCCCACGGCCGGGTGGCGCGCCAGCGTTTCATGCCTTCCGGCCCGCTGGCGTTCCTGCCCCTGGCCGACGGTCGCAGCGCCATCGTGTGGACCACCACGCCCGAGGCGGCCGAAGAACTGCTCGCGCTCGACGAGGCGGATTTCTGCGCGGCCGTGACCGAGGCCTTCGGCAGGCGTCTCGGCCGGGTCCTGTCGGCCGAGGCCCGTGCCGGTTTTCCCCTGCGCCGTCGTCATGCCGCCGCCTACGTGCAGCCGCGCCTCGCGCTGGTGGGTGATGCCGCCCACACCATCCATCCGCTGGCCGGCCAGGGCGTGAACCTGGGCCTGCTCGATGCCGCCGCGCTCGCCCAGGTCGTGGCACAGGCCCGCCGCCGCGGGCGCGATCCCGGTGCGCTCCCCACCCTGCGACGCTACGAACGCTGGCGCCGGGGCGACAACCTGATGATGATGCGGGCGATGGACGGTTTCCGCTGGCTGTTCGGCCCCCGCCCGGCGCCCGTGCGCGAGGTGCGCAACCTGGGCCTGCGGCTGGTGGACCGGCTGGTGCCCGTCAAGCAGCTCCTCGCCCGGCGCGCCATGGGACTGACCGGGGACCTGCCCGAGCTCGCCCGGTATCTCCCCTGATGCAGGAACCGGGGCTCCTGCTCATCTCCCTGCCGCGCCTGGCCCTGGCCTTCGTGCCCGCGCTCGCCGTGGTCCTGGTGCTCTGGCGCTGGAACACCGGCGCGGGAACGGCCCTCTACGGGCTCCTGCGCATGCTGGTGCAGCTGCTGCTGGTGGGCTTCGCCCTGGCCTGGATCTTCGGCACCCGCCGGGCCGGGGTGGTGGTGGGCGTGCTGGCCCTGATGCTGGGGGCGGCGGCCTGGATCGCGCTGCGCACCTCGGGCGGCGGGCGTAGGGGGCTCTATGCCTACAGCCTGGCGGCCATCGCGCTCGGCGGGGGCACGGTGCTGGCGCTGGTGACGGCCGGCGTGCTGGCGTTGCATCCCTGGTATGCACCCCGCTACCTCGTCCCGCTCGGCGGCATGGTCTTCGCCAACGCCATGAACAGTGTCAGCCTGGCGGTGGAGCGGGTCCAGGCCGAGCTCGGGCGCGGCCGTCCCTGGCCTGCGGCCCGCGGCATCGCCCTGCGGGCCGCGCTCATCCCCACCCTCAATGCGCTCTTCGCCGTGGGCCTGGTCTCCCTCCCCGGCATGATGACCGGTCAGATCCTCTCGGGTGTCTCCCCCTTCGTCGCGGCCCGCTACCAGATCATGGTCCTGTGCATGGTCTTCGGTGCCAGCGGCCTCAGCGCGGCCCTCTTCCTGGCCCTGTCGAAAGGCCGCCTGCAGCGGGACGCGCGGCCCACGGAGTGACGGGGCACGACGTCCCCGGGATTGCGGGGTCAACCCTCGCGTCGTCGGGCCTCCGCCGCGGCAGGCAGGCGCCCCAGGCGGGCCAGCTGCAGGAACTGCTCGGCAGGGACCGGCGGGCTGAAGTGGAAACCTTGCATGAAGTCGCAGCCCCGCTCGGTGAGGAACCGGAAGTGTGCCTCGTTCTCCACACCCTCGGCCACCACGCCGAGCCCCAGGTTGTGGGCCATGCTGATGATGGTCTCGACGATACGGGCGTCCCCGGGATCGACGTGGAGGTCCCGGACGAAACCGCGGTCGATCTTGAGGTGGTCGGCGGGCAGCTGCTTGAGGTAGCTCATGGAGGAATAGCCCGTGCCGAAGTCGTCGATGGCGATGTGGATGCCCTGG
>RFHK01000050.1 GCA_003695825.1 Gammaproteobacteria bacterium | reverse complement strand
GGGGAACAGGATGCGGTCGCGGAAGCGGTCGTAGAGGCGGCCATGCGCCTTCTCCACCAGGAGGCCGGCACGCACCAGGGCGCGGCGCCGTTCCGGGTCACTGCCGAGGCGGTCGGTGAGGTATGACCAGCCCGGCGGGGCGTAGCCGATGTCGAAATCCCGTGCGACCTCTCCGGAGATGCCGCGCCCGCGCAGGTAGTCGATGGCCCGGGGGTGCGCCCTGAGGGCCTTGCGGTAGAGCTCGGCGGCCAGGGCATGGACCTCGTAGAGCGCCCGGGTGTCCTCGTCGACGCGGGCAGTCCCCGGTTCCCGCGGGACCTCCATTCCTGCCAGGCGGGCCAGTTCCTCGACCGCCTCCGGAAACGGCAGCCGGTCGTACTCCATCAGGAAGCTGATGGCATTGCCGTGCGCGCCGCACCCGAAGCAGTGGTAGAACTGCTTGGTCGGGCTCACCGTGAAGGAAGGGGTCTTCTCGCTGTGGAAGGGGCAGCAGGCCTGGTAGTCCTTGCCGGCCTTCTTGAGCGGTACGCGCGCGTCGATGACCTCGACGATGTCGATGCGGGCGAGCAGGCTGTCGAGGAACGACTGGGGGATGCGGCCGGGCATGATTCCAGTTTAGCCCAGTTGGAAAGGGCCACGAAATCCACCAAACCCGTGAAAATCGGGATCGGGGGACATGCACACTGTGCAGCCCCGCAAATCTTGATGAATTTTTGGGGATTTCGCGGTTTTCGTGGCTAGGAGGAAAGGCGGGCGCGGACGCGTCGGCTGACCTCCCCCATGTCGGCGCGTCCGGCGAGGCGGGGCTTGAGCCAGCCCATGACCTTGCCCATTTCCTTGGGGCCGGAAGCGCCGGTCTCGGCGAGGGCCTGGTCGATCAGGCCCTCGATCTCCTCCTCGCTCAGGGGGCTGGGAAGGTAGGCCTCGATGACCTCGAGCTCGAAGGCCTCCTTCTCCACGAGGTCCGTGCGCCCGGCCTTTTCGTACTGTGCGATGGATTCCCGCCGCTGCTTGCGCATGCGGTCGAGGGTGGCGACGATCTCCTCGTCGGAGAGCGTCTTGCGCTCGTCGATCTCGCGCTGCTTGATGCCGGCCAGGATCAGGCGGATCGCCGCCAGGCGTGCCTTGTCCCCGGCGCGCATCGCGGACTTCATGTCTTCCGTGATGCGGTCTTTCAGGGACATGGGGGTTCAGTAGCGGCGGGCCATGCGCGCGGCCTCGCGCGCGAGCTTCTTCATGTGGCGCTTGATGGCGGCGGCGCGCTTGCGCTTGCGTTCCTGGGTGGGTTTCTCGTAGTACTCGCGCCGGCGCACCTCGGAGAGGATGCCGGCCTTCTCGCAGGAGCGCTTGAAGCGACGCATGGCCACTTCGAAGGGTTCGTTTTCCTTGACGCGGACGGTTGGCATGTCGCGAACTTCCTCGAATTCCTCTGGTTGCGGTTTCGTAAACGACAAAAATAACGTCCGGCCGAAGCCGGACTTGAATCCGCGCTATCTTAGCCGCAAGCGGTCGCAAAATCAAAACCACGCGGCCCATGCGTGCGGTCGCGCCCCGGGGTGCGGGGTTGTAATCCACCGCGAAAGGCCACATGATCCACCGGCCTGGAATCCTGCGATGAAACTTGGAGAGTGGAGCATGAAATACGGTTTCGGCAAGACGGTCGACAAGTCGTTCGCGGACACGGTCGAGGCGGTCACGGAGGCCCTGCGCCAGGAGGGGTTCGGCGTGCTCACCGACATCGACGTGCAGGCGACGCTCAAGGCCAAGCTGGGTGAGGACATGCCCCCCTACCGCATTCTCGGGGCCTGCAATCCCCCGCTGGCCCACCAGGCGCTGGAGGCGGAACCCTCGATCGGCCTGCTGCTGCCCTGCAACGTGGTGGTCCGCGAGGACGCCGAGGGCCGTGTCCACGTGGAGGTGATGGATCCGCGGGCCGTGCTGGAGCTCGTGGACAATCCCGGCGTCGCCGCCCTGGCCGACGAGGTGCGCGGTCGCCTGGAACGGGTGCTCGACGCCCTCTGATCCGCCACCGGGCACGGAGGTGGGCGTGACGCGCACGGGCGCCGGGCCGGGGAGGGGCCGGGGGCGTCCCTCCCGGTGTCGATGCCGGGCCCGGTCGGCCGGGGCCGGGTGATGCGCGTCCTTGGCATCGAGAGTTCCTGCGACGAGACCGGCGTGGCCCTGTTCGAGGCGGGCACCGGTCTCCTCGCCCATGCCCTCCACAGCCAGGTGGCCCTGCACGCCCCGTACGGGGGGGTGGTGCCGGAGCTCGCCTCGCGCGATCACATCCGCCGCATCCTGCCGCTGGTGCGCCGCGTCTTCGAGGAGGCGGGGATCGGATTGGCGGCGATCGACGGGGTGGCCTATACCGCCGGACCGGGGCTGGTGGGGGCCTTGCTGGTCGGTGCCTCGGTGGGACGCAGCCTGGCCTATGCGCTGGGCGTACCGGCGATTGCGGTCCATCACATGGAAGGGCACCTGCTCGCCCCCCTGCTGGAGTCGCCGGCCCCGGCGTTCCCCTTCCTCGCCCTGCTCGTCTCGGGCGGCCACACGCAACTGGTGGAGGTCCGTGCCCTGGGAGACTACCGGGTGCTGGGCGACACCCTCGACGACGCCGCCGGGGAGGCCTTCGACAAGACCGCCAAGCTGCTCGGACTGCCCTACCCGGGCGGCCCGGCGCTGGCCGCGCTCGCCGAACAGGGTCGGCCCGGGCGTTTTCGCTTCACCCGCCCCATGGTGGACCGCCCGGGGCTGGACTTCAGCTTCAGCGGTCTCAAGACGCAGGTGCTCACCACGGTACGGGCGCTCGGGACCCCGCTCGATGACCAGGCCCGGGCGGACATCGCGTACGCCTTCGAGGAGGCGGTGGTCGAGACCCTGGTCCTCAAGTGTCGGCGGGCCCTGGAGCAGACGGGGCTCGAGCGGCTGGTGGTGGCCGGAGGCGTGGGGGCCAACCGGCGGCTGCGCGCGGCCCTCTCCGAGCTCATGGCGCAACGCGGGGGGGCGGTGTTCTATCCCCGGCCGGAGTTCTGCACCGACAACGGGGCCATGATCGCCCATGCCGGCTGCCTGCGGCTGCAGGCAGGGGAGCGTGCCCCCCTCGCCATCGAGGTGCACGCCCGCTGGCCTCTGGCAGCCATCGGACACCGCACACCCTGAGGCCCGACCGGCTGCCGGCTCACCAGCGGATCTTGCCTTCCCGTCCCGCGAGCAGGTTGCGGATGTTGCTCCGGTGACGCCAGTAGAGCAGCAGGCTCATGGCGGCCGTGGTCCAGGCGTAGGCCGGCTCCGGGTGCAGCCAGGCCATCCAGAGGGGGGCCAGGGCGGCGGCGACCAGGGCCGAGAGGGACGAGATGCGGGTCACGAAGGCGGTGGCCAGCCAGGTGGCCGCCGTGGCCAGGCCCACCAGCGGGGCCAGGCCCAGCAGGACCCCGAGCGCGGTCGCCACGCCCTTGCCGCCCCGGAAGCCGAACCACACCGGGTAGAGATGCCCCAGGAAGGCGGCCAGGCCGACCAGGGCGAGGACCGGGGGAGCGGCCCCCAGCCAGCGGGCGGCGAGCACCGCCAGGGTGCCCTTGAGGAGATCTCCGAGCAGGGTCAGGGCACCGGCCTTCTTGCCACCCACCCGCAGCATGTTGGTGGCGCCGGGATTGCCGGAGCCGACGTGGCGCGGGTCCGGTCCACCCAGGTGGCGTGCCACCAGGATGGCGGTGGAGATGGAGCCGAGCAGGTAGCCCCCGAGCAGGAGCCCCAGGGCGCGGGGGGTCGTCCACATGTCCATGCCGGCTATTGGAACCGCCCCGAAGGTTGCAGGTCAAGCGTGAAATCCGGAACATGCAAGCCTTCTTGGGCAGCCCGGGATGCCTGGCATGGACATCGTCTTCATTCGCGATCTGCGGGTCGAAGCCGTCATCGGTGTCTTCGAATGGGAGCGTCGCATCCGCCAGACCCTGTCCTTCGACCTGGAGATGGCCACGGACGTCGCGCGCGCCGCGGCGACCGATCGCATCGAGGACGCCCTCGACTACAAGGCGGTGGCCAAGCGCATCACGACATACGTGGCGGCGAGCGAGTTTCGCCTGGTCGAGACCCTCGCCGAGCGGGTCGCCGCCCTGGTACGCGAAGAGTTCGGGGTCCCCTGGGTGCGGTTGGTGGTCAACAAGACGGGCGCGGTGCGGGGGGCACGCGACGTCGGGGTGATCATCGAGCGGGGCGAGCGCCCGACATGATTCCCGTCTACGTCAGCATCGGCAGCAACGTCGATCCCGAGTACAACGTCTGCCGGGCCGCGCGGTTGCTGCGCGAGACCTTCGGCGAGGTGCGCTTCTCGCCCGTCTACCGCAACCCGGCCGTGGGCTTCGAGGGCGAGGACTTTCTCAACCTGGCGGCGGCCTTCGACTCGGCGTTGCCCGTCGAGTCCCTGCTGGCCCGGTTGCGCGCCATCGAGGACCGTTGCGGCCGGCGCCGTGGCCGGGCGCGGTTCGCGCCGCGCACCCTCGATCTCGATCTGCTGCTCTATGGCGACGCCGTGCTGGCCAGGGACGGCCTGGTGTTGCCCCGGCCGGAGATCCTGGAGCACGCCTTCGTGCTGCGGCCCCTGGCCGAACTGGCGCCGGAGTTGACACACCCGGTGGCCCAACGGCCGCTGCGCGTGCTCTGGCAGGAATTCGCCGGCCGGCGCGGGGAGATGCGGCCCGTGCGCCTTGCCTGCCTGGAGCCGTGACCGGGGCGGTCGTCGATCCCTGGGCCATTCCCCCGGACTGGCCCCCGCCGCCGCCGGAGGCCCTGGCCCATGGCAGGCGCGTCGCGGCGGCCGTGGGGGCTGCCATCGAGGCCTCGGGGGGCGCGCTCCCGTTCTCCGCGTACATGGAACTGGTCCTCCATGCGCCGGGGTTGGGGTACTACAGCGCCGGGGCACGCAAGTTCGGCCCGGCAGGGGATTTCGTGACGGCACCGGAACTGACGTCCCTGTTCGGGCAGTGCCTGGCGAACACCCTGGCCCCGGTGGTCGCGGCGACCGGTGGGGATGTCCTGGAGATCGGGCCGGGCAGCGGGCGACTGGCACTCGACCTGCTCCAGGCGCTCGATGCGCTGGGCGCGCCCCCGCGCCGCTATTGCCTGCTCGAGCCCAGTGCCGAGCTGCGCGAGCGCCAGCGCACCCTCCTGCAGGAGCGGCTGTCCCCCGCCCTGCGCGCGCGGCTCGAGTGGCTCGAAGGCTGGCCCGCATCGTTCGTGGGGGCCGTGGTGGCCAACGAGGTCCTCGATGCCTTTCCGGTCGAGCGGTTCCGGGTGGGTGCGGAGGGGATCGAGCAGGCCTGCGTGGTACAGGCCGAGGGGGGGTGGCGGCTGTGTTTCCGGCCGGCCGGGGGCCGGGTCGCCGCCGGCGGGCGGCGGCTGGCCGCACGCTACCGGTTGCCCCCGGGGTTCGTGGGAGAGTGGTCCCCGGCGCTGCCCGGCTGGATGGCCGGCCTGGCGCGGGCCCTGCACCGGGGCGTGGTGGTGCTGGTGGACTATGGACTGCCCGGGCCGGAACTGTACCGGGCCGAGCGCACCGGGGGCTCGCTGCGCTGCCACTACCGGCACCGGGTACACGACGAGCCCCTCCTGCTGCCGGGGCTCCAGGACCTCACGGCGGACGTCGATTTCACCGCCGTGGCGGAGGCCGCGCAGCGCGCCGGGCTGCAGGTGGCGGCCTTCGTGACCCAGGCGGCCTTCCTGATCGACGCCGGCATCGAAGCGGCCTTCACGGCGCTGGCCCGGGAGGGGCCCGGACCGGGGCTGTGGCAGACCGCCCAGGCGGTGCGCACGCTCCTGCTGCCGGGCGAGATGGGTGAACGCTTCCAGGTGATGGGGCTGGCCAAGGGTTGGGAGGCGGCCCTGCCCGGTTTCCGGGGCAGGAGCCGGGTGGAGAAGCTGGCGATCGAGGAGGAGCCGTGAGCCTGTTGCAAATCGTGGTGCTGGCCCTGCTGCAGGGGTTGACCGAGTTCCTGCCCATCTCGAGCTCCGCGCACCTGATCCTGGTGCCGGTGTGGTTCGGTTGGCCGGA
Source organism: Gammaproteobacteria bacterium (assembly GCA_003695825.1). Taxonomy (GTDB): domain Bacteria; phylum Pseudomonadota; class Gammaproteobacteria; order Thiohalobacterales; family Thiohalobacteraceae; genus J048. The sequence continues at coordinate 9,898 of RFHK01000050.1, read as the reverse complement.
CCAGGGCCTGGCGTTCGACGTGGCGGTCCACGTCGGGACCCTGGCGGCGGTGGTGGCCTATTTCCGCGACGAGCTCGGGGCCATGGTGCGCGACGCCTTGCACAGCCTGCGTGGAGGTCGGTTGGCGGGGGAGGCGCGGCTGGCCTGGGGCGTGGTCCTGGGGACGGTGCCGGCGGCGCTGGCCGGGCTGCTCTTTCACGACGTGGTGGAGACGACCCTGCGCACACCGCGGGTGATCGCCCTGACCACCCTCGGTTTCGGGCTCCTGCTGGGCGTGGCGGATTTCGTGGGGCGGCGCGGGCGGCGCAGCGAGCACGACCTCACCGCCCGCGACGTGCTGGTCGTGGGGCTCGCACAAGCCCTGGCCCTCATTCCCGGCACCTCCCGTTCCGGGATCACCATGACGGCGGCGCTCTTCCTCGGCTTCTCGCGCGAGGGGGCCGCCCGCTTCTCTTTCCTGCTCTCCATCCCGATCATCCTGTTGGCCGGGGGCTACGAGACCCGCAAGCTCGTCCTCGCCGCGACGCCCGTCGACTGGGCCGAGCTCGCCTGGGGCGTGGGGCTCTCGGCCGTGAGCGCCTATCTCTGCATCCACTATTTCCTGCGCATCCTGCGCCGCCTGGGGATGATGCCCTTCGTGCTCTACCGACTGCTCCTGGGGCTCTATCTCGCCTACGCGTTGGTTTAGTAGCCTGTCGGGATTGCTTACAGTGGGAATATTCCCGCCGGGCAGGGCATCCCTTTGCGTACGCAAGTCCCGGTTTCGCCGGGAGCGGGCGGCACCTGGCGCGGTTCGTGCAATACCGGTGCGGTCCAGCGTGAGACGAACCGCGAGAGTGAGAACGATGCGCTACGGCCGGAGGCTGTTCGGTTTCCTTGGGTGTTTGTGTGTGGCCTGGGTGGTGCACGCCGCGGCACCGGGGGGCACCGTGGTCCCGCCCGTGTCCTCGCCGCCGTCGGGTTCCGCCGCCCCGCCGCTCGTGCTGCCCCAGGAGGCCGGATCCACCCCCTCACCCTGGCCCCTGATCCTGCTCGCCGGGATCCTGTTCCTGCTGGTCCTGGTCATCCGGCTGCTGCGCCTGAGACGACGCTGAACGTCGCAGCCGGGCGAGCGCACGGATGCGTGCTTCCCGGACCTTCGCCCGGATCTCGGCCCCGCGGTAGCCTGCCCGCGCGAACGCGCCCCCCTGGATCTTCGCGGCCTCGGCGTAGGCCCGTCGCAACCAGTCACCCTGGGGCCAGGGATCCTGGGCATGCCCCGTGCGACCCCGGGCATCGGCCTCGCAGGCGAGGAGGAAACCTTCCAGCAGCTGCGGGCGCCGCCAGGCGTCCAGGTGGTCGAAGAGGTCTACGAGGGTCGCCGGGCGCAGTTCCAGGGCCCGGTGCGCGAGGCCGTGCCAGCGCACCACCCGCTCGGCCAGCTCGCGGTAGGCATTGGGGATCTTCAGGCGGTCGCACATCCGGTGCAGAAGCGTCACGCCGCGTTCCTCGTGCCCGAGGTGGCGGGGCAACTGGTCCTGCGGGGTCGTTCCCTTGCCCAGGTCGTGCACCAGGGCGGCGAAGCGGACGGTGCGCTCGGGCGTGAGCCGGGCGGCCGCATCGAGCGCCAGCAGGCAGTGCACCCCGGTATCGATCTCCGGGTGGGCATGGGCCGGCTGGGGGATGCCGAAGAGCGCCTCGAGTTCGGGGAAGAGGCGTGCGAGCGCCCCCACGCGGTGCAGGACTTCGAAGTACTTCGCGGGGCGGTCCTCGCCCAGGGCCTTCTCGGTTTCCTTCCACACCCGTTCGGGGGTCAGGTAGTCCACCTCGCCCTCGCGCACCATCTTCTTCATGAGCGCGTAGGTGCCGTGACTGATGCGGAAGCCCCACTTCGCGAAGCGTGCGGCGAAGCGGGCCACCCGCAGGATCCGCAGCGGGTCCTCGGCAAAGGCGGGGGAGACGTGCCGCAGCAGTCCCTGGCGCAGGTCTTCCTCCCCGCCGTAGGGGTCGATGAGTTCCCCCGAGGGGGTCATGGCCATGGCGTTGATGGTCAGGTCGCGGCGGCGCAGATCCTCTTCCAGGGTGACCTCGGGGCCGGTGTGGAAGGTGAAACCGCCGTACCCGTGCCCGGTCTTGCGCTCCGTGCGGGCCAGGGCGTACTCCTCGCCGGTCTCGGGATGGAGAAAGACCGGAAAGTCCTTGCCGACGGGACGGAAGCCGCGCGCGATCATGTCCTCCGGCGTGGCCCCGACCACCACCCAGTCCCGTTCCTGGACGGGCAGGCCCAGCAGCCGGTCCCGTACCGCACCGCCGACGAGGTAGACCTGGAGCTCAGGCGTGGTGTCCGGCACGGTAGGCCTGCAGGCGCGCCTGGTGCTGGTGGGGACCGAGAAGGTGGGGCAGGACGGCCTCCAGCGCCGTGGGGGGGATGCCGAGTTCGGGCAGGCAATTCTCCCCGCACACCGAGGGGTGTTGCAGGGAATGGTAGTTGTCCATCGTGAAGGGTTGCCCGGGCAGGTGTTGCAGCAGCCGTGCCTGCAGGCGCGAGAGCCCCTCCCCCAGGCCCAGTATGCGTCGCCGGAGCCCCAGGGTGCGCGCCAGGAGGGCCACCAGCTCGCGCAGCCGGTAGGTCCGGGGCCCGCACAGCGCGCAGCGCCTGCCCACCGTGCGTGCCTCCTCCAGGGCGACGACGAAGGCATCCACCACGTCCTGGACGTAGACCGGCGTGAGCCGTGCCTCGGGACAGGCCAGGGGGAAGACGCCCGGGGCCAGGCGCAGCAGGGTGGCGAAGCGGCGCAGGAAGTGGTCGTCCGGACCGAAGATCACGGAGGGGCGGAAGCTCGTCACCTGCAGGCCCTGTGCGAGGGCCGCATGAACGACGGCCTCTCCTTCGCCCTTGGTGCGCAGATAGAGGCTGTGCGGCTCGCCGGGATCGGCGTTGAGGGCGCTCATGTGCAGCAGTCGGGGAACCCCGGCCTCGAGCGCGGCGGTGACCAGCTTGCGTGGCAGCTCCACGTGCACCCGGCGGAAGCCCTCGGGGCTGGCATTGAGTACGCCCACCAGGTTGATCACGGCACGGCAGCCGCGCACCAGGCGCGCGAGCGTGGCCGGGTCGTGCACGTCGGCCTGTATCAGGGTGATGCCGGGCTCGACGCGGAGCGCCCGGTGGCGATGCGGGCGGCGGCTGGGGATGCGCAGGCGATAGCCTTGGCGTGCCAGCCGGAAAGCGAGGTGACGGCCGACGAAACCGGTGCCGCCGAGGATGCAGACGATGCCTCTGTCCATGGGTGCGAACCTTCCTGCCTGAACGATGCGCTTTGCCCGGGTAGGGAGTCTGTCGGATGCCCTTCGTGCGGGTCAAGGCGAGCGGCGAGTCGCTTGCCATCCAGTCCCAGGCGATAGGCGATGCGCACCGGGCGCAGGCCCAGGCGATGGCGATAGACGGTGGCGAAGGCCAGCACGGCACGCACGTAACCGCGCGTCTCGGCATAGGGCAGGGTGTCGATGACGATGCGCGGATCCTGGTGCGGTCCCCGCAGGCGCAACCAGCGACGCAGCTGGTCGGGGCCGGCGTTGTAGGCGGCCGAGGCCAGGGCCTGGTTGCCGAAACGCTCCAGCAGCCGGCGGAGGTAGGCCGTCCCCAGGCGCAGGTTGACGCGCGGATGGAGCAGGCTGTGGCGCGAAGGGGTCCGTTGCCGCAGCAGGCGGGCCAGCCGTCGCCCCGTGCTGGGGAGCAGCTGCATCAGGCCCAGGGCCCCGGCCCGGGAGCGGGCATCGAGCATGAAGGCGCTCTCCTGGCGCACGATACCGTAGACCCAGGTCGCATCCAGGCCCGTGCGCCGTGCCTGGCGCTCCACTTCCCGGCGGTGGGCGAGCGGGAAGCGGATCTCGAGGTCGTCCAGGTACCCGGAGCGGGCGGCGGTGAGGATGGCCCGGTCGTGCCAGCCCAGGCGATGGGCCAACACGGCGGCCAGCTGCAGGCCACGCGGTGAGAGGGAGGCCGTACCGGCCAGCCAGGCCCGACGGGCCTCCTTGATCCAGCCGATCCGATAGAAGTCCCGGGCCGCGGCCAGCAGGGGGTGTGCGCGCAGCAGGGCGCGAAGCTCCTCCCGCTTGGCCGGGATGGCGCGGTGGTGAAAACGGAACGGCCGGCCCAGGGCCTCGGCGGCCAGGAAACCGTGGTAGTTGCGTTTGTCGGCCAGTCGCGCGAACCGGGCCCGGGCGGCACGCTGCCGGCCGAGGGCGGCGTCGGCGCTGGCCAGCCAGTACTGCCACTGCGGTTCTTCCCGCAGCGCCGGTGCCATGGCCCGGATGGCTGCGCGTACCCGCGGCCAGTCTTCGTGCATCAGGGCCACCCGTGCACGCCAGGCCTGCTCGAGCGGGGTCTGCTGCGCGGGCGGGATCTGGCCGAGCCAGGTGTAGGCCACCGGGTCCCCCTGCCGCGCCGCCTGCAGGGCGATGCGGCCGAGCACGCGGTAATAGTCGGCCTCGTCGAAGGTGTGCAACAGGGCGGCTTGGACCAGATAGCGGTAGGCCCGGTCGGGGTCCCGCCGGGCCAGGCGGCTGACGGCATGCAGGGCCAGCTTGCGTGCCAGCGGGGTATCCGGCTGCATCCATGCGGCCCGCAGGGCCCGTTCCGGGTGACGGTGGGCCAGGATCCAGCGGCGCACCCAGCGCTGCTGGTCCGCCGGCAGGCCACGTGCCAGCCAGCGTGCGAGCGAGACGTGTCCGCTCTGCATGGCCTTCTCGATCCGTTCCCAGCGCCTTTGCGGCGTGATGCGGCCCGCGGCATAGAGGCGGGCGAAGACCGGGTCGCAGGCGTCCGGCTGCGAGTGGCCCACGTTCCACAGGGCCAGCGCCCGGGCGAACCAGGCCGTGTCAGGTGGGCCGACGTGCAGGCGGGCGCGCAATTCGTAACACTGGTAGTGGACCGAGCCCGACGGGGTCCGGTAGCGCAGGAAGCGCCGCCACTGACCGGTGCGGGCGAGGTGGCCGAGCAGCCGGCGGCGGAACCGCTCGCCCGGCGGGGTCCCGGCGGCGTGCTCGAGAAAGGCGAGGATCTCCTCGTCCCCGAGCCTCGCCAGGCGGCGGCCGAGCGCCTTTTCCTCCAGCCAGGGGAGCAGGGGTGAGTGGGCCTGGTGCAGCTGGCGACGGGCACGCCGGTAGGCGCGCGACTCCCCCCGTTCGAGGGCCTGGACGCCCTCCAGGAAGGTCCTGCGGAGTGCCGGGTCGCCCTCGAGGGTGTCCCAGGAGGCGAGCGCACCCAGTGGCAGGAACCACAGCAGGAACAACAGGGCGCGGCATGCAGGGGCCATCATTGGGTGTACGCTACGGCCTGCTCGGGGAATTGACAACCGTGTCGGAAAGCCGGCGGTGCCGCCGGCTGCCGGGAGGACTGCAGGATGGATGCCATGCTGATGCTCGTGCCGGCCGGGCTCCTGGCCGGGCTGGTGGCCGGGCTCTTCGGGGTCGGCGGCGGACTGATCTACGTGCCGGTGCTCTATGGCCTCTACACGCTCGGCGGGACCTGGCCCGCGGAGCTGCGCATGCACGTGGCCCTGGGGACGTCCCTGGGCGCGGTACTCATCACGAGCCTGGCCTCCCTGCGGGCGCACCGGCGCCAGGGGACCATCGAGTGGCCCGTGGTCCGGCACCTGGGCCTGGGGCTGGCGTTCGGGGCGCTCCTGGGGGCCTGGGTCGCCTCCCGGCTGGATGCCGCCTGGTTGCGCCGGGGGTTCGGAGGCTTCGAGTGCCTGGTGGCCCTGCAACTCTTGCAGGGCGGCGGGTTGCGCCTGCGGGGCGCCTGGCCGGGGCCGCGCTTCTGGGCACTCGCGGGCACGGGTATCGGGACGGTCTCCGCCCTGCTTGGGATCGGCGGCGGCACCCTGACCGTGCCCCTGCTGGCCTGGGCACGGGTGCCGATGGAGCGGGCCGTGGGGACCTCGGCGGCCTGCGGGGTGCCGATCGCGGTGGCCGGGGCGGCCGGCTACCTGTTCTGGGGGCGGGCGGCACTGCCGCAACAGGCCGGGTTCCTCGATCCCCTCGCCATGCTGGCGCTCGGCGCGGGCGCGATCTTCATGGCGCCGTGGGGGGCGCGACTCGCGGTGCGTTTGCCGCGGGCGCGGTTGCGCAGGCTGTTCGCCGTCTTCCTGCTGATCGTCGGCGGGCGCCTGCTCCTGGAATGAGCCGGGAGGGCCGGATCAGCCCCCCGTCATGGACATGAAGCGGACCACCTTCTCGGGGCGCTCCCGGAACTCGTGCCGTTCCGGCTTGCGCGCGACGGCCGCACGGATGGCCGCCGCCAGTTCGGCATCGCTCGCGCCGTCCCGCAGCAGGGGGCGCAGGGGCAGGCTGTGCTCCTGTCCCAGGCACAGGTGCAGCGTGCCGTCGGCGGAGAGACGCACCCGGTTGCAGGTGGCGCAGAAATGGCGGGAGATGGGGGTGATGAACCCGATGCGGAGATCGGTGCCGGCCACCTGCACGTAGCGCGCCGGACCGCCGCCGGGCATCATCCCGGGCAGGAGCTCGAAGCGCCGGGCGAGTCGGCGCCGGATCGTCTCGAGGTCGATGTAGCGGTCGCTGGCGTGGCGGCCGGTCTCACCCATGGGCATGGTCTCGATGAAGCGCAGGGTGAAGCCGTGGGCGAGGCAGAATTCCACCATCGCCTCGACTTCGTCGTCGTTGACGCCGCGCATGACCACCATGTTGATCTTGATCGGGGCGAAACCGGCGGCCCGGGCGGCCTCGATGCCCTCGAGCACCTTCTCCAGCCTCCCGCCCGTGATGGCACGGAAACGGGCGGGGTCGAGCGTATCCAGGCTGATGTTGACCCGCCGCACCCCGGCCCGCCGGAGTGCCTCCGCATGACGCGCGAGCCGGGTGGCATTGGTGGAGAGGGAGAGGTCCTCGAGCCCCGGCAGGGCGGCGAGGCGCGCGGCGAGCACGGGCAGGTCGTGCCGCACCAGGGGCTCGCCGCCGGTCAGCCGGACCCGGTGCACGCCGAGCCGCGTGAAGACGGCGACGACGCGCTCGATCTCGTCGAAGGTGAGCCAGTGCTCCGGGGTCTCGAAGTCGCGGTAGCCGCGCGGCAGGCAATAGAAGCAGCGCAGATCACACCGGTCGGTGACCGAGAGCCGCACGTACTCGATCCTGCGCTGGTAGCGATCGACCAGGGTATCGGCCATGGCACCCCCTCGAGAAGAGAGCCGTCGGGCGGACCTTAGTGCACTCCAGCGCAGGGTGGCATGATCTGGATCAAACGTCCAGCGCACCCGGAGGCCTGGGGGCCTGAGTGCCGGCGCACGGCGGCGGGTGCGGGGTGCCGGGAGCAAAGGCTGCGGCCGCCGGTCCGCGAATTCCGGCAGGGTTGCGCGAAGATGGGAGGGTTACCGCCGGCAGGAACCGGCGACCGCAACGACCCCTATTCTACCAGTTTGTGCCAGCCTTGCGGGGTTGGGTTGCAACGCATTGAATGGAAAGGGCATGTCCGTCCTCGCGGGAATTCCGCCGAGGGTGGCAGGCCGCCGGTACGGAGATTCCGGCATGCGCGGCACCCATTGCACCATGCCGATGCCGCGGGGGACATCGCGTGCCTGGGCTCTCTACTCTCTATTAGAACCATTCCGCCGCCTGTTTCCACTTCGGTGCACCCTCCGGGCGCCCAGGCCCGGGCGCCGGCAGGAAAGGGTGATAAGCCTCTCTTATGGGCGGCAAAGATAAAACTGTTTGGCAATCTCCTGCCGACTCTATATGGTTATCACCCCCGACCGGCCCGGACGGACTTCGTGCCGGTGCTCCCAGGAAACGGGGCCGGGGCTTGATCCAGGACAAGGGGAAGCCGGATGCCTGCGGGGTAGCATCCGCGCCGACCTCCGGGCGGCTCCGGATCCGGTAGACAACGGCTCGAGGACCCCATCGCCTGCGGCAAGCGCGGACGGTGGATGCAACCTAAGCAGTTTCTACGTTAGCAAACGGAGAGAAGACCATGCCTACTTTTGTACGTACCGACAAGTGCGATGGCTGCAAGGGTCAGGACAAGACCGCCTGCATGTACATCTGTCCGCACGACCTGATGAAGCTCGACAAGGACGGTTCCTTCACCGGCCATGCCATGAAGGCGTTCAACCAGGAGCCCGAGCAGTGCTGGGAGTGCTATTCCTGCGTCAAGATCTGCCCGCAGCAGGCCATTGAATGTCGCCACTATGCCGATATCGTGCCGCTGGGCGCCTCCGTGCAGCCGCTGCGCGGGTCGGACTCCATCATGTGGACCATCAAGTTCCGCAACGGCACGCTGAAGCGCTTCAAGTTCCCGATCCGTACCACGCCCGAAGGCTCCATCGAGCCCTATGCCGGCAAGCCCGAGGCCGATCTCTCCAAGATCGACCAGCCCGGCTACTACACCGGCTACCTGAAGGAGGCCGACCGCAGCCAGCTCCTCAACGCCTGAGGCGGCGCGCGGTACGACGAGGAACCCGATCAGTCCATAACCTGAAGGTGTGAAGCAATGAGCGAATACGAATTTGGCAATCCCGAGATTATCGAGGAAGAGGTCGATATTCTCATCATCGGCGGCGGCATGGCGGCCTGCGGTGCCGCATACGAGATCGGTCCCTGGATCAAGGCGGCTTCGAAGGAGCTGGGGCGCGACCTCAAGGTCAAGCTGGTCGACAAGGCCGCCCTGCCGCGTTCCGGCGCCGTGGCCCAGGGACTTTCCGCCATCAACACCTACCTCGGCGAGAACGATCCGGCCGACTATGCCCGCATGGTCTCCAACGACCTCATGGGCATCACCCGCGACGACCTGACCTACGACCTCGGCCGTCACGTCGACGACTCCGTGCATCACTTCGAGGAGTGGGGTCTGCCGATCTGGAAGCAGCCGGGTGACGAGGGCAAGAAGCTGGTGGAAGGCGGCAAGCCCGTCCGCTCCGGCAAGTGGCAGATCATGATCAACGGCGAGTCCTACAAGTGGATCGTCGCCGAGGCCGCGCAGAAGGCCCTGGGCACCGACAACATCCAGGAGCGCGTCTTCATCGTCAAGCTCGTCAACGACAAGAACGACTCGAACCGGGTCGCCGGTGCCATCGGCTTTTCCGTGCGCGAACACAAGATCTACGTCTACAAGTTCAAGGCCTGCCTGCTGGCCGCGGGCGGATGCGTGAACATCTTCCGTCCGCGCTCCGTCGGTGAGGGTACGGGCCGTGCCTGGTACCCGGTCTGGAACGCCGGTTCCACCTACGCCATGGCCGCCGAGGCCGGTGCCGAGCTGACCATGATGGAGAACCGCTTCGTGCCCGCCCGCTTCAAGGACGGTTATGGCCCGGTGGGTGCCTGGTTCCTGCTCTTCAAGTCCAAGGCCATCAACGCCTATGGCGAGGAGTACCTCTCCAAGGAAGGGGCCCAGAAGCTGCTCGAGCCCTACCACCCCTACAACAAGGCCTACGTGACCCCGACCTGCCTGCGCAATCACGTCATGATGGACGAGATGATCAACGGTCGGGGCCCGATCTACATGGACACCGTCACGGCACTGGCCAAGCTCTCCGAGACCATGACGCCCAAGGAGATCAAGCATCTCGAGGCCGAGGCCTGGGAGGACTTCCTGGACATGTGCATCGGCCAGGCCGGTGTCTGGGCCGGTGAGAACATCGAGCCGGAGAAGAAGAACTCCGAGCTGATGCCGACCGAGCCCTACCTGCTGGGTTCGCACTCCGGCTGCTGCGGCATCTGGGTCTCCGGTCCCGAGGATCTGGGCGCGCCCACCGAGGAAACCCATCCCGAGAAGGACAAGATCCCGAGCCACCTGCCTTCCGGCTGGCATTGGGGTTACCGCTCCATGACCACGGTCAAGGGCCTGTTCACCGCCGGTGACGGTGTGGGCGCTTCGGGTCACAAGTTCTCCTCGGGTTCGCATGCCGAG
>RFHK01000005.1 GCA_003695825.1 Gammaproteobacteria bacterium | reverse complement strand
CCCTCTCCCCTGGCGGAAGAGGGAGAGGGTGAGAGGGTTCGAACATCAAGCATTTCCTGGCTCCACGGAGATCGGGATGCAGCGACCAGGAATCGATCACACAGGGATCAGCGGTATGAGTCAGGCGGCATCCTTTCCAGACCGGGAGCAGGTGCGAACCGGGCGCCTCCACGTGGTGGCGGCGGTGATCCGCAACCGGCGGGGGCGGGTCCTGCTCGCCCGGCGGCACCCCGGCCAGCACCAGGGCGGGCGCTGGGAATTCCCGGGCGGCAAGGTGGAGCCGGGCGAGGACCCGCAACAGGCCCTGGTACGTGAGTTGCGCGAGGAACTGGGCATCGAGGCCAAGCGACTGCGGCCGTTGATCCGCATCCCGCACGACTACCCGGACCGTCGCATCCTGCTCGACGTCTGGGAGGTCTTGCGTTGGCGTGGCCAGCCCATCGGGCGGGAGGGGCAGCCCGTGCGCTGGGTGGCGGAGTCCGAGCTGGACTACCACCCCCTGCCCGAGGCCAACCGTCCCGTGGTCACCGCCTGTCGCCTGCCGGGACGCTACCTCATCACCCCGGAACCGGAACACCCGGAGCGCTTCCTCAATCTGCTGGAGCTGGCCCTGCTGCAGCGCGACATCCGGCTCGTGCAGCTGCGGGCCCGGCGCCTGTCCGGTGCGGCGCTCGAGGCCTTGGTGCAGCGGGTCAAGGCCTGCTGCGATGCACACGGGGCCCGCCTGCTCGTCAACCGCCACCTGGAGCTGGCCGAGCGCCATGGCCTGGGCGTTCACCTCGCCCAGGACCAGCTGGAGATCCTCACCCGGCGCCCGCTCTCGTCGCGTCGTCTCGTGGCCGCCTCCTGCCATGATGCGCGCTCCCTGGCGCTGGCCTCCGGGCTTGGGCTCGACTTCGCCGTGCTCTCGCCCGTGCTGCCCACGGCGAGTCACCCGGAGGCCCGGCCGCTGGGATGGGACCAGTTCGAGGCGCTGGTGGCCCGGGCCACGCTGCCGGTCTATGCCCTGGGCGGGTTGCAGGAACACCATTTCCCCGAGGCACGCGCCCATGGCGCCCAGGGGATCGCGGCCATCCGGGGCCTGTGGCCGGGACTGGAGGCGGTGTGAAGCGCTCGCGCCGGCTGGTCCGCATGGTGACTCTCGACCTTGCCCGCTTCCGCCTCGGGGCACTATGCGGGTTGGCGTGCCTATTCCCCGTCTTCGGGCCCTTGTCCGGTTGCGGGGGCCCGGAGCGTCCCTGGCGTCCCTTGCCCGAGGTCACGGATTGCGACGCGGCGCGTGCGGTCTGCGAGACGGTGGGGTCAGGGGTTCATGTCCGCCTGCGCCTGGGGCCGGGGGTCCGGGCCATGCACCCCTTCCCGGTCGTCCTCGAGGTACCGAAGGCCCACGGCGTGGTGATCCGCTTCGAGATGCCCGGCATGGACATGGGCAAGAACGTCTACCGGCTCGATCGCGCGGCCCCGGGCCGCTGGGCGGGCAAGGCCATCCTGCCGATCTGCCTGAGCGGCCGCACCGACTGGGTGGCCCGGGTGGAGATCGAGCGGGCAGACGGCCGCTACCTGGCGGTCTTTCCCTTCCACGTGGGGCCATGAGACCGCGGGCAAGGATCCGGATCGGGACCTCCGGCTGGCAATATCCGCACTGGCGCGGCGTCGTCTATCCGCGGGAACTGCCCACCTCGGCCTGGTTCGACTTCTATGCCCGCCATTTCGATACCGTCGAGGTCAACAACACCTTCTACCGGTTGCCCTCCGAGGCGGCCTTCCGGCATTGGCACGACCAGGCGCCGCGGGGGTTCCTCTACGCGCTCAAGCTCTCGCGCACCATCACGCATCTCAAGAAACTGAAGGACGCCCGGGAATCGCTCGACCGTTTCCTCGCGCATGCCCGCCTGCTCGGACGCCATCGCGGCCCGCTGCTCGTCCAGCTGCCCCCGCGTTGGAAACCGAATCCCGGGCGGCTGGACGCATTCCTCGGCCTGTTGCCTGGAGGCTGGCGGGTCGCCGTGGAGGTGCGCGATGCGCGCTGGCTGTGCGAGGCGGTCTATGCCGTGCTGCGTGCGCATGACGCGGCCCTGGTGATCCACGACCTGGTCGAGGACCATCCCTGGGTGGAAACAGCCAGTTGGGGTTATCTGCGTTTCCACGGGGGGCCGGCCGGCGACTATGCCGGGGAGTATTCCGAAGCGGAACTGGCGGCAGTGGCCGAGCGGATTCGGGACGCCCTCGGGCGCGGTCACGCGATGTATGCCTATTTCAACAACGACGTCGGCGGGCACGCCTTCCGCAACGCCCTCACCCTGAAGGGGATGCTGGGGGAGGCGTACGCCTGAATTCTGCTTCCAGGCCGAGCAGCGCACACAGGCGCGCCCTGTCCAGGTGTGCGTCCACGGCGTCGGCCAGGCGTTCGAAGGCCTGTTCGCGCAATTGCGCGTACTCCGGGGTGCCGGCGTCTTCCAGGCCGGCCCAGGCGAGCAGGGCATCGCAGGCTTCGGGCCGCTCGAACAGGCCGTGCAGGTAGGTCCCCAGGATCTGACCGTCTTCGGACAGGGCGCCGTCGGTGCGATCTCCAAGAAGAACGGCCGGGCGATCCAATGCCGGACCCGTGGTCCTCCCGGCATGAATCTCGTACCCGGTCACGGGAGCGTCATCGAACGCAAGCCGGCCCTGCACAGTGCAGAGCTGCTTTTCCGGTTCGAGCACGGTGTGAATCTCCAGCAGCCCCAGGCCGGGACTCACTCCTGGCGGGCCTTCCAGGCCATGGGGATCCTCGATGCGGGTGCCCAGCATCTGGAAGCCTCCGCAGATGCCGATCAGCCTGCCTCCGTAGCGAAGGTGACGGCGCAGCGCCGCTTCCCATCCCTGCCGCCGCAGCCAGTCCAGATCGGCGCGCACGCTCTTGGAACCGGGCAGGATGACGAGATCGGCCGGCGGAAGGGGCTCGCCGGGACCCACGAAGCGCAGGTCCACCCGGGGGTGCAGGCGCAGCGGATCGAGATCGGTATGGTTGCTGATGCGGGGAAAGACAGGAACGCAGACCTTCAGTGCATCCTTTTCCGCGCGACGCTGGGCAGGCTGGAGGGCATCCTCGGCTTCCAGGTGCAGGCCGTGCAGCCAGGGGAGTACGCCCAGGACGGGCTTGCCGGTGCGCCGTTCCAGCCAGTCGAGGCCCGGTTCGAGCAGCGCGAGGTCGCCGCGGAAGCGGTTGATGACGAAGCCCGCAACGCGCTCGCGTTCTCCTGGCGCGAGGAGTTCCAGCGTGCCCACGATCTGGGCGAAGACGCCGCCCCGGTCGATGTCGGCGACGAGCAGTACCGGGCAATCCACGGCCTCGGCGAAGCCCATGTTGGCGATGTCGCGATCGCGCAGGTTGATCTCGGCCGGCGAACCGGCTCCCTCGACGAGTACGATGTCGAAGCGTGCGGCGAGACGCTGCCAGGACTCGAGGACCGCACGGCGTGCCACGGACTTGTATTCATGGTAGCGGAGGGCGTCCATGTTGCCGATGGCGCGGCCCTGGACGATGACCTGCGCGCCCTGGTCCGTGTTGGGCTTGAGCAGCACGGGGTTCATGTCGATGGAAGGCGCCAGTCCGCAGGCAGTCGCCTGCACGGCCTGGGCGCGTCCGATCTCGCCCCCGTCTGCCGTCACGGCGCTGTTCAATGCCATGTTCTGCGGCTTGAAGGGGGCGACCGCCACGCCCCGGCGGGCCAGCCAGCGGCAGAGCGCGGTCACCAGCAGGCTCTTGCCGGCATCGGACGAGGTACCCTGGATCATCAGGGCACGGGCAGGCATGACACCTCCCGGCGGATTTTCTCGAGCGCCTGGTCCAGCCGTTCCCATTCCCGGTCCTGTCCGGGCAGGCCGAAACGCAGGCTGGCCGGCGTATCGAAGCGGCGCACCAGGATACCGCGGCGGGCCAGGGCTTCCTCCCAAGCGGGAGCCTGCGGGGTCAAGACCCACTGGAAGAGCGCGCAGCCCCCGGTCGGCGTCAATCCGTGGCGGGTGAGCAGGCTTGCCAGCCGCCGGGATTCCTGGTGCAGGCGAACGCGCATCCCCGCCTGCCAGGCCGTGTCCCGCAATGCTTTCGTGGCGATCCAGCGGGACGGTCCGGCCAGGGTCCAGGGCCCGAGCAGGGCATCGAGCCGTTCGAGCAATGGAGGGGCGGCGCAGACGAAACCGACCCGCGCGCCGGCGAGTCCGAAGAATTTGCCCAGCGAGCGCAGCACGATCAGGCCGGGTAAATGCGACTGTGCGGCCAGGCTCTCGTGGGGTGTGGGATCCATGAAAGCCTCGTCCAGGACCAGCCACCCACCCCGGGCGGCGATCCGGGAATGCCATTCCAACAGGTGTCGGCGGAGAAACCGGGTGCCCGTGGGGTTGTTGGGGTGGATGAGGATCAGCACGTCCAGGGTGGGCAGTGCTTCCCCGACCCGGTCGGCGCTGGCGGTCACGGGAACCACTTCGTGTCCGGTGCGGCGCCAGGCATGGGCATGTTCGGCATATCCTGGCGTGAGGATGCCCACACGTCCGGGCGGCCGCAGATGCGGGAGCGCCTGGATGGCGGCCTGGCTACCGGCCACCGGCAGCACATGGGATGCCCGGTAGCAGGCCCGGGCCGCCGCCACCAGGCCGTCGCCCTCTTCGGGAAGTGCATGCCAGGTCTCGGCGGGCACGGCGGGCGCCGCCCATCCGTGGGGATTGATGCCGGTGGAAAGATCCAGCCAGGCCTCCGGCGGGATGCCGTAATGTCGCGCGGCTTCGCGGATGCGGCCCCCGTGGCGGGGCCGTGGAAGGGCAGGGTCAAGCCAGTCCATGAGCGATCAACACCCCACAGGCCGGCACGAGGAGCCAGACACCGACGGCGCGTCGGATCAGCCGAAGGGCCCGGTCGATGTCTCCCGGACGAGGCGGGCGCCCCCGGCCCAGCGCCGGGCGGGGTTCCTCCCTGCCATGATAATGTGCGGGTCCGCCCAGCCGGATGCCGAGCGCACCGGCGCCGGCGGCCATGACCGGACCGGCATTGGGACTCTTCCATCGCGTTCCCTGACATCGCCAACAGGCAAGCGCGGTCCGGGTATCGCCGACCAGGGCATAGGAGAGTGCCGTCAGCCGGGCGGGGATCCAGTTGAGCAGATCGTCCAGCCGGGCGGCAGGTTTGCCGAAGGCTTCGTAGCGCGGGATGCGATAGCCCCACAGGGCATCCAGCGTATTCGCCAGGCGATGGAGCACCACGCCCGGTGCGCCCGCCACGAGGAACCAGAACAGCGAACCGAAGACGGCGTCGTTGCCGTTTTCCAGGACCGATTCGACGGCCGCGCGGGAGACGCCTTCCCGGTCGAGCAGTGTGGTCTCCCGGCTCACCAGGCAGGCGACCGCCCGGCGTGCGGAGGGCAGATCGTTCTGTTCGAGCGCCGCCCGCACGGCCAGCGCATGCTGTTCCAGGCTCCTTCCTCCCAGCGCGAGATACAGGATCAGGAGGTCGAAGGCTTCCTTTCCGCCGGAGGTCGAAACCGCCATGGCGATGCCAACGGGAGGCAGGAGCAGGAGCGCCGCTGCCACCGTACCCCGGCCGATCGTGGGGGCATGCAACCGAGACTCGAGCCATTGCGCCAGCCGTCCGAAACCCACCAGGGGGTGCCAGCGGGGCGGTTCGCCCAGGAGCCGGTCGAGCAGGAGCGCCCCCAGGGAAATTGCCAGGACCGCTTGCATGGCGCGGCATTGTAGCAGCCCTCGGAAACCGCCGGGGCCCGGGGGCCGTCAGGAGGATCACCGCCGGGTGGCACCGGCCGGTAGTGCTTGGAGGGAGGGTCAGTCCTCGAAAGGCGTCGTCTGGGGTGCGGCCTCGCCCGGGATGCGGTGCCCTTCGCCCAGCCATTCCCCGAGGTCGATGAGTCGACAACGCTCGGAACAGAAGGGACGCCAGGGATTGGTGGCGTCCCAGCGGGCACGCCTTCCGCAGGTCGGGCAGGTGACGATGCGCGGGAGCGTCTTTTCGTTCATGGAACGATCGAGAGCAGGCTGCGCGGTCCTGACTCGTTCAAACGCCGCTTCGGGGCCTGTCGGCAATCGGTTCGCACGGCGTGTGCTCAGATGATACAGCAGGCCAGTTCGAATTCCACGTCCTCGTTGGTCTGGGTGGCACGCTGGTTGGCATCGGGCAGGGTCAGGAAACGCACGCTGAAGCGGTGCCGTCCGCCGCTGATCTCGGCGAACCAGGGACTGCCGGCCGGCAGGGCGATGCGCACCATCTGGCAGGGAGCCTGGGCGTCCAGGGTCTTCTGGTAGAAGCCCCCTTCGGCGACCTGGCACCGGAACAGGGTGCTCTGGCGGGTGAGCCGCAGGATCAGGCGGATGCCGCGACCGAGCACGTCGAAATGTTCCAGCCAACCGGCCAGGTCACGCATGCGGTCTTCGGCGGGCAGTTGCAGCCAGTAGTGGTACGCCGGCAGGTCGAAGTCGCAGGTTCCCCCGGGGATGGCGCTGCGCTGCTGGATGCTGGCAAGGAACTCGTTGTCCTTGAGGGCAGCGGTGACCGGGCCGTTGATGGCGTGCAGCTCGTCGATGATGGCGTCGATCTCGTCGAGCAGGCCGTTGAGCTGGACCGTGTCGACCTCGGGGTTGTCTCCCAGCCGGGCGAGGTTGGCCGTGTGGCGCTCGAGTTCCTTCATCACCTCGGTCTTGAGGTCGCTGCGGCTGAAGATGCTCAGCATCTCGAGCAGCGTGGCCAGGGCGGCACGGCTGTCCCAGCTGGTGGTGCCGCCCAGGTGGTGGCGCATCTGCTGGAAGAGGAATTCCAGGCGCAGGAAGGCCCGGATGCGTTCGTTGAGGGGCTGTTCGTAGATGATGCGGTGTTCCACGGGGCGTGGGTTTCCGATCCCGGAGAGACTGGCCAAGGCCCCTATTCTCCCCGAGCCCCCCGGGCTTGGCAAACGGTCAGCCCGCAGGGGGGCTGCCCCGTTCGCCGGCGAGGGCCAGGTAGCGCCGGTGGAGCTGTTCGACTTGCGCGGCGAGGGCATTCCGGTCACCTGTGTTGTCCAGGAGGTCGTCGGCGGCCCGCAGGCGGGTCGCACGGTCACACTGTGCCTGCAGGATACGCTGTACCTCGTCCGGGGTGCTGTGATCCCGTGCACAGACGCGCTGGACCTGGATCGCCTCGGGCACGTCCACCACCAGGATGCGGTCCACCAGGTCCTGCCAGCCGGCCTCGATCAGCAGGGGGACGACGAAGAGCACGTAGGGTGCCCGGGTGGCGGCGGCCCGTTCCAGGAGGCGCGCGCGGATGGCCGGGTGGAGCACGGCCTCCAGGCGGCGCCGCAGCCCGGGATCGCGAAAGGCCCGCTCCCGCAGGCAACGGCGATCGAGCACCCCCTCGGGCGTGAAGCAGTCGGGCGGGACGACTGGACGCAGGGCCTCGAGCAATGGGCTGCCCGGGGCGGTGAGCTCGTGGGCGATGCGGTCGGCGTCCAGCACGGGGACGCCGAGCCGGGCGAAGGCCTCGGCGACCGTGCTCTTGCCGCTGCCGATGCCGCCGGTGAGGCCGATCTTCAGCATGGCGCGAGGATACAGGATGGGGGGAATGGGGGCTAGGAGCTGGGAGATAGGAGATAGAAGCTGGGAGATAGGAGCTAGAAGCTGGGAGATGGGCGCTGGGCGCTGGGCGCTGGCGGGTCTTGGTCCTGTGCGCGGGTTGGGTCAGAAGGAATGCAACCAGGCGTCGAGGATCCGGTCGCCCCACAGCAGTGCGATCCAGCCGGCGGCCGCCAGGTAGGGACCGAAGGGGATGGGCGTGTGCCGGTCCCGTCCCTGGACCAGGATCAGGGTGATCCCCGTCACCGCCCCCACGAAGGAGGCGCCCAGCAGGACCACCGGCAGCGGTTTCCATCCCAACCAGGCGCCCAGTGCGGCCAGCAGCTTGAAGTCGCCGTAGCCCATGCCTTCCCGCCCGGTCACCAGCCGGAAGAGGTGGTAGACGCTCCACAGGCTCAGGTACCCGGCCGCGGCGCCGAGGATGGCCGTGCGGGCGTCCACGAACAGGGGCACCAGGCTGGCGAGCAGGCCGGCCCACAGGAGGGGCAGCGTGAGGCCGTCCGGGAGCAGCTTGTGGTCCAGGTCGATGAGGGTGAGGGGGATCAGGAACCAGGTGAAGAGCAGGGCCCCGGCGAGGGGCGCACCCCAGCCGTAGTGCCAGGCGAGCACGCCCGAGAGCAGGGCGGTGAGGGCCTCGACCAGGGGATAGCGGAGGGAGATCCGCCCCCCGCAGGCGCTGCAGCGCCCCTTGAGGAAGAGCCAGCTCAGCACGGGAAGGTTCTCGTGGGCCCGGATCCGGTGGCCGCAACGGGGACACCGGGAGCGGGGGGTGACGAGGTTGAAGGTCTCCCGCTCATCCGCGGGCGCACTCGGTGCGCCTTCCTCGCCCGCGAGCAGTTCCCGGCACTGCCGGCGCCATTCCCGCTCCAGCATGATCGGCAAACGGTGGGCCACCACGTTGAGGAAGCTGCCGACGAGCAGCCCCACGAGCACGCAGGTGGTGATCAACCAGGCCGGGCTGGCCTGGAGCAGGTACAGCACGTCCATGCGCCTTCCGGTGCCCTCCTCGTGTCAGATGGCGCTGCCCATCTTGAAGATGGGCAGGTACATGGCCACGACCAGGCCGCCCACCAGGACGCCCAGGATGGCCATGATGAGCGGTTCGAGCAGGCTGCTCAAGCTGTCGACGGCATCGTCGACCTCCTGCTCGAAGAAGTCCGCGACCTTGGCCAGCATGGTGTCCAGGGAGCCGGATTCCTCGCCGATGGCCACCATCTGCACCACCATGTTCGGGAACAGTCCCGTCTGCTGCATGGCGAGCTGCAGCTGCTGGCCCGTGGCCACCTGGTCGCGCATGCGCAGCACGGCCTCGGCGAAGAGGGCGTTTCCGGTGGCCCCGGCCACCGAGGTCAGGGCATCGACCAGCGGCACCCCCGCGGCGAACATGGTCGAGAGGGTACGGGCATAGCGGGCGATGGCCGCCTTGCGCAGGATCGGTCCCAGGATGGGTACCTGGAGCAGTACCCGGTCGAGGAAGTGGTTGAACCCGCGCGACCGCTTCTTGGCCTGCAGGAAGGCGAAGACGGCGCCCCCGAGCAGGCCGAACACCGCCCACCAGTAACTCTGCATGAACTTCGACATGTCGATCACCAGCCGCGTGAAGGCCGGCAGGTCGGCGCCGAAGTTGTTGAACAGGGCCTCGAACTGGGGCACCACGAAGATCAGCAGGATGGCCGTGACGATCACGGCGACCACCATGACCGCGGTGGGATAGAACAGGGCCTTCTTGATCTTGCCCTTGAGCGCCTCGGTCTTTTCCTTGTAGGTGGCGATCTTGTCCAGCAGCGTCTCGAGCACGCCGGCCTGCTCGCCGGCCTTGACCAGGTCGCAGACCAGCTCGTCGAAATGGGCCGGGTGCTTCGCCAGGGCCTCGCTCAGCGTGGTGCCGGATTCCACGTCGGCCTTGATGCCGAGCACCAGTTCCTGCATGGAGGGGTTTTCGTGGCCGCGGCCGATGATGTCGAAGGCCTGCACCAGGGGTACGCCGGCGGCCAGCATGGTGGCGAGCTGGCGCGTGAACACGGCGATGTCCCGGGGCTCGATCTTGCGGCGCCGCGCGGTTCGGGTCAGGGAGGATTTCCGGCGCACCTTCACGGGCAGGATGCCTTGGCGGCGCAGCTCGGCCTTGACGAGCGTGGGGGAACTCGAGCGGGTCTCGCCACGGACCCGGTTGCCCTTGCGGTCCCGCCCCTCCCAGGTGAACAGGCTCTGCTTCACGGATGCTGCTTTCGTTGCCATGGGCTCAGTCCTTCGTCACGCGGTTGATTTCCTCGAGGCTGGTGATGCCCTGCTTGACCTTGAGCAGCCCCGACTGGCGCAGGTCGCGTACCCCTTCGCGGGCGGCCTGCTCGGCGAGGTCGAGGGCGGTGCCGCCGGCCATGATGATCCTCGACATCTCCTCGGAGATCTCCATCACCTGATAGATACCCACCCGGCCCTTGTATCCGGAAGTGCACTGGTCACATCCCTCGTGATTGGCCTTGTAGATCTTCAGCCCGGCGTCGATGTCCTCCTGCGTGAAGCCTTCCGCGAGCAGCGTCTCCTCCGGGACTTCGTCGGGGATCTTGCAGTTGTTGCACAGGCGCCGGGCGAGCCGCTGGGCGATGATCAGGTTCACGGCTGAGGCGATGTTGTAGGGCGGCACGCCCATGTTCATCAGGCGGGCCAGCGTCTGCGGGGCGTCGTTGGTGTGCAGGGTGGACATCACCAGGTGGCCGGTCTGCGCCGCCTTGATGGCGATCTCGGCCGTCTCCAGGTCGCGGATCTCGCCCACCATGATGACGTCCGGGTCCTGGCGCAGGAAGGCGCGCAAGGCCTCGGCGAAGGTGAACCCCGTCTTCGGGTTCATGTTGCACTGGTTGATCCCGGGCAGGTTGATCTCCACCGGGTCCTCGCAGGTGGAGATGTTGCGGTCGGGCGTGTTGAGGATGTTCAGGCCGGTGTAGAGCGAGACCGTCTTGCCGGAGCCGGTGGGCCCGGTGACCAGGATCATGCCGTAGGGCTTCATCAGGTTCTTGAGGTAGAGCTGCTTCTGGTCTTCCTCATAGCCCAGGGCGTCGATGCCCAGCTTGGCGCTGGAGGGGTCGAGGATGCGCAGCACGATCTTCTCGCCGAAGAGAGTGGGGCAGGTGTTGACGCGGAAGTCGATGGCGCGGTTCTTCGAGAGCTGCATCTTGATGCGCCCGTCCTGCGGGATGCGTCGTTCCGCGATGTCCATGCGGCTCATGACCTTGATGCGCGCCGTGATCTTGGGCGCCAGGGCCAGGGGGGGGTTGGCCACCTCGTGCAGCACGCCGTCCTGGCGGAAGCGGACGCGGAAGCTCTTCTCGTAGGGCTCGATGTGGATGTCGGATGCCCCCTTGTTGATGGCATCGAGCAGGATCTTGTTGACGAAGCGCACCACCGGCGTATCGTCGATGCCGGATTCGTCGACCTTCTCCTCCTCGTCCTCGCCCGCCTGGATCTCGAGGTTGTCGAGGTCCTCGTCGAGCAGATCGTCCATGGAGGTGTCGACCGCGTCCAGGGCGCCTTCGAGCGCCTTCTGGAGCTTGTCCTCCTCGACCAGGATGGGTTCGGTCGTGATCCCGGTGTGGAACTTGATCTCGTCGAGGGCCGTGAGGTTGGTGGGATCGGAGACGGCCACGAAGAGGCGGTTGCCGCGCCGGAAGATGGGCAGGGCATGGTGCTTGCGCAGGAGTTTCTCGTCCACCAGGCGGATGGTGTTCGCGTCCGGTTCCACCGCGGCCAGGTCCAGCAGGGGCACCCCGAATTCCTGGCTCGCCGTGGCGGCGATGTCCAGGGGCGCGACCTTGCCCTGGTCGACCAGCACGGCCACCAGGGGGCGCTCGCGGTCGCGACGGGCCTCCTCCAGGGCCGCGTGCGCGTCGGCCTCGGAGAGCAGGCCGGCGTTGACCAGGCAACGCGCGAGCCCGGTGATGGGCATGGAAGCGGCGGGTGAACTCATGGTCTGCGAACCGTCGTCCCTGTCTGCGGGTGAAGGCCGCCGGTCGTTCTGCCTCGGGGGCCTGTTCCTGTTGCCGGTCGGCGTCGTTTCCTCCTCTTCACTGGCTAGAAATCGGCGTCGCCGCGCGAACCTTGAGCACGCCCCCCTCAGGGGAAGGCCGCCGGCCGCCCGCTGCGCCGGTACTCGGTGAGCAGGTTGCGGTCCGTGACGCGCTCCAGCGGGCGCCCGACGGCCTCCTCCAGGGTCGCGGCGTCGATCCAGCGGGGATGGGTCAGGCGCTCGGCGAGCCGCTCGAAGGCCGGCCCCCGGGCCGGCAGTCCCAGGCGGGCCAGGGTGGCCTGGAGCCGGCGGCGGGCCGCCCGCGGCTCCGGGTGGCGGAAGTCGCGCCGGCCGGCATAGACGAAATAGCCGGGAGACCACTCGAAGGCGAAGGGGAAGCGCCGGCTCGCCGTGTAGAGCACGTCCGGGGAACCCGTGCTGTTGTAGGCGAAGATACCGTCGGGGGCGAGGTGTGCCTGCACGATCTCCAGGAACTGGACCGACAGCAGGTTGGTCGCATAGGCGCGCCAGTGGTGGGTGGTGTTGCTCAGGATGAGGTCGTAGGGCGCGCCCCGGTAGCGCCGCAGCCAACGGCGACCGTCGTCGATGTGGATGTGCACCCGGGGGTCGGCGAGCAGCGGCCGGACCGCGGGATAGTGCCGCAGCACCTCGAGGTAGGCCGGGTTGATCTCCACGATGTCGAGGCGCTCCAGCGAGGGGATGGCCGCCAGCACCCGGGCCCAGGAACCCGAACCCAGGCCGATCTCCAGCGCCCGCCGCGGGTGGGGATGCAGCACCGTCAGCAGGTAGGCCCGGGTGATCCCGTTGCTGTCCCGGTAGGGATCGAGGTTGATGCGCCCGTCGTAGACGTTACCGCCGAAGACCCCGTCTCCCAGGGTGGGGTTGTGCGTGGTGTGCACGATGCCCTGCCGGTTCTCGATGAACAGCGGCAGGCGCGTGAAGTCGGCACCAAAGGCGAGGTGGCGCAGCACCCGGTCGCCGGGAGAGACCAGGACCAGTCCCAGGGCGGCCGGTGCGGCGAGCAGGGTCCCCGCACGGTGCCACCCGGAGGTACGGGTGCGTGCCAGCACGAGGGTGGCCAGGGCCAGGGCCAGGAGGCCCACGCCCTGCAGCACGCGGTCGCTCCCGAGGTGGTCGAGCAGCCAGAAGCTCACCAGCAGCGGGCTGGCGGTCGCCCCCAGGATGTTCATGAAATAGACCCGGGCCACCGAGCGTCCCGTGGCCTGTCCCGCGCCCTGGCTGCCCAGGTGATGGACGATCGGAAAGAGCGTGGCCTTGACGGTGGCGGTCAGGTAGGTGAAGCAATACATTGCGAGCGGCAGGAGGTTGGGGTCCCCCATCCACGTCAGGGCGGCCGGGGCGAGGCCGTCGAGCAGCCCGGAGGCGAGCAGCAACAGGCCCATCCGCTGCTTGAGTTCATCGGGGTCGGGCAGGCGTGCGCACAGGTCCCGGCCGAGGAGGGCGCCCGAGACGATGCCGAAGAGGAAGACGCCGAGCACCAGGCCGAGGGTCTGCGGGGTGTTGAGCTCGACGAAGGCGATCCAGCGCAACCAGACGACCTCCGCGGCCAGGCTCATGGCCCCGGCGGCGAACGAGACGAGGGCGGCCAGCGTACGGTCCTTCATGCGAGCCTCCGGACCAGTCGAAAGACCCCGGCGCTGACCCCCAGGTTGATGCTCCCGGAGAGCCAGAGCGTCTGGTCGAGGTCGAGCCAGTTGAAGACCAGCAGGCCGGTGAGCAGGGCCCCGAGGCTGGCCCCCAGGGTGTTGCTCGAGTAGAGGTTGCCGGTGGCCCAGCCCACGTTGGGACGGCGATGGACCAGCACGGTGATGAGGACCGGGAGGGTGGCGCCCATCATCAGGGTGGCGGGGAGCATGGCCAGGAACAGGACCAGGGCGACGGCGAGGTGGTCGGCCCGGGCCAGGGTGGCACCCAGGGCGGTGAAGAGGGCCGGGCTGGCCCAGGCATAGAGCCCCACCCCCGCCTCCATCAGGGCGAAGAGGTACAGACCGCGATCCGGGTCGTGGTCGGCGAGCCGGCCACCGACGAGCGCGCCGGTGCCGAGGCCGAACATGAAGGCGGCCACGACCAGGGACACCGACTCCAGGTCGACCCCGAAGAAGGCGAACAGCAGCCGTTGCCAGGCCACCTGGTCCATCAGGGCCGCCATGCCGGAGGCGGCGAAGAGCAGGGCCAGTCCGCGGATCAGCGTACGCTCAGTCGCTTGCATGGGCCCTCCCGTGGCGCATGGTCGAAGTCCTGTGTGCGTTCGTTGGCGCGCCGGTGCGGCCGCCAGCCGGGGTTCACCCAGCTCTCCCGAGGATCGAAGCCGTCGTAGCGCAGCTCGGCGAGGTCGGCCAGGGTGTGCATCACGCCCCGGGTCGTGAAGGGGGCCTGGCGACGCGCCTGCAGGCGCCGCCAGGCCGCGGGGCGTTCCCGCTGCAGGCGCGCGGAGAACCAGATCAGGCCGGCGGGCCGGTAGTCGGACTCGGTGCCGAAGCCGTGCCCTTCCAGGTGGCAGCCGTGCTCGGGCAGGGTCTCGCCGTGGTCGGAGGCGTAGAGCAGGGCGCTGCGCAGTCCCGGCCGGGCGTCCAGGGCGCGGATCAGGGCGGCGAGCACGTGGTCGGTGTAGAGGATGCTGTCGTCGTAGGCATCGATGCGCGTCTGCCCGAAGCGGTCGAAAGCGGGCGGGTAGCGGTAGCCATAGTCCAGGTGGCTGCCCATGAGGTGCACGACCAGGAACTTGCGCGGGGCCGGGTCGGCGAGAAAGCGCCGGAACGCCGGCAACAGGACCCCGTCGTAGGGGGCACGGGTGAAGGCGTGCGTGGGATTGAGGAACAGGACGCGGTCCGCCGCCCACGCGTGCACGGCGATCAGGGACTCGTGCGGGCCCAGTGGGGGCTGGTTCGAGAGCCAGGCGGTGCGGAAACCGGCCTGCCGGAAGAGGTCGATCACCGAGGGCTGGTCGAGGGGGGCGCGCCCGTCGGGTCCCTGGGTGCCGGTCAGCATCACGGGGACGGCCAGCCGCGTGGCCGCCCAGGGCGACATCAGGTTGGCCAGGCTCACCCGCCGGGGCAGGCGGGAGAGTTCCGGGTTGGTGGGACGGTCGTACCCGTTCAGTTGCCAGTGGTCGGCCACGGCGGATTCCCCGATCACCAGCACGTAGGTCTCCGGGGCCTTCACGGGCGCGGTGCGCCGGACGTGCAGGTCCCGGTGGTGCAGGCTCTCGGCCACGGCCGCCAGCCGACGCCGTTCCCGCACGTAAGCGAGCAGGCGCAGGGGGACGCCCGCCGGGTAGCTCGCCTGCAGCAGGTGCTCGGTCGGGGTCCCGGGCGGGGTGAGCAGGCGGCGGTCCTGGCGGGCCCGCGGTGGATCGAAGTGCTGTTCCACCATGCGGCTCCAGCCATACTCCAGGTTCGCCAGCGACACCAGGGGTACGAGGCTCGCGGCACGGAGCAGCCGCACCATGCGGTGCCGGGCGGGGAGCACCGGGGCCTGTGCCGTCCACCGCCAGGCGAGCCCCGCCAGCAGGAGGCCGGCGGTGACCAGGCCGAGGAGGGTGCCGGTGCCGAGGTACTCCAGGGCCTCGCGTACGTTGCTCTCGGCGATCACCCCGAGGAGGGTGCCGTCGCTGGGGCGGTGGTACTCGGCCAGGTAGTAGAGCTCGAAGGGCAGCAGCAGGAAGAAGGGCGACGCCAGGCGCAGCAGCAGGCCCGGGCGGCGCACCCAGGCGACGAGGAAGACGCACAGGGCGAGCGAGGGAGCCAGGCCCCGGAGCAGGGCATCGAGCGGGTCGTCCGCGACCAGCGGCCACAGCAGGTCGGGAGAGAGCAGCAGGGCACCGAGCCCGGCGAGGGCGGCGACGCCCCGCCCCGACGGCCCACTATCCATGCCCGGCGAGGACTGCATCGACACCTTCCCTGGCGGTTCGGGGCCCTGAACGAAGGATCCCCGCGGGTGCGGGGATCCTCGGGGTACGGAACCGCTCCGGCCGGATCAGATGCGGCACTCGGCGGGTACGTACTTGTTGTTGGCCGCGTTGGAGACCGCGCAGGTCCAGTTGACCATGCCGGTAGTGGTATCCAGGGAGGGCGTGAGGGTGAGGGTGACCCCCTTGGCGGCCGTGGTACCGACGACCGTGATCACGCCGGTGGCGTCGTCGCAGGAGAGCGAACTGAGGCTCTTGAACGTGGTCGAAGAGGTCACGGTGGTGACACCCTTGCAGGACCCCGTGGTGATCGAGCCCAGGTTGGCGATGTTCTCGGCCACCGTGGCCTTGGCCCCGGAGGCGGCGGTGAGCAGTTCGGAGACGCGGGCGCGCACCGTGTAGTCCTGGTAGGCCGGCAAGGCGATGGCCGCCAGGATACCGATGATCGCGACCACGATCATGAGTTCGATGAGCGTGAAACCCTTCTGGACGTTCTTCATGGCTGAATCTCCCGTGTGTCAGCTGTGTTGGTGGAACCGTGGAGGGTGTCGGCAGACCCGCGGCGGGCTTTAATGCCCGGTGCCGGTCGGATCCCGGACCCTGCCGGGGATCAAGCAGGGACCGTGCCAGCCGGCCCGCTCCCGGGCCCGGGAGCGGTGCGGGAGGAGGCAAAAACGTGAACGGGCGCACGAAATCGCGCGTGCGCGCGCGGGATGGGTGCGGGATGCAGCATGGCGACCTCCTTGTCCGTTCGTCCGAGGTGACGCAGAGCGTCAGCGGTGGGTGACGCAGGGCGTCACCCGTTCACTCCAGGCCGAGTTTCTTCAGCCGGTAGCGCAGCGCACGGAAGGTGATGCCGAGCTTCCTTGCCGCGGCGGTCTTGTTGTGTCCCGTGGCTTGCAGCGCGCGGCGAATGGTATCGCGTTCGACGCGCTCGAGGTAGTCCTCCAGCGGTGGGATCTCGTCCGCCTCCGGGGAGGGGGCGGGGGCGATCCCGGCCGGCGGCAGGTGCAGGTCGGCGGGCGTGATGCAGTCGGACTCGCACAGGGCGGCGGCCCGCTCGAGGAGGTTTTCCAGCTCGCGCACATTGCCCGGGTAGGGCAGGTCCTGGAGCACGGCGAGCGCCTCGGGGGCGAGGCGCAACCTGCGCCCGTTCTCGCGACCGATGCGCTCGAGCAGGTGCGCGGCGAGCCGCGGGATGTCCTCGCGCCGCTCCCGCAGTGGAGGGAGATGCAGTTCGATGACGTTGAGCCGGTAGAAGAGGTCCTGGCGGAACTCGCCCCGCTCTACCAGGGCGGCCAGGGGCCGGTGGCTGGCCGAGAGGATGCGCACGTCCACGGGGACCTCGGCCTCGGCCCCGATGGGCCGCACGGCCTTCTCCTGGATGGCGCGCAGCAGCTTGACCTGCATGGGCAGGGGCAGGTCGGCCACCTCGTCGAGGAAGAGGGTGCCCCCTTCGGCGGCCTGGAACAGGCCCTCCCGGTCGCGGGTGGCGCCCGTGAAGCTCCCCTTGCGATGGCCGAAGAACTCGCTCTCCATCAGCTCCGCCGGGATGGCGCCGCAGTTGACGGCCACGAACGGCCCCTCGGCCCGGGGGCCCTTGCGGTGGATGAGCCGGGCGACGAGTTCCTTGCCGGTACCGGACTCGCCGCTGATGTAGACCGGTGCCTGGCTGCGCGCCACCCGGGCGATGAGGGCGCGCAGCCGTTGCATGGCGGGCGAGTCGCCGATCAGATCGTGCCGGGAGCGGCGATCGCGCTCCGGGTAGTAT
>RFHK01000206.1 GCA_003695825.1 Gammaproteobacteria bacterium | reverse complement strand
GGAGCTAGGGAAGCTCTGATTAAATGAGCGAGGGGGTTGGAGCGCAAGGCGCACGGAGCGCAGGATGCGAGACACATCATGCAGATAGGCGAGCATCCGAGCACCGCGCAACACAGCGATACACCGCCTAAGCCATTTCATCAGAGCTTCCCTAGGAGTTGAGAGTCAGGAGCCAGAGGCGGGATGGTGACCCTGACTCCTGACTCCTGACTCCTGACTTCTAGCTTCTAGCTCCTAGCTTCGAGCTTCTAGCTTCCAGATTTCCACCTGCGTCTTTCATTCTCCGGTTTCCAACCGCTGATCGACCAGACGCCTCACGTCTTGCTTCACGTTCGTGGCGAATTCCCCATCAGGGTACGCACGTCCACGAAGCGCCCGGTGACGGCCGCCGCCGCGGCCATGGCCGGGCTGACGAGGTGTGTGCGTCCGCCGAGGCCCTGGCGGCCTTCGAAGTTGCGGTTGGAGGTGGAGGCGCAGCGCTCGCCGGGCTCGAGTCGGTCGGCGTTCATGGCCAGGCACATGGAACAGCCGGGCTCGCGCCACTCGAAGCCGGCCGCCCGGAAGACGCGGTCGAGCCCTTCCGCCTCGGCCTGGCGCTTGACCAGCCCGGAACCGGGTACGACGAGCACCTGCTTGACGTTGTCTGCCTTCCGGCGCCCTTCCACAATCCGGGCCGCCTCACGCAGGTCCTCGATGCGCGAGTTGGTGCAGGAGCCAATGAACACGCGGTCCACGGCGATGTCGGTGATGGGCGTGCCGGGTTTCAGGTCCATGTATTCCAGCGCCCGCTCCATGCCGTTGCGCCGGACGGGATCGGGCTCCTGTGCCGGATCCGGTACCACGGCATCCACGTCCACCACCATCTCGGGCGAGGTCCCCCAGGTGACCTGGGGCTTGAGCCCGGTGACATCGAGCGTGACGGTGTGATCGAAGACGGCGTCGGGATCCGAGTGCAGCGTACGCCAGGCCGCCACGGCCTGGTCCCAGAGTGCTCCCTTCGGTGCAAAGGGACGGCCGGCGAGGTATTCGATGGTGGTGTCGTCCACGGCCACCATGCCGGCACGGGCGCCCGCCTCGATGGCCATGTTGCAGATTGTCATGCGCCCGGCCATGTCCAGGGACCGGATGGCCTCGCCGTCGAACTCGATGGTGTACCCGGTACCACCGGCGGTGCCGATCCGGCCGATGATGGCCAGGATGACGTCCTTGGCATAGACGCCTTCCGGCAGGCGACCCGTCACCTCGATTCGCAGGTTCTTCGATTTCTTCTGCAACAGGCACTGGGTGGCGAGCACGTGCTCGACCTCGGAGGTGCCGATGCCGAAGGCCAGTGCACCGAAGGCACCGTGTGTGGAGGTGTGCGAATCCCCGCAGACGATGGTCATGCCGGGCAGGGTGGCGCCCTCCTCCGGCCCGATGACGTGCACGATACCCTGGCGCGGATCGCTCATGTCGAACTCGGTGATGCCGAACTCGCGACAGTTGCGGTCGAGCGTCTCGACCTGCAACCGGGAGACGGGATCGGCGATACCTCGGGAGCGGTCCGTGGTGGGCACGTTGTGGTCGGGGACGGCCAGGATGCTGTCGGTCCGCCAGGGCCGGCGACCGGCCAGGCGCAACCCCTCGAAAGCCTGGGGGGACGTCACCTCGTGCACCAGGTGGCGGTCGATGTAGAGCAGCGTGGTACCGTCCGCGTCGGTGCGCACCACGTGATCGTCCCAGACCTTGTCGTATAGCGTGCGTCCCGCCATGGTTTGGCCTCCTCGTGATCGAGGCATTCTAGCGTTCATCTACCATGAAATAAATTCATATTGTTTATAGTCTCAATTCCATTTGATTATAATGCTGGCGTGGAGATCGCCGCGTTCGAAACCTTTCTCGCCGTCGCGGAGTCTGGCTCCTTCTCGGTGGCCGCGGAGCGGCTGCATCTCACCCAGCCTGCCGTCAGCAAGCGGATCGCCACGCTCGAGACTGCCTTCGGCGCACGCCTGTTCGACCGCCTGGGGCGCCGGGTACGGTTGACCGAGGCCGGACGGACCCTGCTGCCCCATGCGCGGGCCCTGGTCGGCGAACTGGAAGAAGCCCACCGGGCCATCGGCCAGCTCTCGGAGCTGGTGGGCGGGGTCCTGCGCCTGGGGACCAGCCACCACATCGGCCTGCACCGCCTGCCACCCTTGCTGCGCGATTTCCAGGCAAGGTATCCCGCCGTGGAACTGGACCTGCATTTCATGGACTCCGAGGCGGCCTGCCAGGCGGTGGCACGCGGTGAGTTGGAACTCGGGATCGTGACCCTGCCCCCGGAGCCGGTGCCGGGCCTGGAATGCCTGCCCGTCTGGCCGGACCCGCTCGACGTGGTGGCCGCCCCCGACCATCCCCTCGCCGGACGCAAGCGCGTGCGCCTGGAAGAACTCGTCGAGTACCCGGCCATCCTCCCCTCGGAGACCACTTACACCCGGCAGATCGCCGAGACCGCCTTCCGGGCCGCCGGCCAGCGCCTGCGCACGCGGCTTTCGACCAACTATCTCGAAACCATCCGCATGCTGGTCTCGGTGGGGCTGGGCTGGAGCCTCCTGCCGCGCACCATGCGCGATGACGCGCTCGTCGCCCTGCCCGT
>RFHK01000205.1 GCA_003695825.1 Gammaproteobacteria bacterium | reverse complement strand
GGCCAGGGCGGCACTGGCGAGCATGCCCGAGATCAGTGCGGCAAGTCCTGTGGTTACGTGTTTGTACTTGATCATGATCGACCCCCTTCTGTGATAAGACCTTTCGTTATGCGCAGTTGTTAGCAGGCTTCGTGCCAAATCATAACATATTGAATATAAAAGTTTATTTTTGATTTCAGGGGAAGGGAGGCAGAAATCTGTAAAAAATATGGACAGTGGGTCGCATGGGACAGCCCTGCGGGGTGCCCAGGTTCCTCGTCTGGGCGGGACGGGGCGGCGTGTGCCCGCCGGGTAGACCCGATCCGGGATCCAATACCCTTATTGGCATGGACGTTTTTCTCGCCTCGCCCCCGGGCTATACTCGCCGCATGAGTCAAATCTCTGACAAGGGCCTCCCCGGCTGGGAGCAGACGGCCCAGCGCCTGCGGCAGGCAGGGATCCAGCCCACGACGCAGCGCGTGGACATCGCGCGCGTGCTCTTCGCGCGCCATCGCCACCTGTGCGCCGAGGACGTGCTGCGCGAGGTGACGGCGGCCGGGTTCCGGGTCTCCAAGGCCACGGTGTACAACACCCTCGGTCTCTTCGCGCGGCGGGGCCTGGTGCGTGAGGTGATCGTCGAGCCGGGACGGGTCTTCTACGATCCCAACACCCAGCCGCATCACCACTTCTACAACGTCGATACCGGGGAACTGATCGACGTGCCCTCCAGCGAGTGCACCCTGCAACAGCTCCCGGCCCCGCCGGAGGGGACGACGACCGAGGCGGTCGATGTTATCATTCGCATCCGGAACCGCGAGACCGCGGAGACGCATTCCCGTGCCGGAATAGCTCAGTTGGTAGAGCAACGCACTCGTAATGCGTAGGTCGTCAGTTCGAGTCTGACTTCCGGCACCATCTTCCTTTCCGAGCCCTCAGGTTTCTTCCTTCCCGCGCGCCTCGAGATCCGCCAGGGCCTGCGCATAGAACACCCGTTCGGGTGGTGACGCGACGCCGGCCCCACCGGCCGGGAGCGCCTCGGCTTCGGCCAGCCCGAAGCGTGCCTGGACCCTGAGCTCGTCCCCCTCGAGCCGGCAGCGCAGCCCCTCCAGGTCAAGGCGCACGCGTTCCGCGAGGCGCTCGGCGTCGGCGGCCGTGCAGTGTGGCAGGCAGAGCGCGAAGAGCCCCTCGCCCAGGTGGCAGAGGAGATCCCCCTCCCGGCTCTGCGTGCGCAGGAGCCCCGCGGCCAGCGGCCACAGGCGCTGCGGGTGCGGGCGGGGCAGGGCCGTGCCGTCGGAGCGGACGGCCGTGAGGCGGACCAGCAGCAGGGAGAGCGGTTTCCCGCTGCGCCGTACGCGGGCCAGTTGCCGCCGCAACTCGGTGGCGAGGAAACGGGCATTGTGCAGGCCCGTGGCCGGGTCGAACACCTGGGTGTGCCGGTGCCAGCGGTTGCGTGCCTCGAGCTCCTGGAGCGCGGTCTCCAGCGCCCGGGTGCGTTCCTGGAGGGCCTCGTCGAGGCGGTGGGCGAGCCGCCAGTGGCCGATGAGGTGGGCGATGAGCGCGCCGAAGACCTCGAGGAAGCGGACCTGCTCCTCCTCGAAGGCAGCGCGCCGCGGGTGGGAGGCGTTGAGCACCCCGAGGGTCTCCTGGCGGTTCTGCAGGGGCAGGCAGACCAGGGAACGCACCCGGAGCTCCGGCAGGGGCAGGAAGCGCGGCTCGTGGCGGGTGTCCCGGGCGTGATGCAGCCGTCCCGAGACGGCCACGGTCCCGGCGATGCCCTCTTCCAGCCGGAAGGCGTGGGGCGTCCGCAGGGGCGGTGTGCCGAGCAGGTCCTCGCGCGAGAGGCCGGCGATGCAACGCAGGCGGTCGTGCTCCCGCAGGAAGACCGAGGCGGCATGGCAGTCGCTGTGCAACAACAGGATCTCCAAGGCCTCCTGCAGGGGGCGCTCCAGCCCGGCGAGGCTGCCGGGATCGAGGGCCGCCAGTTCACGCAGGGCCGAGAGCTGGTCGGTCATGCGCAGCACCTGGCGCTGGAGGGCCTCGACGGCGGCGCGGAGACGGTCGTCCATCAGGCGTTCGGGTCGATCAGCATGCGGGCGAGTCGGCGCAATTCGGCATCCTGCTCACGATACTGTTCGAGCCGCCGTTGCGCCACCTCGCCCGGCAGGGGCGCGGGCGGGGCGGGCAATTCCGGGAACCAGTCGGCGACCTCGGTCCCGGGGTCCTGGTAGAGGCGGGCGGCGGCTGCGGCCACCCAGCGGACCAGCGCGGCGAGCGCCCCCAGGGCCGCATCCGCCGACTCGGCGCCCGCGTGCCCGCTGCCGAGTGCTGCGATGACACAGGCGGGCAGGTGCCAGCGTCGCAGGACGAAGCGACCGGCCTGGACCTCGTCGAGCGCAAAGGCCTCCCGTTCGCATTCCAGGCGTGCCTCGAGCGGGCGGTCGCCGACCGCCTGGAGCACCTGCTCCATGTGCCGGGGGAAGGCGTGGACCAGGACCAGCTGGCCGAAGTCGTGCAGGAGCCCGGCCAGGAAGGCGCAATCGCGTGCTGCCGGGGCCAGGTCCGCGGACCCGGCGAGGTCCCGCGCCAGGCTGCCGGTGACGAAGGCCAGGTACGCGTAGCGTTGCGCATCGAAGGCCGCGCAGGCGCTCGTGTCGAAGGCACCGCCCAGGGTCATGCCCAGTGCCAGTCCCCGCACCAGGTCCAGGCCGAGGACCCGGATGATGGCCTCCTCGACCGAGACGACTTCGCGGCCGCGCGCGAACCAGGCCGAGTTCGCCACCCCCACGAGACGCGCGGCGAGCGCCGGATCCTGCTCGATGACGCGGGCGAGCTCGTGCAGGTCCACTTCCGGGTCGCTGACGAGGCCGATGAGCCGTGCGGCCGTGCCGGGCAGGGGCGGGACGTGCAGCAGTTCCTGCAGGTGGTCGAGCGTTTCGATGTCGTGGGTCCGGCCCATCCCTGCGCCTTCTTCGTCGGATCCCGGGATCTGTGTGTCTGTCGGCCGGGCGCGGGCTGGCTTTACCCCTGTGGGGGCCTGGCCGCAACGCAGCATCGAAGGCGTGCCAGGCTATTCGAAGCGCAACGAGAAGTCGATGGCCCGCAGGTGCTTGGTGAGGGCGCCGAGGGAGATGTCGTCGACCCCGGTGGCCGCGATCTCCCGGAGGGTGTCGAAATCGACGTTGCCCGAGGCCTCCAGCCGGGCCCGGCCGCGGGTGCGGTGCACGGCCTCGCGCAGTCGCGGCACGGGGAAGTTGTCGAGCAGGATGCGGTCGGCGCCGGCGGCGAGGGCGGCCTCGAGTTCCTCGAGGTCTTCGACTTCCACCTCGATCTCGACGCCCGGGTGCCGGCGGCGGGCGGCCAAGACCGCCGCGGCGATCCCGCCGCAGGCGAGGATGTGGTTCTCCTTGATGAGAATGGCGTCGAACAGCCCCAGTCGGTGATTGTGGCAGCCGCCGACCCGCACGGCGTGCTTCTGGGCCAGGCGCAGCCCGGGGATGGTCTTGCGGGTATCGAGCAGCCGCACCGGGAGGTCGGCTACGGCACGCGCGAAGCGGCGTGCGGTCGTCGCCGTCCCGGAGAGGGTCTGGAGCAGGTTGAGCGCGCTGCGCTCGCCGGTGAGCAGGGCACGGGCCCGCCCCTCGAGCCGGCACAGGAGCTGGTCTGGCTGCACCTCGTCCCCCTCGTGGCAGGTCCACTCGATGCGCACCTCCGGGTCGAGTTCCCGGAACACCGCATCGAACCAGGCTTGCCCGCACAGCACGGCCGGCTCGCGCGCGAGGAGGCGGGCGCGGGCCCGGGCGTCCGCCGGCACCAGGTCGGCGGTGAGATCGCCGCTGCCGACGTCTTCCTCGAGGGTACGCCGGACCAGCTCGTGCAGGGCGCGATCGAGCGCTTCCAGGCGCATCTACTCGGAGATCTCCAGCAGCTCGATCTCGAAGACGAGGGTGGCCCCGGGGGGGATGGGGCCAGCACCCCGCTCGCCATAGGCGAGGTGCGGGGGGATCACCAGCCGGCGCCGGCCGCCGACCCGCATCCCCTTGACCCCCTGGTCCCAGCCGGGGATGACGTAGTCGCAGTCGACCGGAAAGCTGAAGGGTTCGCCGCGCTCGCGGCTGGAATCGAACCGGGTGCCGTCCTCCAGCCACCCGGTGTAGTGGACCTTGAGGGTCTGGCCGCGACCACGCACTGCCGGGCCGGAGCCGATCTCGAGGTCCTCGATCTGCAGCGTCCGAGTCTTGGGTGCGTCGCTCATGCGTACATCACTCCGCTTCCAGGGCCTGCCGTGTGCGCCGGAAGACCACCGGGCTCAACAGCAGCAGGGCGACCAGGTTGGGCAGGGCCATGAGGCCGTTCATGACGTCCGCCAGCAGCCACAGGGGCTGGAGGCCGGCGACGGCCCCGGCCGGGATGGCCGCGACCCACAACAGCCGGTAGGGAAGGATCACGCGGGGGCCGAAGAGGTACTCGGCGCAACGTTCCCCGTAGTAGCTCCAGCCGAGCAGGGTGGTGTAGGCGAACAGCGCCAGCGCGATGGCCACCAGCGGGGCCCCGGTCCCGGGGAGCACGGCCTCGAAGGCGTGGGCGGTGAGCGCTGCCCCCGTCAACTGGCCGCCGCGCACCGGGTCGATGTCGGTCCAGCCGCCGCCGACCAGGATCACCAGGGCGGTGAGGGTGCAGATCACGAGGGTGTCGATGAAGGTACCCAGCATGGCGATGGTGCCCTGGCGCACCGGGTCCCGGGTCCGGGCCGCGGCGTGGGCGATGGGTGCCGTGCCCAGGCCGGCCTCGTTCGAGAAGACGCCGCGGGCGACCCCGTAGCGAATGGCGAGCATCACCCCGGCGCCGGCGAAACCGCCGGTGGCGGCCGAGCCGGTGAAGGCATCGTGCAGGATCCGGTGGAGCGCCGCCGGGATCGCCTCGGCGCGCAGCACCAGGATCAGCAGGGCGCTGGCCACGTAGGCGAGGGCCATGAAGGGTACCAGCCTGCCCGCCACCTCGCCGAGGCGCCGTACCCCGCCGACCAGCACCAGCCAGGTGAGCCCGGCCAGGGCGAGGGCAGTGATCCAGCGGGCGACGCCGAAGTCGTTCTCCAGCGCGTGGGCCACGGAATTGGCCTGGATGGTGTTGCCGATACCGAAGGCGGACACGGTACCGAACAGGGCGAAGAGGAAACCCAGCCACGCCCAGCGGCGACCCAGCCCATTGCGGATGTAGTACATGGGCCCGCCCTGCTGGCACCCTCGGACGTCCACCTCGCGGTAGGTCACCGCGAGCACGGCCTCGGCGTACTTGGTCGCCATGCCGACGAGGGCCGTCACCCACATCCAGAACACGGCGCCCGGGCCGCCCAGGGCGATCGCCGTGGCCACCCCGGCGATGTTACCGGTGCCGACGGTGGCGGCCAGGGCCGTCATGAGGGCGTTGAAGGGCGAGAGGTCGCCGGGCTCGCGCTCGGCGTGGCGGCCCTGCCACAGCAGCCGGAAGGCCCGGCCCAGCCGCCGGAGCGGATAGAAGCGCAGGCCCAGGGTCAGGTAGAGGCCGGTGCCGACCAGCAGCACCAGCAGCGGCGGACCCCAGACGAGGGCACTGGCCGCCTCGAGCCATGCTCGGTAGTGTTCCATGCTAGTTCCTGCCTCGACCGGCGGGCCGGCGCAGCACCAGGCGGTCGCCCTGCTGGGCGAACTCCAACCGCTTGAGGACGCTCATGCCCAGCAGCACCGTGTCCGCGTCGTAGTCCGGGCTGATGCTCGCCTGCACCCGCTCGAGCACGATGTCGCCGATCTCCAACCGGTCGATCGTGGTCAGGTAGCCGGTGGCGAGCCCGCGGGCGGTCTGGTAGAGCACCCGCGGGCCGCGGCGCAGCCCCAGGCGCTCGGCCAGGGCGGCGGGCACGGTCACATCGCTGGCCCCGGTGTCGACGAGGAAGGTCACCGGGTACCCGTCGATGCGGCCGGAGACCAGATAGTGGCCCGAGCGGTGGCGCTGCAGGACCACTTCCGCCGCGCCCGTCGCCTTGACCCGGCTGGCCACCGGGCGGTTGGGCTGGGCGCGCTCCCCGAGCCAGCCCTGGAACAGGGCCGCGAGGAGCAGCAACGCGAGCGTCCAGGCCAGGAAGGCCATGCCGCGTCCCATCCGCCGGGTGTCGGGCAGCTCGGGATCCATCATGG
>RFHK01000049.1 GCA_003695825.1 Gammaproteobacteria bacterium | reverse complement strand
CTCCCAGCTCCTTTTTTCAGATACTCATGTACACCCAGCCTTCCTGCAGGCGCTCGAGGATCTGGTCGAGCGCGTTGGGGGTGAGCAGGGCGTCCTCGAGCAGCGGCGGCGGATTGTGCAGTCCCTTGGCCGCCATGAGCCGCGAGAGCGCGGTGCGGCAGGCGTAGAAGGTGAGCTCTTCGTATTTCTGGTGCAGCGCGTGGATGCGGTCGGCGAAGGGCGAGACGTCGGCACGCAGCAGGTCGAGCCCGCCCGCGTTGGCGACCACTTCCACCTCGACCGGGATGTGGCGCGCGCGGTACGTGCGTACCAGCCGCTCGGCGGTGTCCAGCGCCGCCTCCATCTTGCGGGGGTCGTTGCTGCTTATGTGCAGCAGCACCTTGCGCGCGCCGTGAACCTCCGGCGCCTCGCTCAGGCTGGCCGTCTGGAAGGCCCGCTCCTGGTCCAGGTACATGACCTTGGGGTCGATCGCCGGCGGCCGGGTACCTGGACCGCCGGCCGGGTGCAGGAACCATCCCAGGGTGGTGCCCAGGCCGAGCAGCAGGGCGGCCGCGACCCCCTGCACCCACGGACGCTGGCGCACGGGCACGGCGCTGCGCGGGCGGGGCAGGACGCGGGGATCGTAGGCGTGCCGGACCAGTTCGCTCAGGTTGCGCAGTTCGCAGGCCCGGCGACGCAGCTCGGCGTCGTGTTCGAGCACCCCGAGCAGGCGTTCCCGTTCCTCGGGGTCGAGCTGGTGGTCGAGGAAGGCATTGAGCTGTTCGTCGGAGATGGGGCTAGGCGTGCTCATCACTTCACCCTCCTGATCCGGGGCGGATCCGTGAACTGCCGGGATTCGCGGACCAGTTGCGCCATGTCGGCGTCGGCGGCGAGCAGGCGGTCCCGCAGGGCGCGGCGGGCGCGGCACAGGCGGCTCATGACGGTGCCGATGGGGATGTCGAGGATCTCGGCCACCTCGATGTAGCTGCAGCCTTCGAGATCGACCAGGGTGAGCACCTGGCGCTGGTTGAGCGGCAGGGACTCGATGGCGGCATGGACCCGGCCGATGAGCTGGTGGCGGTGGCCCTCTTCCTCCGGGGTGTGGGAATGGCTGAAGGCCAGGTCGTCGATGTCGACGGTCTCGCGCTGGCGGCGGAAGTGGTCGCGCCAGCAGTTGTTGAGGATGGTGAACAGCCAGGTGTTCAGGGCCCTGGGATCCTTGAGCTGGCCGCTCTTCTTGAGCGCCTTCTCCAGGGTCTCCTGGACCAGGTCGTCGGCGAGCGCCGCGTCGTGGCACCAGGAGTAGGCGATGCGGAACAGCCGCTCCCGGCTCTCGACGAGCCGTTCACGGAGCTCCCGGTTGCGTGCGAGGAAATCGAGTATTTTCATTCCCAAAAATTTGTGTTATCCTGACATAAGCAAAAGTCATGACGGAGTCTGACACTCCGTCGCCTCGTGAAGGTAGACGGTGTGTCGCGCGGAATTATTCCGGGGCGCCCTCAAGGCGAGCGGAATATTTCCGAACTATACTACGTCATACAGGCGAGTCCCGAACGCGGGACCGGCGGCGAGGAGAAACCGCCACGAATTGTGTGGAGTCGGCCGCAGGCCGAGTCCACACTCCTCCACCCCTGTGAGGCATTGCCCCGGTACCAACCCTTTGGCCGGGGCTTTTTTTTGCCTCGAGGGAAACCTGGCGGGGCGGGAGGGAGCGCGGGTCAGTCGTCGGCGAGCGTCAGGCGCATGCGGCCGCCCTGGCCGAGCACCACGCCCTGGTCGGGTTGCTCGATCTCCAGCTTGCTGCTGGCGGCGGCCAGGCGCTGGGCGGCTTCCTCCTCGGAGAGCTGGATGCGCAGGCGCAGGTTGTTGGGCGAGTCGGCGTTGCGCAGGGCCTCCTCGATGGTGATGCGCCCGTCCACGTACAGCTTGTAGAGGGCGCTGTCGAAGGTCTGCATGCCCAGGTTCTCCGACTTCTCCATCACTTCCTTGAGCTCGTGGATCTCCCCCCGGTAGATGAGGTCCCTGACCAGCGGGGTGCCGAGCAGGATCTCCACGGCCGCCGTGCGTTTGCCGTCGGTGGTCTGTACCAGGCGCTGGGAGACGAAGGCGCGCAGGTTGAGCGAGAGGTCCAGCAGGAGCTGGTCACGGCGGTCCTTGGGAAAGAAGTTGATGATGCGGTCGAGCGCCTGGTTGGCATTGTTGGCGTGCAGGGTCGAGAGGCACAGGTGCCCGGTCTCGGCGAAGCTGATGGCGTGTTCCATGGTCTCGCGATCGCGGATCTCGCCGATGAGGATCACGTCCGGGGCTTGGCGCAGGGCGTTCTTGAGGGCGTCCATGTAGCAGTCGGTGTCCAGCCCCACCTCGCGCTGGTTGACGATGGACTTCTTGTGGCGGTGGATGAACTCGATCGGGTCCTCGATGGTGATGATGTGCCCGCTGGAGTGCTCGTTGCGGTAGTCGATGAGCGAGGCGAGCGAGGTCGACTTGCCCGAGCCGGTGGCCCCCACGAACAGCACCAGACCGCGCTTGGCCATCACCACCTCGGTCAGGATCGGCGGCAGTCCCAGGTCCCGGTAGTGCGGGATCTCGGTGCGGATGTGGCGCACCACCATGCCCACGGTGCCGCGCTGCATGAAGATGTTGACCCGGAAGCGCCCCACGCCGCTCTCCGAGAGGGCCAGGTTCATCTCCGGCTTGTGCTGGAAACGCGTGCGCTTCTCCTCGTCCATGACCGACCAGGCGATGTCGTGGATGCGCTCGGCGGTCAGGGTGGCCTTCTCGATGGCCCGCAGCCTGCCGTGGACCTTGATGCAGGGCGGCGCCCCGGCGCTGAGATAGAGGTCCGAGGCTTCCTTCATGACCATGATCTTGAGATAGTCACGGAATTCCATGGGCGCTCCTCGTGCGGATCCGGTAGCCGGGGTCTCCTATCCATGTCGGCCCGGGGCGGCACGACTTGAGCGGGGCTCGCAGTCACCACGGCGCATCAGGAGGGGAGGATGACCGGGGGTTCGGTACCGGAGAGGCTTGCATCCACCGCGCTGGTCGCCCTGGGTCGCGAGCGCGAGGCGGCCTGGCGCGCGGCCCTGCAGGACGCCGGCCTGGAGGTGCCCGGCGACGCCCGCTTCCATGCCTGCCTGCGGCGGGTGTTCGCCCTGAGCCCCTTCGTGTTCGGCCGGTGCGTGCGCGATCCCGGCCTGCTCCCCGGGCTGTTGGCCGACGGGGACCTGCTGGCGGACCGCGCCGAGGGGGCGGTGGAGCACGCCCTGGCGCGACGGCTGGCCGGGGTGAGCGAGGAAGCGGACTTGCGGCGGGCGCTGCGCCGTTTCCGCAACCGGGAGATGGTGCGCATCGCCTGGCGGGACCTCGCCGGGTGGGCGCCGCTCGAGGAGACCCTGCTCGACCTCAGCGACCTCGCCGAGGCCTGCGTACGCCAGGCGCTCGAGAAGCTGGAGGCCTGGCAGCGCCGCGCGCGCGGGACGCCCCGCGATGCGTCCGGGCGGGTGCAGCGCCTGGTCGTGGTCGCCATGGGCAAGCTGGGCGGCCGCGAGCTCAATTTCTCCTCCGACATCGACCTGGTCTTCGCCTACCCGGCCGCCGGCTGGATCCGCCGGCCGCGCCGCCTGAGCCACGAGGAGTGGTTCACCGAGCTGGGGCGCCGCCTCATCGGCGTGCTCTCGGACGTCGACGCCGAGGGGTTCGTGTTCCGGGTGGACATGCGCCTGCGTCCCTTCGGGGACAGCGGGCCGCTGGTGGCGGATTTCGCCATGCTGGAGGACTACTACGCCTCCCAGGGCCGGGAATGGGAGCGCTATGCCCTCGTCAAGGCACGCCCGATCACCGGCGACCCGGCCCATCGCGCCGAGCTCGAGGCGCTGCTCGCCCCCTTCGTCTACCGGCGCTATCTCGACTACGGCACCCTGGCCGCCCTGCGCGAGATGAAGGCACTGATCGAGCGCGACATGCGACGGCGCGGGCGCGGCGAGGACCTCAAGCTGGGCCGGGGCGGCATTCGCGAGATCGAGTTCATCGTGCAGGCCTTCCAGCTCATCCGGGGCGGGCGGGAACCGCGGCTGCGCACCCGCGGCCTGCTGCCGACACTCCAGGCCCTGGGCGAGCTGGGCCACCTGTCCCCGGAGGCCGTGCGCGAGCTCGAGGCGGCCTACCGCTTCCTGCGCTGCGCCGAGAACCGCCTGCAGGCCCAGGACGACGCCCAGACCCAGGCGCTGCCGCACGGCGAGGTCGAACGGGCCGCCCTGGCCGAGGCCATGGGATGCGCCGACTGGACGGCGTTTCGTGCCGCGCTGGAGGGGCACCGGCACCGGGTGCATGCCCGCTTCGCGGCGCTGTTCGGCGGCGCCGCGACGCCGGGCGTGGCGGCGCCGCTCGCTGCCCTCTGGGAGGCGTCGCTCGAGGAGGACGAGGCCCGTGCCGCGCTGCGCGCCTCCGGGTACGGGGATCCGGCCTGGGTGCTCCGGCGGCTGGCGGACTTCCGGGAACAGGTGGCGGGCCGCCTCGGTGACCGGGGCCGGGGGGCGCTCGCGCGCCTGATGCCGGAGGTCCTGGCCGTGGCCGGGCGGGCCGAGGTACCCGAGGCGGCCCTGGGACGCGTGCTCGACCTGCTCGAGGCGATCGCCGGCCGCACGGCCTACCTCATGCTCCTTGCCGAGCACCCGCCCGTGGTCGCGCGGCTGGTGCACCTGTGCGCGGCGAGCCCGTTCATCGCCGGCGAGATCCGGCGCCATCCCCTCCTGCTCGACGAGCTGCTCGATGCGCGCCTGCTGGAGGTGCCCCCGGACCGGCACGCGCTGGCCGAGCAACTCGCCCGGCGGCTGGCGAGCCTGCCCGAGGGGGACCTCGAGGCCCAGATGGAACGCCTGCGGGAGTTCCGCAACGCCGCCGTGCTGCGCATCGCCGCCGCCGACCTCTCCGGCCACCTCGAGGTGCCCCAGGTGGGAACCTTGCTGACCACGGTGGCGGAACTGGTCCTGGAGGCGGTACGCGAGCTGGCCTGGGACGCCCTCGTGGCCCGCCACGGGGTGCCCCGACGCCGGGACGGCGGGGAAGCCGGGTTTCTGCTGGTCGGGTACGGCAAGCTGGGCGGCCGCGAGCTGGGCTATGGGTCGGACCTGGACCTGGTCTTCCTGCACGACGGCGACGATGCCGGCCGCACGGACGGCCGCCGACCGCTCGAGAACGGCCTCTTCTTCGCCCGCCTCGGCCAGCGCGTCATCCACATGCTCAACACGCTCACGCCCTCCGGCGTACTCTACGAGGTGGACGTGCGCCTGCGGCCCTCCGGGGCCTCCGGGCTGCTGGTGAGCAGCCTGGAGGCCTTCGCGCGCTACCAGCGCGAGGAGGCCTGGACCTGGGAACACCAGGCGCTGGTGCGGGCGCGGCCCGTCGCCGGGCCCCCGGCGCTGGCCCAGGCCTTCGCCCGGATCCGGCAGGAGGTGCTCTGCCGGCCCCGCGACGCGCGCCGGCTGCAGCAAGAGGTCGTGGACATGCGGCGTCGCATGCGCGAGGCACTGACGGTGCGTGGGGGCGACCGTTTCGATCTCAAGCAGGGTGCCGGCGGGCTGGTGGACATCGAGTTCCTGGTGCAGTACCTCGTGCTGCGGCACGCCCCGTCCCACCCGGAACTGGCGGCGGAGACGTCGACCCTGGGCGGGCTGCGTCGTCTGGCCGCCCTGCGCCTGCTGGGTGCGCGGGAGGCGCAGACGCTCGAGAAGGCCCTGCTCGCCTATCGCGGCGAGATGAACCGCCTGGCGCTGCGCGAGGCGCCCGCCGTGGTGCCGCAGGCGCGCTTCCGGAGGCTGCGCGAGGCCGTGCGGCGGACCTGGAGGCGGGTGATGGAGTCCGACCTGTAATCTCCCCTGCGGATCCGGTATTCTTACGGGACTTCGCGGGCCGTTCGGCCCGGTTTTTTCGCATGGAATTCGGGCGTTGCCAAAGAGGAGCCGGCGCAAGATGTCCATGGCCGACCGGGATGGGGTGATCTGGTACGACGGGGAACTCGTTCCATGGCGCGAGGCGACCACCCACGTGCTCACGCACACGCTGCATTACGGAATGGGGGTCTTCGAGGGCGTGCGCGCCTACCGGACCGAGCGGGGTACGGCCATCTTCCGCCTCCACGACCACACCCGCCGGCTCTTCCGTTCTGCGCACATCCTCTCCATGCCCATGCCCTTCGATGCGGACACCCTCGACGAGGCCCAGCGCACCGTGGTCCGTGAGAACGGCCTGGAGACCGCCTACATCCGTCCCATGTGTTTCTACGGCTCCGAGGGGATGGGCCTGCGTGCCGACAATCTCCGGGTGCACGTCATGGTGGCGGCCTGGGAGTGGGGCGCCTACCTGGGCGAGGAGAACATGAGGCACGGCATCCGTGTGAAGACGGCCTCGTTCGCGCGCCATCACGTCAACGTGACCATGTGCCGGGCCAAGGCCAACGGCAACTACATGAATTCGATGCTGGCACTGAACGAGGCCCTGGCAGCCGGCTACGACGAGGCCCTGCTGCTCGACGTCGACGGTTTCGTCGCCGAGGGCAGTGGCGAGAACGTCTTCATCGTGCGCGACGGGGTGCTCTACACCCCCGACCTGACCTCGGCGCTGGAGGGCATCACGCGCGACACCATCCTGCGGCTGGCGCGCGAACTCGACATCCCCGTGCGGGAGAAGCGCATCACCCGCGACGAGGTCTACGTCGCCGACGAGGCCTTCTTCACCGGGACGGCGGCGGAAGTGACACCCATCCGCGAGGTGGACGGGCGCACCATCGGCGCGGGTACGCGCGGGCCCATCACCGAGCGCCTGCAGAAATACTATTTCGACGTGGTACACGGCCGTTTCGAACTCCATCCGGAATGGCTCACCCCGGTGGCGTGAGGGAGCAAGGCGTGAGGAACGAGGCGAGAGAAGGCGAAGTGAAATGCTGCACCCGGCGTGAACGCGAGGTCACCGCCGCGGAACTGCCACTGCACTGCCCCACGGACGACATGACGCTGTGGAACGGGCACCCGCGCGTCTTCCTGCCGATCGAGGCGGCCGGCGGCGAGATCCTCTGCCCCTACTGTGGCACCCGCTACGTCCTGCGACGTGACTGACTTGCCGAAGCCGGGCACGCTGCGTGCCGCCCGCGCACGG
Source organism: Gammaproteobacteria bacterium (assembly GCA_003695825.1). Classification (GTDB taxonomy): domain Bacteria; phylum Pseudomonadota; class Gammaproteobacteria; order Thiohalobacterales; family Thiohalobacteraceae; genus J048. The sequence continues at coordinate 981 of RFHK01000049.1, read as the reverse complement.
CCGCGGCCCGTAGCAGGGACGTGAAGCCATGCCCGCCCGCCTGACGGTACTCCAGCTCTTGCCCGCCCTGGAGTCGGGGGGCGTGGAGCGGGGGACCCTCGAGATCGCCCAGGCCCTGGTCGCAGCCGGCCACCGCGCCCTGGTGGTCTCCGCCGGTGGGCGGCTCGTACCGCAACTCGAGGCCGCCGGCGCCGAGCACGTCTGCCTGCCCGTGGGCCGCAAGTCGCCGCTGACCTTTCGCCACGTCTATGCCTTGCGCCGGCTGATGCGACGCGAGAATGTCGATATTCTCCACCTGCGCTCGCGCCTGCCGGCCTGGGTCGGCTGGTATGCCTGGCGCGGGCTGCCGCCGCGGGAGCGCCCGCGGCTCGTCACCACGGTGCACGGCTTCTATTCGCCGGGCCGGTACAGCCGTATCATGACCCGCGGCGAGCGGGTCATCGCCGTCTCCGAGAGCGTGCGCGACTACATCCTTCGACACTACCCCGAGACCCCGCCGGAGCGGATCCGCGTCATCCCCCGGGGCGTGGACCCCGTGCGCTACCCGCCGGGCTACCGGCCGCCGCACGACTGGTTGGGGGCCTGGTACCGCCGGTACCCCCAGCTGACCGACGCCCTGGTGCTCACCCTGCCGGGGCGGCTCACGCGCCTGAAAGGGCATGCCGACCTGATCGAGATCGTGCGCAAGCTGCGTGCCCACGGCGTGCCGGCGGCCGGGGTCATCGCCGGGGGGGCGCATCCGCGCAAGCGTGCCTACGTGCAGGCGCTCGAACGGGCCATCGAGGAAGCCGGCCTGGCCGGGTACCTGGTCGTCACCGGGCACCGCGACGACCTCCGTGAGGTGCTCGCGGCCTCCGATTACGTCCTCTCCCTGACCCAGGTCCCGGAGTCCTTCGGCCGCACCACCCTCGAGGCCCTGGCCATGGGCCGGCCCGTGATCGGCTATGCCCACGGCGGCGTGCGCGAGCAGCTCGAGGCCCT
>RFHK01000048.1 GCA_003695825.1 Gammaproteobacteria bacterium | reverse complement strand
GGGACGCACGGTTATGCCGTCGGTGAGGGCGAGGACGGAAACTTCTTGTCCGGTGAGGAATTCTTCGATGACGAGGGTGTTGGCGGCTTCTCCCAATTCCCCCTGGCCCCGGCCTCCGCCCCGAAGGCCCCGGTGCACCCGCCCCCGGTGCCCTTCACCGACATCACCCGGGCCGCCGGGATCGACTTCGTGCACGTCAACGGTGCCTGGGGGCGGCGGCTCATGCCGGAGACCATGGGCAGCGGCGCCGCCTTCTTCGACTACGACAACGACGGCGACCCGGATCTCTTCCTGGTCAATTCCCGCTACTGGCCGGACCACCCCGGCAAGGGCAGGCCGCGCTGCGCGCTCTACCGCAACGACGGACACGGCCGTTTCGAGGACGTGAGCGCGGCGGCCGGGCTGGCCATCGAGGACTACGGCATGGGCGTGGCCGTGGGCGACTACGACGGTGACGGTTGGCTCGACCTCTACCTCACCAGCCTGCACCGCAACCGGCTGTTCCACAACGACCATGGACATTTCCGCGACGTCACGGACACCGCCGGCGTCGGCGGCGGCGAACACGACTGGAGCACCAGCGCCGCCTTCCTCGACTACGACGGGGACGGGGACCTCGACCTGTTCGTGCTCGACTACGTGCAGTGGTCGCCGCGCATCGACCTGAAGATCGACTTCCGCCTCGCCGGGCTGGGGCGCGCCTACGGGGCGCCGACCCACTTCGTCGGTACCTTCCCGCACCTCTACCGCAACGACGGCCACGGCCGCTTCACCGAGGTGAGCGCGCAGGCCGGCCTGCACGTGACCGACGCCGAGTCCGGGCTGCCCGTGGGCAAGGGTCTGGGCGTGGTGGTCACCGACATCGACGATGACGGCCGCCCCGACCTCCTGGTCGCCAACGACACCGCCCCCAACTTCCTGTTCCACAACCTGGGCAATGGCCGCTTCGAGGAGATCGGGGCCCTGGAAGGCTTCGCCTACGACCGCAACGGCAAGGCCACCTCCGGCATGGGCATCGATGCCGCCCACTACCGCAACGACCGCGAGCTGGCCGTCGCCGTGGGCAACTTCGCCAACGAGATGACCTCCTTCTACGTCACCACCGGGGGGCGGACGCCGTTCTCCGACGACGCCGTGATCGAGGGGCTGGGACCGGCGACGCGCCTGGCACTGACCTTCGGCGTACTCTTCTTCGACTACGACCTCGACGGGCGGCTCGACCTCTTCCAGGCCAACGGCCACCTGGAGCCCGAGATCAACCGGGTCCAGCCCAGCCAGCATTACGCCCAGCCGCCCCAGCTGTTCTGGAACTGCGGTTCGGCCTGCGGCGCCACCTTCGTCCCGGCCCCGCCGCTGGGGGACCTGGGGCGGCCCCTGGTGGGTCGGGGGGCCGCCTACGCCGACATCGACGGGGACGGCGACCTCGACCTGGTCGTCACCCAGAACGGCCGGCGCGCCGTGCTGCTGCGCAACGACCAGCACACCGGCCACCACTGGTTGCGGCTGCGCCTGGTCGGGCGCGCCCCGAACCGCTTCGCCTACGGTGCCCGGGTGCGCTTGACGGCCGGGGGCCGGACCCAGCAGCGCTACCTCTCGCCCGCGCGCTCCTACCTGAGCCAGGTGGAGCTGCCCCTCACCTTCGGCCTGGGCCGGCAGACGCACGTCGACCGGATCGAGATCCGCTGGCCGGACGGCCGCCGCCAGACGGTGCATCCCGGGCGCGTCGACACCACCCTGGTGATCCGCGAGGAGGGGGCCTGATGCGCCGCCTCCTCGCCGGCGTGCTGTTCCTGGCGAGCCTCGCCGCCCAGGCCGACCGGGTCGCCACCCTGCCGCCCGCCTGGCAGGGTCGCCTGCAACCGGTCCCGGAGCTGGACCTGCAGGGCGCCGAACCGGCCGCGCGGGATGCCATCCGCGCGGCCCGCGCCGCCCTCGACCAACTGCTCGCGCGGCCCGACACGCCGCCCGACCGGCTGGCCACCGCCTGGGGGCGGCTGGCTGCCCTCTACCAGCTGACCGGTATCGACCGCGGGGCACGGCTGGCCTGGGACAACGCCCGCCGGCTCGAGCCGCGCCGGTTCCGCTGGGCCTACTACGCCGGCTACCACGCCCTCGAACGGGGCGCGCTGGACCGTGCCGCCGAGGCCCTGGCGGCCGCCGCCCGCCTGAAACCCGACTATCCCCCGCTCGCCCTGCAGCGCGGGCGCCTGGCACTGGCCCTCGGCCGCCTCGACGAGGCCGAGCGCTTCCTCCGCCAGGCCGCCGACCATCCCGGGTTGCGCGCCGCGGCCCTCTACTACCTGGGCCAGCTGGCGTTGCTGCGCCATCGCCCGCAACGGGCCGTGCAGGTGCTCGAGGAGGCGCTGCGACTCGCCCCCGAGGCGGACGGGGTGCACTATGCGCTCGCCCAGGCCTGGCGGGCCCTGGGGGACCGGGCGCGGGCGCGCGCGCACCTGGCCCGCTTCCACCACCGCAAGGCCCCCGACTACCGGGATCCCCTGGTGGCCGAGCTCGATGCGGCCCTGCACTCGGCCCGTGCCCGCTTCCGGCTGGGCATGGAGGCCATCCGCCGGGGCGACTACGCCACGGCCGCCGCCCGGTTCCGGGAGGGGCTGCGCCAGGAACCGGACAACCTGCACGCCCGCGTCAGCCTGGCCCGCACCCTCTACCTCTCCGGGCACCCGAAGGAGGCCGAACGCATGCTGCGCAAGGTGGCGGCCCGCCCGCACGCCCCGGTGCTCGCCCGCTTCCTGCTCGCCGTCCTGGCGGAGGCGCGCGGGGACACGGAGGCCGCCCGCAAGGGGTACGAGGCCGTGCTCGCGCGGGACCCCCGGCATCCCGGGGCCCACTACCAGCTGGCCAACCTGCTGATGCGCAGCGGCCGGTTCGACGCGGCCGCCCGGGAGTACGAACAGGCCCTCGCCGCCGACCCGCGCATCACGCCGGCCCGCCTGCTGGCCGTGATCGCCCGCCGGCGGGCCGGGGCACCCGAGCGCACGCTGGCCGCGCGCCTGGAGGCCCTCCACCGGGAGGCCCCGGACGACGCGCACCTCACCCTGGCTCTGGTGCGCCTGCGCGTGTTGGCCCATGACCCGGCGGTACGTGATCCCGCCCGCGCCCTGGCCCTGGCCAATGCCCTGGCGCCTGCGCACCCCTCGCCACCCAACATCGCGGCACTGGCCCTGGCCGCCGCGGCCGACGGGCAGTACGAGACGGCCGCGCGGCTGCAACGCCAGGTGATCGACCTGCTCGCCTGGCAGGCCCCGCCGCCGGTACTCGCCCGCGCCCGGGCGCGCCTGGCGGCCTACCAGGCCCACCGGCTGCCCGAGGAACCCCCCTTTCCGGAAAACGACCCGCTCTTCGCCCCGCCGCCGCTGGACGTCACCGCCGTCTTCCGCGATTACCCGGCCGCACGGCCGTATTGACTCCCCCGAAAAGAAGGCGGGGCCGCCCGGGCCCCGCCTTCCTCTCCTCCCTGGAGAATGCGCTTTCCTTACTTGCTGCTGCTCGAGCTCGAGCCGGTCGAGGGGACCACGGGTGCGACGTAGGGATAGCCCCAGGCCGGGTAGCCCCAGTACGGATAACCCCAGGCCGGGTAGCCCCAGTACGGATAACCCCAGTACGGATAACCCCAGTACGGGTAACCCCAGGGACCCCAAGGATAGCCCCAGTACGGGCCATACCAGGGACCGCCATACCAGGGACCGTCCCACCAGTCGTCACCCCACCACGCGTTGGCGCTGAACGGGGCGGCCAGCAGCGAGGTGGCCAGCGTTGCAGCAGCAACCAGCAGCTTGGCTTTCTTCATTTTTCGTTCCTCCTTCTGTCGTTGCCGGGAATGCCCGGAACAAGGATCGTTCAGCGGCTTTTATGACTTTAGGGCAAGACAAGCATAGGACAATGAGCCAGATCAAACAATCCGCATATTAGGTTTTTCTTATGTATCGGTCCGGCCCTCAGCCGGTACGCACCCCGGCGAGAAAGCCCACGATACCGGTGAGGATCATGTTCACCGAGACCAGGCTGAGCAGCAGGCCCATGAACTTCTCCAGGGCCAGCAGACCCCGGCGCCCCAGCCAGCGGCCCAGCCAGCGCCCGGCGAGCAGGATGACGGCGGTGACGGTGAGTACCAGGGCCAGCACCAGCACGATCTCCAGCGGATCGGCCTGGGCACGGTTGCGCAGCAGGATCACCACGGTCACCGCCGAGGGCCCGGCGATGGATGGCACCGCGATCGGCACCAGGATGGGATCCTGCGCATAGTGGTCGTGGAAGATCTCCACGGAGGAGCGGAAGATCATGTGGATGGCGATGAGGAACAGGATGATGCCGCCGGCGACGCTCAGCGAAGCCTGCTGCACGTTCAGGTAATGGAGCAGTCGCTGCCCGGCGAGCGCGAAGGCCGAGAGCACCAGGAAGGCGAGGAGGATCTCGCGCACCACCACCCGCCGGTAGCGGCGCGCCGAGAGGGGGTGCAGGATGCTCAGCACGAACGGCAGGTTGCCGAACGGGTCGATGACCAGCAGCAACAGGAGCGTCGTCTCGACCAGGCCCATGGGGCAAGCATACACCCCAACCCGCCGAGTACACCAAGGCACCGGCCCGGGCGGGTCGGCCGGGAGGCAAAGCCCGCGGGACTGCGATAGACTCCCCCTGCGAAGCCGTATTGGAGCCGCCCATGGCCTTGCGCAGCCTCTTCCTCGCCGCCACCCTCCTCCTGGCCGTCCCCGCGGCGGCCGGGACCCAGGCCTACGTGGATCCGCGCACCGGCCTGGATGCCTGGCGCGCCCGCGACCAGGGCTTTTCGGCGACCTTCATCCAGCGCCTGCCCGACCAGACGCGCGCCTTCTTCCTCGCCCGCGGCTTCTCGCGCCGGGCCGCCGACGCGCTGGCCGGGCGCTGCCTGTTCCAGACCATCCTGGGCAACGCCGGCAAGCGGGGCGCGATCACGGTGGACCTCTCGGAGTGGCGCTGGCATGCCCCCGGGGGGCGCAGCGGCCGGCTCCTGCTCAAGGAGGCCTGGTTGCGCCGGCTGGCCGCGCAGGGCGAGCCCCTCCGGGCGCGTATCGCGCTGAAGTGGTCCTTCTACCCCACCCGGCAACGCTTCGAGCCCGACGACTGGAACATGGGCATGACCAGCTACCCGCTCGCGCCCGGCAGCCGCTTCGACCTCGACCTCGTCTGGCACGACGCCCAGGGCCGGCGCCACCGCCTGCGGATGGTCGGCCTGCACTGTGCCCCGGACCGCGCCGTCCCTCCCGCGAAAGGGGGTTCCCGATGAGACGCTACCTCGCCACTTTCCTGTTGTGTTGCGTGCTCGCCCCGGGCCGGGCCGACACCGGCCGCCCGGACGCCTTCCAGCGCGGGTTGCGCACGGTCGACCCCCCGCTGGCGGCCCGGGACTTCGCGCTCGCCGACGTGAACGACGGGACCTACCGCTTCTCGGCCCACCACGGCCACGTGCGGGTGGTCAATTTCTGGGCCACCTGGTGCCCGCCCTGCCGCCGCGAGATGCCCTCGCTCGAGCGCGCCTGGAAGCGCCTCGCGCCCCGGGGGATCGAGGTGGTGGCAGTGAACGTCGGGGAGGACGAGGACACGGTGTTCGCCTTCATGGGGCAGTACCCGATGGACTTCCCCGTGCTGCTCGACGAGGCCGGACGGGTGGTGGAACAGTGGCCGGTGCGGGCCCTGCCGACGACCTTCGTCGTCGATCCCCGGGGTTGCATCCGCTACCGGGCCCTGGGCGGGCGCCGTTGGGACGACCCGGCGCTGCTCGAGAAGATCGAGGCGCTCGCCTCGGCCCCGCCGGTGCCCTGCCGCCGCACACCGGGCAACTGAGCCCGCACGCGGGCGCCCCGGGGCGGTAGAATAGCCCGCATCCCCTGAACGACGCCTGCGAGCCGACCATGAGGGCTGCCACCCCACCCATCCTGCGCCTCGGCTTCCGCACCTTCTTCACGCTCGCGCTGCTCTGGGCGCTGTTCGTGGTGCCGGCCTGGGACCTGTACCTGCGCGGACGGGCCGCGGGGCTGCCCGCGCAAGGCGTGCCCGATTTCCTCTGGCACGGCCACGAGATGGTCTTCGGCTACGCGATGGCGGTGGTGACCGGCTTCCTGCTCACGGCGGTACGCAACTGGACCGGCGTGATGACGCTGCATGGCCTGCCCCTGGCCGGGCTGGCCGGGCTGTGGCTGCTGGCCCGGGCAGGGATGGCCGATGCCCTGCTGCCCCCCGCGTGGACCGCCGGGGTGGAGGCGGCCTTCCTGGCCGGGGCCGCGGCGGCCTTCACCTGGCCGGTGCTGCGGGTGCGCCAGGCCCGCCAGACCGGGCTGGTGTTCAAGATGTGGCTGATGCTGCCCGCCGACCTGCTCTTCCACCTGGGACGGCTGGAGGACGACGTCGCCTGGATGCGCATGGGCGTCCTCTCCGGGCTGTACCTGGTGCTGGCGATCCTGTTCGTGATGGCACGGCGCGTGGTGCCCTATTTCATCGAGCGGGGGGTGCCGGGGGCCGCCGGGCGCATCCGCAACCGGCGCTGGGTGGACCTGGCCAACCTCTGGCTGTTCCTCGCCTTCGCCGTCGAGGCGGTCTTCCTGCACCAGCCTTGGGTGCGCCTCTCCCTGGCGCTGGTGCTCTTCGCGCTCAACGCCTTGCGGCTGTTCGACTGGCACCACCCCGGCCTGTGGAAGAAGCCATTGCTGTGGGGGCTCTACGTGGGCTATGCCTGGCTCACCGGGGCCTTCCTGCTGATGGCGGCGGCCGCGCACCGGGAGGTGCCGGCGCCCCTGGCGCTGCACGCCTTCGCCTACGGCGGCATCGGTACCATGACGCTGGCGATGATGGCGCGCGTCTCGCTCGGCCACACGGGCCGGGACGTGCACGCCCCGCCGCGGGAGGTCGGACCGCTCCTGGCCCTCTTCACCCTGGGCGGCCTGGTGCGAGTGGTGCTCCCCGGGATCCTGCCCTCGAGCACCTACCCCGTGCTGCTCGACATCGCCGCCGGCCTGTGGACACTGACTTTCCTGGGCCTGGCCTGGCGCTACCTGCCGATGCTGGCCCGGAACTGAAAGGGGCGTCGATGCGCCGAAGGCCGGCGAGCGCCGGCCTTCGGGAGAGGCGGCACCGCCCGGATCACTCGTAGGGCGGCGTGGCGCTGATCTTGTGGATGCTGAGGTCGGCGCCCTCGAACTCCTCTTCCTGGCTGAGCCGGATGCCCACGGTGGCCTTCAGCACACCGTAGACCACGAAGCCGCCCACCAGGGCCACCAGGATGCCCAGCAGGGTGCCGGTCAACTGGGCCATCAGGCTCACGCCTCCGAGGCCGCCGAAGGCCTTCTGGCCGAAGATGCCGGCCGCGACCCCGCCCCAGGCGCCGCACAGGCCGTGCAAGGGCCAGACACCGAGCACGTCGTCGATCCTCCAGCGGTTCTGGGTGAGGGTGAAGAGGTAGACGAACAGGGCCCCGGCCACGGCGCCGGTGACCAGGGCACCCACCGGGTGCATGAGATCGGAACCGGCGCAGATGGCCACCAGGCCGGCGAGCGGGCCGTTGTGCACGAACCCCGGGTCGTTCTTGCCCGCGACCAGCGCGGCCAGCACGCCGCCGATCATGGCCATGAGCGAGTTGACCGCCACCAGGCCGCTGATGGCGTCGATGGTCTGGGCCGACATCACGTTGAACCCGAACCAGCCCACGCACAGGATCCAGGCGCCCAGGGCCAGGAAGGGGATGTTGGACGGAGGATGGGCGAAGATCTCGCCGTTCTTGCCGTAACGCCCGTGCCGGTGCCCGAGCAGGAGCACGGCCGGCAGGGCGATCCAGCCGCCCATGGCATGGACCACCACGGAACCGGCGAAGTCGTGGAACTCCGCGCCGAAGGCCTGCTTGAGCCAGGCCTGGACGCCGAAGTTGCCGTTCCAGGTGATGCCTTCGAAGAAGGGGTAGACGAAGCCCACCAGCAGGAAGGTCGCCATCAGCTGGGGATAGAAGCGCGCCCGCTCGGCGATACCGCCGGAGATGATCGCCGGGATGGCGGCGGCGAAGGTGAGCAGGAAGAAGAATTTCACCAGGGCGTAACCGTGCTTGGCGGTGAGGGCCTCGGCACCGTCGAGGAAAGAGACGCCGTAGGCGATACCGTAACCGATGAAGAAGTAGGCGACGGTGGAGACGGAGAAGTCGCTCAGGATCTTCACCAGGGCGTTGACCTGGTTCTTGTAGCGCACCGTGCCCACCTCGAGAAAGGCGAAGCCGGCATGCATGGCGAGCACCATGATCGCGCCCAGCAGGATGAAGAGCACATTGGTTCCGGCCAACAGGGTGTCCATCGGTGTCCTCCCGGAAACTGATCTGCAGGGAGGCGCAATTTTAGTGCACGCGCGGGCGTTTGTCCCCTGCTTCGGCGCGGATCCGGTTCATTTTGCACCATCATGGTGCATTTTGCGCTTGGCCTCCTCCCACAGGCGGTCGAGCTGCTCGGGATCGGTCTCGGCGAAGGTGCGGCCCTCGGCCTGCAGGCGGCGTTCCATGTAGCGCAAGCGCGCCTCGAAGCGCCGGTTGGCCTCCCGCAGCGCCTGCTCGGGATCGATCTCCAGGTGGCGGGCGAGGTTCACCAGCGTGAAGAGCAGGTCGCCGAGCTCGTGCCGCATGCGGGCCGGTTCCTCCGCCTCGATGGCCGCGCGCAGCTCCTCGGTCTCCTCTTCCAGCTTCTCGAGGACCGGGTAGACGTGTTCCCAGTCCATGCCCACGCGGGCGGCCCGGCGCTGCAGCTTGAGCGCGCGCACCAGGGCCGGCAGGGCCCGGGGCAGGTCGTCGAGCAGCCCCGCCTGCCCGCGGGCGCGGCGCTCCTCCTCCTTGAACCCTTCCCAGGCCTCCCGCTGGCCATGGCGGTCGGGCACCCGGTCGCCGCCGAAGACGTGCGGATGGCGCCGGATCAGCTTCTCGACGATCCCGGCGGCGACGGCGTGGAAATCGAACCAGCCCCGCTCTTCGGCCAGGCGGGCGTAGAAGACCACCTGGAAGAGCAGGTCGCCCAGCTCGCCGGGCAATTGCGCCCAGTCCTCGCGTTCGATGGTATCCGCGACCTCGTAGGCCTCTTCCAGCGTGTGGGGCACGATGGTCCGGAAGTCCTGCGCCAGGTCCCAGGGGCATCCCCGTTCGGGATCCCGCAGGCGGGCCATCACCGCCAGCAGGCGCAGGACCGGATCGGCGGTCTCGTCGAGCGGATCGGGCAGGCTCTCCATGGACATTCCCTCGTCAGGGCAGGAGTCGATAGTGCATCCGGGTGCAGTCCAGTTCCAGCCGGAAGTGGGACAGGAAGGCCCCGCCGACGATGCCGGCGAGGTGGAATCCGTAGGCGGTCTCGAGCGGGAACTGCGGCAGCACCACGCCGCGCACGTCCCGGCGACAGGCGCCCGCCAGGCACAACCGCTCGGCGTGCAGGGTGCGAACCTCCACCACGCCGCCACCGCCCCAGGCCTGGTGGGTCGCCTCCGAGACCGGCAGGCGCCAGGCGGCCACGGTGGGCTCCGGCAGGAGGCATTCGAAGTCGGCCATGCCGGAGTCGAGGAACCACATGAGGGAGGCGTCGTTGAGCGTACCCCGCGCCACGAGGTGTGCCTCCCCGGCCAGCCAGCAACGGCTGCTGTCGGCGTCCGTGAGGCCCAGCTGGCCAGGCGGGGCCAGCTCGAGGCACCCGCCGGGAAAGTCGAGCGCCAGGTCGTGCCGCCAGAGGGCCTGCAGCCCCAGGAGTCCGTCCACGCCGTGCGGCCCGAAGAACCCGGGCAGGGCGGCCTGCATGTCCATCACCTGCACGGGCAGGGGGCCCAGCGTCACCGTGCCGAACCGCACCTCCTCCAGCACGCCGTAGCGGACCTCGGCCGGCAGCCCGCCCGCGAAACGCGCCCGGGTGGTACCGCCCAGGCGCAGGCCCAGGCGCCGCGCCAGCCCGGCATCGAGCAGGGTCTCGCCGGCCCCGGTGTCGAGCGCCAGCAGGGCCTCTTCCTCGTCTTCGAGGGTGGCGGCCACCACGGGCAGCGGGTGGGTGAAGCGGAAAGGGACCCGGATACGGGCCCGGGGATCGGCCGGCCGCTGGTCGTCCAGGCGGGCGAGCACGGCCGCGCGCACGCTCTGCCCGAGACGGTCGAAATGGGGGGCCGCGGCCCGGTACTGTCCCTGGCGCAGGTGGGCCACCGCCCACAAGCCGGGCCACTGGGGCTCGCCGGGGTCGTCGACCTGCCGCAGCGCGGCGAGGGCCTCCGCGGGCCGGTTGTCGAGCAGGTCGAGCTGGATGCGTTTCTCCCAGAGGGCCCGTTCCTGCGGGCGCTCGGCGAGGAGTTCCTCGAGCAGGGCGCGCGCCGGCACGAACCGCCCGGCCACGAACAGGGTCAGCGCCTGCCGGTAGCGGGCGAGGAAATCGGTGGCTGCATGCACGACACCCCTCCGGCTGGACGAGGACGAGGAAACTGCCACATCCCCGGGGGGATCTCAAGCCGGCGGCGGGGTGCAGAAGAGCCAGAGGCGGGCGTCGTGCCGGCGGGCCAGGCGCTCCAGCGCCTGGAGATCGAGGTCCGCCCCTGGACCCGGCCAGGCCAACAGCAGCGCAGAATTCCCCGCGGCGAGCGCCCGCTCGAGCAGGGCTTGCTCCACGTGCCGCCCCCTGCCCGGGAAGACCAGGCGGTGGACGGTCGGCGGCAGGCGGTGGCGGCGGCAGAAGGCCGGCGTCGGAACCAGCGGCGGGGCGATCCAGGTGATCCAGCGCCCGGGGCGGGCCTGGGCGACGAGCGCCGGCAGCCAGCCCGCCAGCGGCACGCGGTCGCGGCCGCCCGGGGCCGTGACGAGGTGCACCCGGGAGCGGCAGGCCCCGTCCGCCACGCGCGTGCGCCGGCCCCGGGGTACCGCGACCGGCGGGGGACGCAGGTCCAGCTCGAACTGCCGCATCAGGGGATCCCCCGCGTACGCACCACCCCCACGGCCAGGCCCTCGATGGTAAAAGGCGTGGTGCGCAGGTCCACCTCGATGGGGGCATAGCCGGGATGCTCAGCCTCGAGCCAGACCCGGGCCCCGCTGCGGCGAAAGCGCTTGACCGTGACCTCGTCCTCGATGCGGGCGACCACCACCTGGCCGTTGCGCGCCTCGCCGGTGCGGTGGACGGCGAGCAGGTCGCCGTCGAGGATGCCGATGCCGGTCATGCTGTCGCCCCGCACCCGCAGCAGGTAGTCCGCCCGGGGATGGAAGAGGCCCGGGTCGACCTGCACGTGATCCTCGATGTGTTCCTCGGCGAGGATCGGCGCCCCGGCGGCCACCCGACCGACCACGGGCAGCCCCATCTCGCCCACCAGGCGGATGCCGCGCGAGGCCCCGGGGACGATCTCGATGTAGCCCTTGCGTGCCAGGGTGCGCAGGTGGGACTCGGCGGCGTTGGGGGAACGAAAGCCGAAGGCCTCGGAGATCTCGGCCCGGGTGGGCGGCGCACCCTGCTCCTGGATGTGCCGGCGAATGAATTCGAGGATCTCTTCCTGCCTGCGCGTGAGCGCCTGCATGGCCCCACCCCGCTGGATACCTGTACAGTAGCTGGAATTATATACAGCATGTCGGAAAGGGCAAGGGTCACCCTGCTGCGGGCTTGCAGCCTGTCGGACTTTGGGGATCGTAGCGAGCAAGGTGGGAGAGCGAGAGCGAATTTTCACGATTGCGAG
>RFHK01000047.1 GCA_003695825.1 Gammaproteobacteria bacterium | reverse complement strand
CACTGGCCAACGACCGCCTGATGCATTCCCTGCAACGGGCGCGACGCACCGGGCGGCTGGTGGGCGTACTGCTCCTGGACCTGGACAATTTCAAGCGGATCAACGACACCCTGGGACACGACCTGGGAGACCGCCTGCTGGGCGAGATCGCCACCCGGTTCCGCCACTGCATCCGCCAGAACGACACCGTCGCCCGCCTCGGGGGCGACGAATTCCTCGTCATCCTCGACGACCTCGATACCCCCGACGAGGTCATTCCCGTGGCGGAGAAGCTGCGCGAGGCGGCCATGAAGCCGATCTACCTCGATGGCCGCCAGCTCCACACCAGTGTCAGTCTCGGTGCCGCCCTCTACCCGCGCGACGGGCGTGACGTGCGTACCCTGTTGCGGGCCGCCGACAGCGCCCTCTACCAGGCCAAGGAACAGGGCCGCAACCGGCTCTGCTTCCACTCCCGGGAATTGGAGCGCAAGGAACAGCGCCACCTGGCACTGGAGAACCACCTGCGCGAGGCCCTCGGAAGACACGAGCTGCGGCTCGTCTACCAGCCCCAGATCGACCTGGCACAGGGTACGGTGGTCGCCGTCGAGGCACTCTTGCGCTGGTACTGCGGGCCCCTGGGCGGGGACGTTGCACCGGCCGAGTTCATCCCCGTCGCCGAGAGCATGGGGCTCATCGGCCGGATCGGAGCCTGGGTCCTGCGCCAGGCACTGGAAGAGATCGCCACCCTGGAGCGGGAGACCGGTCGCCCGCTGCGGCTGTCCGTCAATGTCTCGGCGGTGCAACTGCGCAGCACCGCCTTCGCCGACATGGTGCACGCGCTCGTCGTCGACCAGCAACGCGACCCGGCCCGCCTGGAGCTGGAGGTCACCGAGTCGGTGCTCGTCGACCGCCATGTCCAGGCCCCGAAGGTGCTCGAGGAGTTGCACCGGATCGGGGTGCGCATCGCCATCGACGACTTCGGCACGGGCTATTCCTCGCTCTCCTACCTCACCCGGCTGCCGGTCGATACCCTCAAGATCGACCGCCACTTCGTGCAGGCGGTGGACCAGCATCCGGAACACGCCCAGCTGGTCAAGGCCCTGATCACCCTCGGCCGCAACCTCGAACTCGAGGTGGTGGCCGAAGGGGTCGAGACGGCCGCGGAACGCGACTTCCTGGAAAGCCAGGGATGCCCGCTCGCCCAGGGTTACTACCTGGCCCGCCCCATGGACCTCCATCGCCTGCGGGCCTTCCTGGAAGGCAGGTAGCCCAACAACGGACAGTTCGCTGCAGTATGCGCCCCTTGTGATCGATAAAAATTAGAATATACTTGATGTTTGATCGATTAGAAATCTAGAGATTCTATGAAAACAATATCTTATATAATATTCTTGGTATCCTATATCATCGCATTTCCGCTGCGGGCGGAGGTCCTGGTACTGGTGCACGGCTGGGCCTCCGATGCCGGCACCTGGGACCGCAGCGGGATCACGCCGATCCTCGAAGGCCAGGGCTGGCACGATGGCGGCACCCTGGTCGCCGGCCCGGGTGGGGTCCGCTGGCTGCCTGGCCCCGGTGCCACCCTGTCCGGGGACCACTTCTACCGCGTGGCCCTCCCGGCGACCGCGCCCATCGCCGTCCAGGCCAACCTGCTGCGCAGTGACCTGGCCGCCCTCCGTGCCCGCCATCGGCAGGAACGCATCGTGCTCGTGGGACACTCCGCCGGCGGGGTCGTGGCGCGCATGGCGATCGTGGGTCCGGGCGCGCCCCGCGTGGACCAGCTCATCACCATCGCCGCGCCCAACCTCGGCACCGGGCGGGCCCTGCAAGGCATCGACATCGTCGAGGCCAAGCCCTTCTTCTGCCCGGGACCGGGAATCGATTTCCTCAAGACCGTCCTCGGCGGTGCGCGTTACCGCTATCTCAAGCGCTCGCGCCCGGTGCTGAGGGACCTGGCACCGGCCGGGCTCGGCAATATCCTCACCTGGCTCAATGCCCAACCCCACCCGGACATCCGCTACGATGCCGTGGTGCGGACTTCCCCGGTGGCACCGGGCGATGCCTTGGTCCCCGGGTTCAGCCAGGACCTCAACCAGGTACCCGCCCTGCGGGGGCGTGCGCACGTGCATCCGACCCCGGCCGCCCACGGCCTGAACCCGGCCGACGGGGTGCTGATCGCCCGGCTCGCCCGCGCGGGTCGCAGCACCGGCCGGTGATCTCGTCCCGGGTCAGGACCGGGCAGTCGCCCGGTCCAGCCAGGCCGTGACCCTGGGCGCCGGCTGGGGCCGGGAGACCTGGTAGCCCTGGACGGCGTCGCAGCCGGCCTGTTCCACCAGTGCCCGTTGGTGCCGCGTCTCCACACGCTCGGCACGCACCCGGTACCCGAGTCCATGCCCCAGGTCGACCAGCACCCGCAGGTAGTGGGCGGCCGCCTCGGGTGCACGACGGGCGATCACCGCGCGGTCGATCTTGACGTCGGTGATCGGCAGGCCCTCGAGCGCATCGAGGGGCAAGGTCCCGGAAGCGAAGTCCTCGACCACGAGGCGCACCCCTTGCCGGGCGAGGGCATCCAGCACCGTCCCCTGCTGCACCAGGGCAGACAGCGCGGGGGCCGGGACTTCGATCTCGAGCTGGCCGGCCTCGGCCCCACTCTCGGCCAGGGCCTCCGCCACCCACTCCACCAGTGCATCCCGGCCGATCAGGGCCGGCGGCACGTTGATCGCCACCGGCATGGGGCGTCCCAGGCGCCGCTGCCAGATCCCGGCCTGGCGCAGGGCCTCGCGCAGGACCCAGCGCGTGAGTTCCTCCATCAGGCCCGCTGCTTCGAAATCACCCAGGAAGGCCTCCGGGAGCAACAGGCCCCGCTGTGGATGCAACCAGCGCAACAGGGCCTCGAGTGCGATGGGCGCCCCGCTGGAGAGCGCCACCAGCGGCTGGTAATGGAGAACGAGTTCCCCCTGGGCCAGTGCCCGGTGCGCGGCGGCCACAGCGACGGGTTCGGCCGACCGTGCAACCCCCCGGGCGGGTGCCTGCGAGGCGGGTGCCGTGAGCTGGGCGATCACCAGGCCGAGATCGAAGCACAGGTGCTTGCCGAGGGCGCTGCGCAACGCCGCCCGCGTCTCGTCACCGAGCTCCGGGTCCTGGTCGAGGGCCTCGAGGAGAAAATCGAAGAACAGCCGGTAGATGCCCAGCACCCAGGGCAAGCGGAATCCCCGCTCACTGAGCAGCCGCGCCTCGGAGGCGATCACCCGGCGATCGAGCTCGGGCGAGCACAGCGTCAACAGCAGGCGAAGCAGTCGGCGCACGAAACGCCCCATGTCACCACCGGCGTCACGCAGGGCATAGAGACGCTCGGCGATGGAGGGGTTGCTGAAAAGGTACTCGTAGAGCCGCTCGGCGAAGACCGCGGCGCGCTGCATCAAGCGGGCCTGGTGTCGGGCCAGGACCTCGCGGTCGCGCACCGACCAGTCGAGGGCATATTCCAGTTCCTTGCGTAACGCCGCCGCCTCGGATCCATCCCCCTTGCCAGGATGCACGTTTTCGTTGTCGATGGCCTTCTCCTCCTCCGCTGCGGTGCCATGGATGGCACTCTTCTTCCAGGTTCGCGCCAGGGGGAAAACTAGCACAGAAAACGTCGGGCAGAAACCACTACCCGGGGAATTTCCTGATCAGATTTTCATAACGTTGTTGGATACTTATAGTATATCCCTGAGGCCCTTTCTCCGAACGAGCCCGCAGAGGGCAACCTATGCTGCTAGACGAAGAGGTCCAGGCCCCCGCTCCATGCCGGGCCCGCGAAGCGCCGCACGAACGAGGCCTCCTCGCCCGCCTCCTCCGCAATCAGACCCCCGGCCTCCGGCTGCCCCCCGCGGGGCGCGTGATGGGATCCCTGCTGGGCCTGCCCCTGGGAATGGTCGGCCACGTGCACCTGTCCGAGCGTCACACCGGCCTCGTGCATCAGCTCCCGCAGGCGCGGCAATGCCGCCTCGATCGCCTCGCGTACCACGGCATGCTGGGCATGGAAGTGGATCTGGGTACCCTGGTCCCCGTGGAGCTGGATGCGCACCTCCACCGGGCCGAGGTGGGGCGGGTTGAGGTGGATCTCCGCCGCCTGCAACCGGTGACCGACCAGCCAGGTGATCTTCTCCCCCAGGCCCTGGTCCCAGCCCGGCTGGCCCAGGGCGGGGTGCAGATCGACCCGCACCGGCATGGCCTGACCGGACGCGTGCCCCTGGCCGGGCAGGACGGGCGATGGCGCAACCGGTGCGGACGCCACCTGGCCGCCCCCCGAAGGCGGCATCGCCGGCCCGCCGGCCGCAAGCACCCTCTCGGAGGCGGCATGTCCGGCCGGGTGTCCACCGAGACCCTGCCGCTCGAACAGGCCAGCGGCGGTACGCAGCCAGGCCTCGGCACCCTCGTGCTCGGCTTGCAGTTCCGGGAAGCCAACCGGTGCATCGGGTGCGTGTCTTCCACCGTCCGACCGACGCACCGACGCCTCCGGAAGGCGGGGCACACCGGACTGCGCTGCCGCATCGCCCCCTTCCAGCAACCGGCCTCCCGGGGCGAGGCCGCCGGCCTGCCGGACTTCTCCCCCGGAAAGCACGGTGGGCCCCTGCACCCCGTCTCCCGCGTCCCCGGCCCGGGATTCGCCGATCTCCGGCGCAAGCATGGCGGGGTCGGCCGGCGCAGGGACGGCCGGCGCGGCCATCACCACCGGCAAGGGTTTGCCGTCTTCCTGGCCATCCTTGGCCGCCTTCGCCGACTGCACGGGTGCCTCCAAGGCCCGGGAATCCCGTGCCTGCCCCTCGGCCTCCGTGTCTGATGGGGGATGCGCCCCCGCGGCCTCCCGTGCCGGCTCTTCTTCCCTGTCGGTCCGGGCTTCCTTGCCGGGTGCCGGCTCGCGTCGGTTTCCGGCCTGGACCTGGTGATCGAGCACCCGGGAGAAACCGTCCGAAACCGTCTCCTGCCGGGCGGACGCGGGCCCGGAGGGGGACGCCGCCCCCGCGGCCTCCGGTGCCGTTCCGACGAGGGGCATGGTGGGGATCTGTGCAGTCATCGGCTGCTCCTGTCCGTCTGCATGGAAGACGTGTGACCAACAGCAAGCCCCGTGCCAATTACAGAAACCCGGCAGGGCGCCGCCCATGACGCCCCTACCGGACGATCATGGCTCGGACTTGGTGTGGCGCCGGTGCATGGCGAGCGCGAGCTCGTCGAGCCGCCGCTGATCCCGTCGCTCGGCCTCCCGGCGTTCCTCGCGCAAGTACCCCTCTCGCACCCGGTCGAGCGCCCGGCGACGCGCGTGCAGGCCCTGCCAGGTCTCCCGCCGGGCTTCGACCTCGCCTTCGAGGCGCTCGAGCAGGGCCCGCTGCTGGTCGATGGCCTGGTTGAGGCGCTCGAGAAAGCAGAGGTAGTCGCGCAGCCGGGCCGCCGCCACGGTCCCGCACGTTTCCAGGCGTTTCGCGTACTCGTCGCGATAGGCGGCGAGTTGCCGCAACTGGGCCTCGGCCTGGCGCCAACGGGCCTGCGCCTCCCCGAGACGCCGGGCCGCTTCCTGTTCACGACGGCGGGCCTGCTCGACGACGGGCAGGAAACGGCGGGAACGCTTCATGCCTGCCCGCCCTCCCCGCACAAGCGCTCGAGGTCGTCCAGACTCTCGGCGAGGGTGACCGGGGTGTGCATGTCCTGCTGCAGGAACGCGGCCAGCTTCGGCTGCAGGGTGATGGCCTCGTCGACCTGCGGATCGCTGCCCGGCTGGTAGGCGCCGACGCTGATCAGGTCGCGGTGCTTGCGATAGAGCGACCAGAGGTGCCGAAAGCGGCGCGCGGCACGCAGGTGGTCCGCGTCAGTGATGTCGTTCATGGCACGGGAGATGGAGGCCTCGAGGTCGATGGCCGGGAAGTGGCCGGCCTCGGCCAGTTCCCGGGTGAGCACGATGTGCCCGTCGAGGATGGCACGCGCGGCATCCGCCACCGGGTCGTTCTGGTCGTCTCCCTCGGCGAGTACCGTGTAGAAGGCCGTGATCCCCCCCTGGTCACGCCCGCCGTTGCCCGCCCGCTCCACCAGCCGGGGCAGCCGGGCGAAGACCGACGGGGGATAGCCCTTGGTCGCGGGCGGCTCCCCCACCGCCAGGGCGATCTCCCGCTGGGCCTGGGCGAAACGGGTCAGGGAGTCCATGAGCAGGAGCACCTCCAGCCCCTGGTCCCGGAAGTATTCCGCGATGCTGGTGGCGAGCATGGCCCCGTGCAGCCGCATGAGCGGTGGACTGTCGGCCGGCGCGGCGACCACGACCGCGCGGGCCAGTCCTTCTTCGCCCAGGTTGGCCTGGACGAACTCGACCACTTCGCGGCCGCGTTCCCCGATCAGACCGACCACGATGACATCGGCGTTGGTGTAACGGGTCATCATGCCGAGCAGCACGCTCTTGCCCACGCCGGAGCCGGCGAACAGCCCCAGCCGCTGTCCCCGGCCCACGGTGAGCAGGGCGTTGATCGCCCGGACCCCCGTATCCAGGGGCTCGCGGATGGGGCGGCGCTGCATGGGGTTCAGGGGCCGCCCGGCGAGCGGGCGCCGGGCCTCCACGCGCAAGGGGCCCTTGCCATCCAGCGAGTGCCCGCGCGCGTCGATGACCCGGCCCAGGAGGGCCTTGCCCACGCCGGCGGCACTGCCCCGTCCGGTGGGGATGACGCGCGCGTCCGGGACCACGCCCTCGATGTCCCCGATGGGCATCAGGAAGAGGCGGTCCTCGGCGAAACCCACCACCTCGGAAGGGATGCGGCGTCCGTCGGGATTGACGATGTCGCACTGTGCGCCCACGGCGGCCTGGCAGCCCTCGGCCTCCAGGGTCAGCCCGGCCATGCGGCGCAGGCGCCCCTCCACCACCAGGGGGACGGGCTGCGCGGCCCGCGCTTCCCAGCGTGCCAGGCGCCGCCGCCAGAAGGGGCTGCGGTCCGGGGTGGGCCGGCGCACCGCCTGCTCACTCATCACCCTGCCCCCCCGGCAACGGGGCCGTCTCGTCCGGATCCCCTTGCCGCTCGCCGCCGAGAAAACGCGCCAGGACGGCGTGGAGACGCTGTTCGACCGTGGCATCGATGCGCGAACTCTCCGTCTCGACCCGGCAACCGCCCCGGCTGAGGGTGGGATCCTCGACCAGCTTCCAGTCGCGCTCT
>RFHK01000046.1 GCA_003695825.1 Gammaproteobacteria bacterium | reverse complement strand
GGTCGACCTCCCGCAGGCTGGCGAAAGGTCCCAGGCGCACGCGGTGCCAGGTGCCCTGGGCGGTGCGGATGCGCTGGATGCGGGCCTCGAAGCCCAGCAAGGCCAGGCGTGCCTTGAGTGCATCGGCCTGGCGGTGCGTGCGGAAGGCGCCCACCTGGAGTTCGTAGCGGGCCGCCTCGTTCCCGGCTCGCGCGGGCGCGGTACCGCGGCGGGCGGCACCCAGTTCTTCTTCCGGGACCACGACCTCCATGCGGGGCAATAAATGGTAGAACGCATAGGGCGAGGAGGACGCCGGTGGCGCTGCCGGGGGCGGCCGATCGGGATGCGCTTGGCCGGCCTTGGGCAGGGGATGGACGAGGGCGCGCAGGGCTTCCTCGCTCGGCGCCCGGGTGGGTTGCCGCAGCCACCAGAAGGTGCCGGCGAGCCCCAGGCCCGCAACCACCCCGGCCAGCAACCAGAGCAGGGGGTGTGCGGCGGAGGTACGTCGCGACCGGCGGCCCATCTCACATCCGCTCGGGGGCGGAGACGCCCAGCAGGGCGAGCCCGTTGGCGATGACCTGGCGGGTCGCCTCGGCCAGCGCCAGGCGCGCGTTCCGCAACCGGGCGTCTTCCACCAGGAACTGGTGCGCGTTGTACCAGGTATGGAAGGCGTGGGCCAGGTCGCGCAGGAAGTGCGCCACCTGGTGGGGTTCGTGGGCGAGGGCGGCCTCGAGCACCAACTCCGGGTAGCGGGCGAGCGCTTTCATGAGATCCCGTTCCTGGGGGGCGTGGAGCAGGTGCAGGTGCGCCGCGCCCTGTGCACGGTCCCAGTCGAGACCCTTGTCCTGCAGCTGGCGGAAGACACTGCACACCCGGGCGTGGGCATACTGGATGGCATAGACGGGGTTGTCGGCGGTCCGGGCGCGGGCGAGGTCGAGATCGAAGTCGAGGTGCTGCTCGGCCTTGCGCAGGACGTAGAAGAACCGGGCGGCATCGTTTCCCACCTCGCGGCGCAGCTCGCGCAGGGTGACGAACTCGCCCGAACGGGTGGACATCTGGACCTTCTCCCCGCCCCGGTAGAGCACCGCGAACTGGACCAGCAGGACGTCCAGCTTCGAGGGGTCGTCCCCGAGCGCGGCGAGGGCGGCCTTGATGCGGGGGACATAGCCGTGGTGGTCCGCCCCCCAGACATCGATCACGCGTTCGTAGCCCCGCTCGAGCTTGTTCATGTGGTAGGCGATGTCGGAGGCGAAATAGGTCGTCTGGCCGTTCTCGCGCACCACCACCCGGTCCTTTTCGTCGCCGAAGGCGGTCGACCGGAACCAGACGGCACCGTCCTTCTCGTACAGATGGCCGCGCTCGCGCAGGCGCGCGAGGGCGCGTTCCACGGCGCCGGAGGCCACCAGGGAGCGCTCCGAGAACCAGTCGTCGTAGACGACGCCGAACTCCTTGAGATCCTGGCGGATATTGGCCAGGATGGCGTTGAGGGCCTCGTCGAAGGCTTCGCGGTAACGCTCGGGACCGAGCAGGGTACGGATGCGCTCGATGAGGGCGTCGATGTGCGCTTCCTTGTCCCCTTCCGGGGCATCCGGCGGTACGCCCTCGAAGACCTCGGCGACCGGGTAGCGCCAGTCTTCCCCGTGGTTGCGATGCAGGGTCGCGCCGATGTCCCAGACGTAGTCGCCCTGGTAGGCGTTGCTCGGGAAGGGGACTTCTTCGCCGCAGAGCTCGAGGTAGCGCAGGTAGACGCTCGCGGCCAGGATGTCCATCTGGCGGCCGGCGTCGTTGACGTAGTATTCGCGGTGGACCCGGTAGCCCACTGCCTCCAGCAGGTTGGCCACCGAGGCCCCGTAGGCGGCCCCGCGCCCGTGGCCGACGTGCAGGGGGCCGGTGGGATTGGCGGAGACGAACTCCACCTGTACGGGACGCCCGCCCCCCTGGACGCTGCGCCCGTAGTCCGTTCCCCGGGCGAGGACCTCGCGCACGGCGTCTTGCCAGGCGGACTCGGAGAGGAAGAAGTTGATGAAGCCGGGGCCGGCCACCTCGACCCGGTGCACGAGCGCGTTCTCGGGCAGGGCCGCGGCCAGGGCCTCGGCGATCTCGCGCGGCTTGCGCCGGGTCGGGCGGGCCAGGGTGAGCGCCAGGTTCGTGGCGAAGTCGCCGTGGGCGGGGTCGCGCGTGCGTTCCACCTGGGGACGGACCAGGGCCGCCTCCGGCAGCTGGCCGTCGGCATGCAGGCGCTCGAGCGCCTGGGTGAGCAGGTCCCGGAGTCGTTCCTTCATGTGCCTGTCCCGGAATCGAGAGGGGCTATTATCCCGGTGTCACCCGCGGGAGGGAACACCCGGCGCGTGCGTTGGTTTCAGTAGAGGTCCACGGGATCCACGTCCAGGGACCAGCGCACGCGCCGGGCCTCGGGCAAGGCCTCGAGCGTCGGCAGGGCGTGATCGAGCAGGGCGTGGAGGGCGGTGCGCCGGTGGGCGAGCAGCAGCAGGTGGGCACGGTGGCGGCCCTGGCGCCGGGCCATGGGTGCGGGAGCCGGCCCCAGCAGGGTGACCGGGGCCGCCATGGGGGCCGACTCGAGCCGGGCACGGGCGGCGGCGAGGAAGGCCTCGGGCGGTTCCTGGGCAGGGGCCTCGGCCCGCAGCAGGGCCAGGTGGGCGTAGGGAGGCAAACCGGCCGCGCGCCGTTCTGCGAGCGCCTGGCGTGCGAAACCGGCGTAGCCCTCGCGCACCAGGGTCTGGAGCAGGGGATGGTCGGGGAAGTGGGTCTGGATGAGTACCTCGCCCGGTCGCTCGCGGCGGCCGGCGCGGCCCGCGACCTGTTCGATCCGTTGCGCCAGCCGTTCCCCGGCCCGGAAGTCCAGGCTGTAGAGCGCCTGGTCGGCACCGGCGATCACCACCCGGGTGAGGCGGGGGAAGTCGTGCCCCTTGGCCAGCATCTGGGTGCCGACCAGCACCAGGGGCTCGCCGGAGAGGACGCGCCGCAGGAGGTCTTCCAGGCGGTGCCGCCCGCGCGCCGTGTCGCGGTCGATGCGGAGCACACGCTCGGGGCCGAAGCGCTCGGCCAGGTGCGCCTCGAGCCGTTCCGTGCCTTCGCCGACGGCGATCAGGGACTGGCTGCCGCAGGCGGGGCAGGTGCGGGGTACGGGGCGCACGGCCGCGCAGTGATGACAGCGCAGTTCACCGGCCCGCCGATGGTAGGTGTAACGGGCGTCGCAGCGCGTGCAGGCGGCGAGCCACCCGCAGTCGTGGCACAGAAGCACGGGGGCGAAGCCACGGCGGTTGAGGAACACCAGGGCCTGTTCGCCCGCGGCCAGGGCGCTCTCGAGCGCCGCGATGGCCGGTGCAGAGAGCCCGGCCTCCAAGGGGCGGCCCCGCAGGTCGATCAACCGGCGCGCCGGGGCCCGGGAGCGGCCGGGCCGCCGCCTGAGCCGCAGGTGTCCGTATCGTCCTTCCCGGGCGTTGCGCAGGCTCTCCAGCGAGGGCGTGGCGCTGCCCAGCAAGACGGGGATCCCGAGCCGGCGCGCGCGCCACACCAGCAGGTCGCGGGCGGAGTAGCGGAAGCCTTCCTGCTGGGCGAGCGAGGGGTCGTGTTCCTCGTCGACGATAAAGAGCCCGGGACGGGCCAGGGGCGTGAACACGGCGGACCGGGTGCCGAGCACGACCCCGGCACGGCCTTCCCGGGCCAGGCACCAGGCGTCGAGCCGCTCCCGGTCCCCGAGGCCGGAGTGGAGCACGGCGACCGGGGCCGGCAGCCGGGCACGCAGGCGCGCCACCAGCTGGGGCGTGAGACCGATCTCGGGGACCAGGAGCAGGGCCTGTCGACCGCGTTCCAGGCACTGCGCGATGAGCCGGAGATAGATCTCGGTCTTGCCGCTGCCGGTGACCCCCTCGAGCAGGTGACAGGCGAAGCCCCGCTCGGGCAGCTGCGCCAGTGCAGCGCGTTGTTCTCGCGTGAGCGTGGGGGCCGGGGCCGGGACCTGCGGGGGGGCGGGCACGAGGCCCGGGTCGGGGCCGGACTCGCAGCGTACCAGCCCGCGGGCCTCGAGGCGGCGCAGGACCGCGAGGCTGGGGCGTCCGGGCCAGTCGGTTTCCGCCAGGCCCTGGGGATGCTCGAGGAGGGTGCGCAGCGCCTGGGCCTGGCGCGGGGCACGGCGGTCCAAGGCCTCGCATCCCCGGGCCGTCTCGGGGGTGGGGAACCAGCGGCGCACCTCCCGCCATGCAGGGGGGCGACCCTGGCGGAGCAGGGCGGGCAAGGCGGCCTGAACCACTTCGCCCACGGGATGGTGATAGTAACGCGCCGCCCAGTGGAGCAGGTCGAGCAGGTCGGGGGGCAGCAGGGGACTCGGATCGAGCAGGCGCAGGGCGCGGCGCAGCCGGGCGGGGGAGACGCGGGCGTGCGGGGCGATGTCCCAGAGAAGGCCGATCACGCGGCGGGGACCGAAGGGGACCTCGACCCGCTGGCCGGGCTGCAGGGCCTCCCGGCGTATGCCCACCGGCGGGAGATAGTCGAAGCAGGAGGGACGCGGGCAGGGGAGTGCGACGCGGAGAATGGAGAGCGTACCGGATTCGTCGTGTTGCGAATTCACAACGGCATACTCAGTCGCAAGTTGCCGTGGGTTCTTGAGACCTGGCCTGACTACAGTTTCCCAACCTCATGTTGTGCAAGCGCTTTCCTCCTTATCCACAAAACCTGTGGATAACGTTGTGGAAGAAATGGGGCCAATACGCCGCGAAGCCCATGATCATTGCATTTGCGTTAGATCGGACAATTTTTCGCCAGCATGCCAATCGACGGTGAAACAAGGACTTGGGTCATGCGTGTGCGCCAGGTCACCGGCTCGTCAAGTCTCCGACACATCAGCCGGCGCTGATGCGCCGCTTGTGCATAAGCCGGCTGCCTCGGCGTTTGTCAAGCCCTTTCGCCCTCGCAGGGCACAGGATCCCGGCCCGTCCCGGGCCTTGTCAACCGATCTCCGGCCGGTGCGTTGTAGGGGGGTGAAGACCGCACGAAGGTCCATCCACAGAGGAGAAAGCACGATGAAGCGATACGGAATCTTGACACTCGCGATGCTGTTCGGCCTGGGACTGGGTACCCCGGTGGCGCATGCCGGCCGGGACTTCGGGGACCGCGTGGAGCACCGGTTGGACGTGAAGGGGGATCGCATCGATCGGCGTCTCGATCGACGGGGCGAGCGGATCGACCGGCGCCTGGACCGCCGGGCGGCGCAGGCCGCCGCGCATGGAAATTACGCCCTGGCCAGAAAACTGGACAGGCGCGGCGACATCATCGAGGATCGCCTGGACCGGAAGGGTGACCGAATCAACCGCAGGCTGGATCGGCTGGGTGAGCGATTCGATCGCCGTTGGGATCGGCACCACTGACAGGCTCGGCCATGGGAGTCGCTCGGGAGCGATGGGGAGGGATGCGGAACTCGAGGCCTTTCTCGCTGGCGTGCAGAAGCGGGCCTACCGCATGGCGGAACTGGTGACGAGAAATCCTGACGATGCCCTGGAGATCGTGCAGGATGCCATGACGAAGCTCGTGGAACGCTATCGGGATCGCGACCGCACGGAGTGGCCGCCGCTGTTCTACCGCATCCTGACCCATCGCATCCGGGACTGGCAGAGGCGCAGGCGCCTGCGTTTCCGCTGGTTCCGTACCTGGGCCGACCGCCCGGATGGTGCCGGAGCGGAAGAGGGCGAGCCCGAGATGCCGGATCCCCTGTCGGCGGACCCGCCTCGCCTGCTGCAGGCGCAGGAAGGGATCGAGGCCTTGCTTGAAGCCTTGCGTGCCCTGCCCGACCGGCAGCGTGAAGCCTTCCTGCTGCGCGTGTGGGAGGGACTGGATACCCGGCAGGCGGCCGAGGCCATGGAATGCAGCGAGGGCAGCGTCAAGACCCACCTGTCGCGTGCCATGAACTCGATCAGAAAGCGGGTAGGGATGCATTGGCCATGAACGAACGGGAAGAAGAGATCCAGCACTGGCGTGCGGCGCTGCGCGCGCATGAAGACCGGATTCCGCCCGAGGTGGCGTCCCGGTTGGACCGGTTGCGCCGGAAGGCCCTGGAGGCCGGCCGGCGCAGGAGCCGTGGCGCGCGCATGGCGTTGGCCATGGCGGCGTTGGTGTTGCTCGCGCTCGCCCTGCACCTGTACCACCCGGAACCGGTCCTGCCGCAGGAGCCCACGGATTTCGTGATGCTGATCGAGGACGATCCGGAGTTTCTCGCGGACCTGGAGTTCTATGCCTGGCTGGAGGCGCAGAATGATTCGGGTTGACCCACCGTATGGTCTCGTGGGAGTCGGCTGTGCAGGCGGGGGATGGGGCCGCTTTGCTCCGAATTTGCGACCCCATGCGCCCACCGCACCCCTCGTGGAGACGCGCGCTCTGGCTGCCATGGGCACCCAAATCCGGCAGACGGTTGCCGGGACCTGCCTGGCGGGGCTGCTGTTGCTGGTGCCGGCGGCTTCGAGGGCCGAGGAGGCCGTGCCCGTTCCCGATGCGGAACTGTTGGAGTTCCTCGCCGACTGGAAGGGCGCGGAGGCCTGGCTCGACGAGCGGCTCGAGGAGGCCGTTTCCCGCAAGGAGACCCGGGAGGCGATGGGCGTGGAGACGGGTTCGAAGGAGGGACGGGATGAAACTCGGTAGCATAGGGGTGCGGTGGATCCTGCTCGCATGCCTGTGGCTGGCCGGATCCACCGCCTGGGCGGATGCGCCCGACTGGGATGCGCTCACCGCGGAGCAGCAGCGTATACTCCGGCCCTTTGCGTCCCGCTGGGATGCCCTGCCCGAATCGCGCCGGCAACGCCTGCTCGATGCCGCCGAGCGCTGGAAGCGCATGTCACCCCGCGAGCGCAAGCGGCTTCGCGAACGCTTCCGCAAATGGAAGCGGTTGTCCCCTCGGGAGCGTGCCCGGCTGCGCAAGCGGTGGCTTCGTTTCCAGTCGCTGCCTCCCGAGGTGCGTCGGCGGTTGCGCGAACGCTACCGCGCTTTCCGCCGCCTGCCCCCGGCGAAGCGCCGGGCCCTGCGCGAGCGCTGGCGGCGCATGACGCCCGAGGAGCGACGGCGCTGGCTGCATCGCCGCTTTCTCTTGCCGCCCCGGCCCGGGCAGGGAGCCGTGCACGAGGAGGCGCCCGCCGACGATTCCTGAGGGCGCTGCAGGCTCTCGCTCAGAGCTGCTTCACCTCGGCGATGAGATCGGCCGCCACCTTCTGGGCGTCGCCGTAGAGCATGCGCGTGTTGTCGAGGTAGAAGAGGCGGTTCTCGATGCCGGAGAAGCCGCGCCCCTTGCCACGCTTGATCACGATGACGTTCTTGGCCTTGTCCACGTCGAGGATCGGCATCCCGTGGATGGGGCTGTTGGGGTCGGTGCGTGCCGCGGGATTGACCACGTCGTTGGCGCCGATCACCAGGGCCACGTCGGCCTGGGGAAACTCGGCGTTGATCTCTTCCATGTCGAAGATCTTGTCGTAGGGGACGCCGGCCTCGGCGAGCAGGACGTTCATGTGCCCCGGCATGCGCCCGGCGACCGGGTGGATGGCGAACTTGACCTCCACCCCACGGTCCTCGAGCAGTTCCGCCAGTTCCCATACCTTGTGCTGTGCCTGGGCCACGGCCATGCCGTAGCCGGGCACGATGATGACCTTGCCGGCGTAGGCCATCATCACCGCCGCGTCCGTGGCCGAGACTTCCTTCATCTCGCCCTCGGGACCGGCTTCGGTGCTCACCGTCGTGGTCCCGAAACCCGAGAAGAGCACGTTGCCCAGCGACCGGTTCATGGCCTTGGCCATGAGCTGGGTGAGCAGGGTACCGGACGAACCCACGACGGTACCGGCGATGATCATGGCTGCGTTGCCGAGCACGAAGCCC
>RFHK01000204.1 GCA_003695825.1 Gammaproteobacteria bacterium | reverse complement strand
GGGTTGTGGTGGCTGCTCCCCTGCTCGTCGAGCGTCTTCTCGAACTCGCGCAGCAGTTCCTTCTGGCGGGGCGTCAGGTTGACGGGGGTCTCGACCACCACCCGGCACAGCAGGTCGCCCACCGGCCCGCCGCGCACGGGCTTGACCCCCTTGCCGCGCAGGCGGAACAGGCGTCCCGACTGGGTCTCGGGCGGGATCTTGAGGTTCACCCGCCCGTCGAGGGTGGGCACCTCGAGTTCGCCGCCGAGGGCGGCGGTGACGAAGGGGATGGGCACCTCGCAGTAGAGGTTGTTGTCCTGGCGCTTGAAGATGGGATGCTCCTTGACGCGGATCTGGACGTAGAGATCGCCCGGCGGTCCGCCGTTCTCGCCGGCCTCGCCTTCACCGGCGAGCCGGATCCGGTCCCCGGTGTCCACGCCAGCCGGGACCTTGACCGAGAGCGTGCGGGTCTCCTGTACGCGCCCCTGCCCATGGCAGTGACTGCAGGGACGCTGAATGATGTGGCCCGCGCCCCGGCAGCGTGGGCAGGTCTGCTGCACGGAGAAGAACCCCTGCTGCATGCGCACCTGACCGATCCCGCCGCAGGTGGGACAGGTCTCCGGCTGGGTCCCGGGCTGGGCCCCGCTGCCGCCGCACACCTTGCAGGTGACATAGGTCGGGACCCGGATCCGCACGGTGGTCCCCATGACCGCTTCCTCGAGGCTGAGCTCGAGGTCGTAGCGCAGGTCCGCGCCCCGGTAGGCACGCGTGCTCGCCCGCCCGGTACCGAAGATGTCGCCGAAGACGTCCTCGAAGATGTCGCTGAAGCTCGCGCCACCGAATCCTCCACCGGCACCGGCGCCCCCCCCCATGGAGGGATCGACCCCGGCGTGGCCGAACTGGTCGTAGGCCGCCCGCTTGCGAGGGTCGGATAGCGTCTCGTAGGCCTCCTTGGCCTCCTTGAAACGCTCCTCGGCCTCCTTGTCTCCCGGGTTGCGATCGGGATGGTACTTCTGGGCCAGGCGCCGGAAGGCCTTCTTCAGCTCGGCCTCGCTGGCGTTACGGGATACGCCCAGCACCTCGTAGTAGTCGCGTTTCGCCATGATCGCCCTTGATGTCTCCGGCCGGGATTGCCCGACCCTGTCCTGTCCTCTTCACCCGTCCAGACAGCAAAAGTCCGGGGCAGCGTCTCACCGCCGCCCCGGACCCGGTCCCGCCGCCGCCCCGGCCGGGGAGCGGGGGTTCATTTCTTGTCGTCGTCGACTTCCTCGAACTCGGCGTCGACCACGTCGTCGGAGGCAGCGCCGGCGCCGGCTCCAGCCCCCGCGGCGGCCTCGGGACCGCCACCCTGGGCACCGCCGGCCTGGGTTCCGCCCTGCTGCTGATACACTTTCTGTGCCAGCTTGCCGGAAAGCTCGGCGAGTGCCTGGGTCTTCGCCTCGATCGCGGCCTTGTCGTCGCCCTTCATGACCTCCTCGAGGGCGCTGATCGCCTTCTCGACGTCGGCCTTCTCGGCATCGCTCACCTTGTCCCCGAGTTCCTTGAGCGACTTGCGGGTCGCATGGATCAGGTTGTCGGCCTGGTTGCGGGCCTCGACCAGCTCGTGGAAGCGGCGGTCCTCCTCGGCGTGGGCCTCGGCCTCCTTGATCATGCGCTGGATCTCCTCCTCCGTCAGGCCGCTCTGCGCCTTGATCTCGATGCGCTGCTCCTTGCCCGTGGCCTTGTCCTTGGCCGAGACGTGCAGGATGCCGTTGGCATCGATGTCGAAGGTGACCTCGATCTGCGGCACGCCGCGCGGTGCCGGCGGGATGTCGGTGAGGTCGAAGCGGGCCAGGGACTTGTTGTCCGCGGCGCGCTCCCGCTCACCCTGCAGCACGTGCACCGTCACCGCCGTCTGGTTGTCCTCGGCCGTCGAGAAGATCTGGGTGGCCTTGGTCGGGATGGTGGTGTTGCGCTCGATGATCTTGGTCATGACGCCGCCCAGCGTCTCGATCCCGAGCGACAGCGGCGTGACGTCGAGCAGGAGCACGTCCTTGACCTCGCCGGCCAGCACGCCTCCCTGGATGGCGGCCCCGATCGCCACGGCCTCGTCCGGGTTGACGTCCTTGCGCGGGTCCCGACCGAAGAATTCCTTCACGGCCTCCTGCACCTTGGGCATGCGGGTCTGTCCGCCGACCAGGATCACCTCGCTGATGTCGCTGGTGGACAGGCCGGCATCGGCCAGCGCCTGGCGGCAGGGCTCCAGGGTGCGCTCGATGAGGTCCTCGACGAGTGCCTCGAACTTGGCCCGCGTGATCTTCATGTTGAGGTGCTTGGGCCCGGAGGCGTCC
The DNA here is from genome assembly GCA_003695825.1 of Gammaproteobacteria bacterium. GTDB lineage: Bacteria > Pseudomonadota > Gammaproteobacteria > Thiohalobacterales > Thiohalobacteraceae > J048. Next base: position 6,254 of record RFHK01000204.1, on the reverse strand, counting down.
GCCGTGATGTAGGGCAGGTTGATGTCGGTCTGCTGGGTCGAGGACAGCTCGATCTTGGCCTTCTCGGCGGCCTCCTTGAGGCGCTGCATGGCCAGCGGGTCCCCTCGCAGGTCGATGCCCTGTTCCTTCTTGAACTCGTCGGCGATGTAGTCGATCAGGCGCTTGTCGAAGTCCTCGCCGCCGAGGAAGGTGTCCCCGTTGGTGGAGAGCACCTCGAACTGCTTCTCGCCGTCGACGTCCGCGATCTCGATGATGGAGATGTCGAAGGTACCGCCGCCGAGGTCGTAGACGGCCACCTTCTGGTCACCCGTCTTCTTGTCGAGCCCGTAGGCCAGCGCGGCCGCCGTCGGCTCGTTGATGATGCGCTTGACGTCCAGGCCCGCGATGCGGCCGGCGTCCTTGGTGGCCTGGCGCTGGGAGTCGTTGAAGTAGGCCGGCACCGTGATGACGGCCTCCTTGACCTCCTCGCCCAGGTAGTCCTCGGCGGTCTTCTTCATCTTCTGGAGGACGCGCGCGGAGATCTCGGGAGGCGACATCTTGCGGCCCTTCACCTCCACCCAGGCATCTCCGTTGTCCGCCCGCACGATCTTGTAGGGCACCAGCTCGATGTCCTTCTGGACCTCGGGGTCCTCGTACTTGCGACCGATGAGGCGCTTGATCGCGAAGAGGGTGTTCTCCGGGTTGGTCACGGCCTGGCGCTTGGCCGCCTGGCCGACGATCACCTCGCCGTCCTCGGTGAACGCCACCACCGAGGGCGTGGTCCGGTCACCCTCCGAATTCTCGATCACGCGCGGCTTGCCACCCTCCATCACGGCCACGCAGGAATTGGTGGTGCCCAGGTCGATTCCGATGATCTTTCCCATCTTGCGTTTCTCCAATCGTTCGTCTCGTCCGAATTCCGTCGCTTGCCTTACCTTCTCCGATGCACCGGCCGAATGCCGAATCGCCGCTGCCTGGTCACTCAATTGCGTCCGAGCCGCGGGATTTCAAGCCCCGGCATCCTGGTTCGCCGGCGCGGGGGCCCGGGCCACGATCACCATGGCCGGCCGCAGCAGCCGTTCGTTGAGCGTATAGCCCTTCTGGACCACCTGGACCACCGTGTTCGGCTCCACGTCCTCGCGCTCCTGCATGGACATGGCTTCATGATAATCCGGATTGAATTTCTCTCCTATCGGATTGATTTCCTTGATGCCGAACTTTTCCATGGCGGTGGCGAGCATGCGCAGCGTGAGCTCCATGCCCTCCTTGAGCTTCTCCGGGTCCACGTGCTGGGACTCGGCCGTGGCCACCAGCCCCATCTCCAGGCTGTCCTTCACCGGCAGGAGCTCGGAGGCGAACTTCTCCAACCCGTAGCGGTGGGCGTTGGCGATGTCGCGTTCACTGCGCTTGCGCAGGTTCTCGATCTCCGCCTGCAGGCGCAGGCACTGCTCCCAGCGTTCCTCCGCCTTGGCCTCGGCCTCGCGCAGGCGCGTGCGCAGGGCCTCCGGGTCCTCCGGTTCCCGGGCCTCGGCCGGGGCGGTCTCTTCCTCCTCGGTCGCCTGCGCGGAGACCTCCTCGTCCCGCGCCTCCGTCTCGACCGGGATTTCCTTCTCGTTCTCGGGCATGACGTTACCAGACTCCTGTTCCACGGTTTGGAAACCTCCAGGCCGGCTCCGGCACCCGCGGTACCGGACCCTCCGCTTGTTTATGGGGACGGGTGCGAACCATTCAAGACGGATCCCAGGATCCGCGAGGTGGCATCGACGATGGGGATGATGCGTTCGTAGGGGATGCGGGTGGGACCGATCACACCGAGTACCCCCACCACCCGGTCCTCGACCCGGTAGGGGGCCGAGATCACGCTGCACTCGCCGAAGGCCTCGTAACCGGACTCCTCGCCGATGAAGATCTGCACGCCCTCGGCACTGATGCACTGGTCGAGCAGGTGCAGGATGTCGCGCTTTTCGTTGAAGGCCTCGAAGAGGTTGCGCAGCTTCTCGACGTCGCTGAGTTCCTGGAATCCCATCAGGCGGGTCTCCCCGGAGAGGGCCAGGTCCTCGCGTTCCGTGTCCGCGGCGATCGCCTTGCGGGCCAGGGCGATGGCCTCGCGCATGAGCTGATCCATGTCGTCACGAGTGCGCTGCATCTCGCGCACCAGTTCCTCGCGAACCTGCTGGATGTCCTTGCCGACGAAATGGGCGTTGAGATAGTTGGCGGCGGCCTGCAGCTCGCGTTCCCCGTACGGGCGCCGGGTACGGATGATCCGGTTCTGGACCTCCTTCTCGTCGATCACGGTGATCACCAGCACCCGGTTGTCGGACAGCGGCAGGAAGTCGATGTGGCGCAGGGGGGCGTGCAGGTGCCGGGGCATGGTGACCACGCCCGCGCAGCGGGTGAGGTTGGAGAGCAGGCTGGAAGCGGCCTCGATGATCTGGCGCGTGTCGGCCGATTCGACGTCGACGTCGAGCTGTTCGCGCATGGCGGCCACCGCCTGCTCGTCGAGCGGTTGGACCTCGATCAGGCTGTCGACGAAGAAGCGGTAGCCCTGGATGGTGGGCACGCGGCCCGCCGAGGTGTGCGGCGAGCGCACCAGCCCCAGCTCCTCGAGGTCCGCCATCACGTTGCGGATGGTGGCGGGACTGAGATTCATGCCCGACTGGCGGGCCAGGGTTCGCGACCCGACGGGCTCGCCCTCTTCGACGTAGCGGTCGATCAACAGGCGCAAGAGGTGTCGTGCCCGCTCGCTCAGCTCGGGCACCGCCGCACCCGTGCCGCTCCCGGCCTTTTTCCTCTCCGCCATCGTACCCTTAGCACTCTCCTGTATAGAGTGCTAACAAGGCTACCAGCGCCCCCCGTGGCGGTCAACCGGCGCACCGGGGCCGACCGGGCGCCTGCCCCATCATCGGGTTTGCCGTGGCAGGGCGCGCATGGTAGCTTCGCCGCATCGGGAGGCTGGGCCATGACCTTCGACCGCATCGGCATCATCTGCAAGCAGTCCGGGGATGTCCGGATCGGTGCCACGCTCGCCCGCCTGATCCGTTTCCTCGAGTCCCGGGACCGCGAGATCCTCTTCGACACCAGCACCATCGAGCACCTCGACCAGACCCCGGCGACCCCGCTCGACCGCCAGACACTCGCCGAACGTGCCGACCTGGTGATCGTCGTCGGCGGAGACGGCACCCTGCTCAACGCGGTACGCAGCCTGGTGGATGCCGGGGTGCCCGTGGTGGGCGTGAACCTGGGCCGGCTCGGTTTCCTGGCGGACGTCTCGCCCGAGTCCATGGAGGAGCACCTCGACCGCATCCTCTCCGGCCAGCACTACGTGGACACCCGCAGCCTGCTGCATGCCAGCGTGGTGCGGGGCGAGCAGACCATCAGCGACAGCCTGGCCCTCAACGACGTGGTGATCCACAAGTGGGACATCGCACGCATGATCGAATACGAGGTCTCGATCGACGGGCGGCTGCTCGATACCCAGCGTTCCGACGGCCTGATCGTGTTCACACCCACGGGCTCCACCGCCTACGCCCTCTCCGCCGGCGGCCCCCTGGTCAAGCCCGGGATCGACATCCTGGGCCTGGTGCCCATCTGCCCCCACTCCCTGAACAACCGCCCCATCGTGGTCGACGGGCAGGCCGTGGTGGACGTGCATCTGCGCGACGGCCATTACACCCAGGCCCAGATCACCTGCGACGGCCAGGTCAATTTCAGCCTGTTGCCGGGTGACCACATCCGCATCCGGGTCCATGCCCACCGGGCCCGGCTCATCCATCCCCCGGACTACGACTACTTCGCCATCCTGCGCAACAAGTTCGGCTGGGGAACGCATACCTGACCATGCTCGCCTGGATCCACCTGCGCGACTTCGTGCTCGTCGACCGCCTGGAGCTGGAGCTGGCCCCGGGCATGACCGCACTCACCGGGGAGACCGGGGCCGGCAAGTCGATCCTGGTCGACGCCATCGGGCTGGCCCTGGGCGATCGCGCCGATGCCAGGGTCGTGCGCCCCGGGGCGGACCGGGCCGAGATCCAGCTGGGCTTCGAGCTGGACGGCCAGGCGGAGGTGCGGGCCTGGCTGGACGAACGCGAACTGCTCGACGCGGATACGCCGGAATGCCAGTTGCGCCGGGTGGTCTCCCGCGAAGGGCGCTCGCGGGCCTGGATCAACGGCCGTCCCTGCCCCGTGGGCCTGCTGCGCGAACTCGGCCGCCGGCTGGTGGCCCTGCACGGACAGCACGCGCACCAGGCGCTCACGCGGCGCGAGGTACAGCGCCGCCTCCTCGACCGGCAGGCCGAGACCCAGTCCCTCCTGGAAGAGATGGCGGCACGACACGCACGCTGGCTGGCCGCCCGGGAGCGCCTCGAACACCTGCGCGGCCATGCCCAGGAGCTGCGCCAGCGCATCGAGTTCCTGCGCTACCAGCTCGAGGAACTGGAGACCCTCGACCCCCGCCCGGGCGAGGAGCGCGAGCTGCGCCGCGAGGCGCACCGGCTGGGTGCCGCCGGAACACTCCAGGCGCTCTGTGCACAGCTGGTGGCCACGCTCTACGAGGACGAAGACGCCGCCTGGACGCGGATTTCCCGGGCCATGGAGGCCCTGTCCCGCCACGGCGACGGGGACCCGGAGTTCGCCTCGGTCGTCGCGCTGCTCGGCGAGGCCGCGGCCCCCCTCGAGGAGGCCGTCGCCGCCTTGCGCCGGCTGGGCGCGCACCTCGAACCGGACCCGGCCCGGCTCGACGAGGTCAACACTCGGCTCGCGGCGCTGCAGCGCCTGGCACGCAAGCACGGTATCGAACCCGATGCCCTGCCCGAGCAGGCCCGTCGGCTGCGCGAGGAGCTCGAGGCCCTCACCGCCGAGGATGCCGACCCGGATCGGCTGGCCGCCGAGGTCCGGCGCCTGCACGAGGCCGCCCTGGCCACGGCCGAGACGCTCCACGCCCGGCGGGCGGCGGCCGCCGGGCGGATCACGCCTCAAGTGCAGGCGCGGCTCGCCGAGCTGGGCATGCCCCAGGCCCGATTCCGCGTCCGCATCGAGGCCGACCCGGAGCGACTCCAGGCCCACGGCATGGACCGGGTGGAATTCGAGGTCTGCACCAACCCGGGACAGCCCTGGGGACCACTCTCCCGGATCGCCTCCGGGGGGGAACTCTCACGGATCGGGCTGGCCCTGCAGCTGGTCCTGGGCGATGCCGGCCCGGCCCGGGTGCGCATCTTCGACGAGGTGGACGCCGGCATCGGCGGGGGGGTGGCGGAGATCGTCGGCCGCCGCCTGCGGGAGCTGGGGGAACGCGGCGGCCAGGTACTCTGCGTCACCCACCTGCCCCAGGTGGCCGCCCAGGCGCATCACCACCTGCAGGTGGAGAAACACCCGGAGGCCGGCGGCACGGTCACCCGGATCACGCCCCTCGACGGGGAGGCCCGGGTGGAAGAACTGGCGCGCATGCTCGGGGGCGTGCGCATCACGACTTCGACCCGCGCGCACGCCCGGGAGATGCTGGCGACTTCCCGCGCCCCTGCCCCTGCGCGCGGTAGGCGCAATTCGGGCGCTGGCAGTCGCCGTAGAGGATCAGGGAGTGGTCGCGGATGAGGAAGCCGGCCTCGCGGGCCACCTTCTCCTGGCACTGCTCGATGGTCTCGTTCTGGAACTCGAAGATCCGGCCGCACTGGTTGCAGACGATGTGGTCGTGGTGCTCCTTGCCGGCCAGCTCGAAGACGGCCTGCCCGCCTTCGAAGTGGTGCCGGGTCACCAGGCCCGCGGCCTCGAACTGGGTGAGTACCCGGTAGACGGTGGCCAACCCGATGTCCTCGCCGGCCTCCAGCAAGGCCTTGTAGACATCCTCGGCGCTCATGTGATGGTCGCCCTGGCGGCGCTCGAGAATCTCGAGAATCTTCATCCGCGGCAGGGTGACCTTGAGCCCTGCCCGGCGCAGGTCCTGGGATTCCATGTACGACCTCTCCGCGATGCTCCCGGCGGGGGTTTCCGGTATTATGCACGCACAATCGGCGGGTTGAAAACCAAAGCGCTATGAGAAGATTTTTCATTTCCGCGTGCATGGTGGTGTTGCTGGGCGGCTGCACGCGCACCCTCGAGCGCCTGCCGTTCGTCTACCGCATCGACATCCAGCAGGGCAACGTCGTCACCCAGGAACAAATCGACCAGCTGCGTCCTGGCATGACGCGCGAGCAGGTCCGCTACCTGCTCGGTACCCCGCTCGTGCAGGACACCTTCCACCCGGAACGCTGGGACTACGTCTACTATTTCAAGCCGGGCCGTGG
>RFHK01000004.1 GCA_003695825.1 Gammaproteobacteria bacterium | reverse complement strand
CTCGTGGGAGCGGGCACGCTGGGCGAAGATGTCGAGAATGAGCCCCGTCCGGTCGAGCACCCGGCAAGACACGCGGCGCTCCAGGTTGCGCTCCTGGGCGGGCGTGAGCGCGTGGTTGACGAGCACCAGGTCCGCGCCGGTCTCGGCCACGGCCCGTGCGATCTCCTCGGCCTTACCGCCACCGACGTAATAGCGGGGGTCCGGGGTGCGGCGCGAAGTGCGCAGTTCCGCGACCGCCTCGGCCCCGGCCGAGGCGGCCAGCTCGCGAAACTCCCCCATCCGCTCGGCCGGGTCCTCGCCCGGGAGATCGACCTGGACCAGGACGGCACGGTTGCCGGGGCGGGGGCGTTCAAACAAGCCGCCGCTCCCGGTGCACCTCGCGGGGCACCTCGAAGTCAGACGTTACCCGGGTGCTGGCCACCCTCTCCGCCATGCGAGTGACCGCTGCTCAAGCGGACGTTGCGCGCCGGCACGATGGTCGAGATCGCGTGCTTGTAGACCATCTGGCTGACGCTGTTGCGCAACAGGACGACGAACTGGTCGAAGGATTCGATCTGCCCCTGCAGCTTGATGCCATTGACCAGGTAGATGGAAACGGGTACGCGCTCCTTGCGCAGCGTGTTCAGAAAGGGTTCCTGAAGGGATTGTCCTCGTGCCATGAAATGCTCTCCTTGTAATTTTCGGCAGGTGCCTCAAGGCACCGGTTCACGCGCCCCGCGCCCCCCTTGCTTCCGGGATGGCGGCCATGCCGCCCCTCCCCGATGCCTGGGCCCGTGTGCCGATCGCACCTTGTTGTTGATGCACGGCCCACACCCGAGCCACCGTGCGTGCGCGTAAGGATAGTCGCAAACCCTGCGGTGTACAAACCCGGCGCAGGGTGGGACGACTCCGTCCTGTCACCGGCGCCGTGCATCCCCACGGAGGGCGGGCAGGTCGAAGGCCCGCGCCGCCGCCTCCACCAGGTGCGACGTGCGGCAATCGATTTCCATTCCGCGCACCTGGTGCCGGAACCAGGTCTGCTGGCGCTTGGCATACCCGCGGGTGGCCTGTACCGCCTCGCGCCGGAAGGTTTCGAAGTCCGTCTCGCCGGCGAGGTGACGCCAGGCCTGGCGGTACCCCACGGCCCGCATCGAGGGCAGGTCCGGGGTGAGGTCTCCCCGGGCCCGGAGCCGGGCGACTTCCGCGAGGAAGCCGGCCTCGAGCATGCGCGCGAACCGCTGCGCGATCCGTTCCCGCAACCAGGCCCGGTCGGCCGTGAGCACCAGGTTGACGAACCGGGCCGCGAGCGGTGGCCGGCGCCTGCGCAGGTGCTCGCTGAGCGGCACCCCGGTCAGGGCATGGACCTCCAGGGCGCGCTGGATGCGCTGGGGATCCCCGGGCCGGATGCGCGCGGCCGAGACCGGATCGACCCGGGCCAGCTCCGCGTGCAGGGCCGCAGGACCTTCGCGGGCCAGGCGCGCCTCGAGGGTGCGCCGCAGGTCCGGATCGGCCGCAGGCAGCTCGGAGAGCCCTTCCTGCAGCGCCTTGAAATAGAGCCCGGTGCCTCCCACCAGCAAGGGGATGCGTCCGGCGGCCCGGATGTCCCGGATGGCGGCACAGGCGTCGGCCACGAAGCGGGCCGCGGAGTAGCGCTCGGACGGGTCCAGGAGGTCGATGAGGCGGTGGGGAGCCCGGGCGAGGAGCTCCGGCCCGGGCTTGGCGGTGCCGATGTCCATCTCCCGGTAGACCATGGCGGAGTCCACGCTGACGATCTCCACCGGCCAGCGTTCGGCCAGGGCCACGGCTAGGTCCGTCTTGCCGGTGGCCGTGGGCCCCATCAGGCACAGGACGGTGTCTTCGGTCCCTGCGTTCATCGGCCGCGTCGGAACAGGCGATCGAGTTCCTCCAGGGTGACCTGGCGCCAGGTGGGCCGGCCATGATTGCACTGCCCGCTGCGCTCGGTGCGTTCCATGTCCCGCAGCAGGGCATCCATCTCCTCGCGGGTGAGACGACGGTGGGCACGCACCGCGCCGTGGCAGGCCATGGTGGCCAGCAGCGCGTCGATGTGCTCCTGCACGCGGCGCGAGTCCCCCAGGGCCGCCACGTCCGCGATCACGTCACGCACCAGGGCCGCGACATCGGCTCCGGCGAGCAGGGCCGGCACCTGGCGTACCCGCAGCCGGTCCGGCCCGACCCGGTCGAGCTCGAGGCCCAGGGCGCGGAAAGTCTCCTGCGCCTCCTCCACCAGGTCCGCCTCGTGGGGGGCGACGGCGAGGGTCAGGGGCACGAGCAAGGGCTGCAGGGCCAGTCCCTCGCCGGCCCAGGCCGCCTTGAGGCGCTCGTAGGTGATGCGTTCGTGTGCCGCGTGCATGTCGACGATCACCAGGCCCTCCCGGTTCTCGGCCAGGAGGTAGATCCCGTGCAGTTGTGCGAGGGCGTGTCCCAGGGGAGCGTCCTCTTCCCCGGGTGTTCCGGGCGGCGCGGTCCCGGGCACCGGCAGGGAGGCCTCCGCCACCGGCGCCTCCGCCGCCCGTTCCGGGCCGCCGTAGAGCCGTTCATAGTGCGCCAGCGATTCGCGGACCGCGGGAAAGGACAGGACGGCCTGGCCGGGGGCCGCGGCCCGGGATGCCGCTGTCCCGCCCGGCCGGGCCCCGGCTTCGGGGGCGGCCCGGGCGGCCCGGATCGCGGCGGCCTGGGCCGGACCGGGTTCGGCCAGGGCCCGTTGCAGGCTGCGAAAGAGAAAATCGTGCACCCGGCGCTGTTCGCGGAATCGCACCTCGTGCTTGGCGGGATGCACGTTGACGTCGACCTCGGCCGGGTCCAGCTCCAGGAACAGGACGTAGGCCGGATGCCGGCCGTGGGCCAGCACGTCCTGGAAGGCCTGCCGCACGGCATGGGCCACCAGGCGGTCGCGCACGCTGCGGCCGTTGACGAAGAAGAACTGCTGGTCCGGCTGGCGGCGCGTGTAGGCCGGGCGCGCCACCCAGCCGTGCAACAGCAACCCGCCGGCCTCGGTACGGAGATGAAAGGCCTGGGCCGGGAACGCCTCCCCCAGCAGGCGGCCCAGGCGTGCCACCTCCGCCGCCGGGGTGTCCGCCGCCTGCAGCGTCCAGACCATGCGCCGGTTGTGGCGCAACTGCCAGGCCACCCGCGGCCACCCCATGGCCAGCCGCCGCAGCACGTCCTCGACGTGGCGGAACTCGGTGGCCTCGGTCCGCAGGAACTTGCGCCGCGCCGGGGTATTGAAGAAGAGATCGCGGACTTCCACCGTGGTGCCCGGTGGATGCGCGGCCGGAGCAGGCCCCTCCCACCGGCCGGAACCGTCACCCGAGACGGCCCAGGCATGGGAGGCGTCCTGGATGCGGGAGACCAGCCGCAGGCGGGACACCGAGGCGATGCTGGGCAGGGCCTCGCCCCGGAATCCCAGGCTCGCCACCTGTTCGAGGTCGTCCAGCGAAGCGATCTTGCTGGTGGCATGCCGGGACAGGGCCAGGAGCAATTCCTCCCGGGGGATGCCGAGCCCGTCGTCGGTGACCCGGATCAGGCGGCATCCCCCGCCCTCCACGTGGACCTCGATGGTGCGGGCACCGGCGTCGAGGCTGTTCTCCACGAGCTCCTTGACCACGGAGGCCGGCCGTTCCACCACCTCGCCGGCGGCGATCTGGTCGACGAGCTGCGGGGGGAGTGTGCGGATCGGCATGGGGCAAGTGTAGCGCAGGCGCGTCCCCGGCGTGAGCGCGGCACGATAGCGCAATCGGGCGGATCCCGACCGCGCCGCGACCGGGCGGGGTTCCCGGTGCCCGCACCGGGTTCGCAGCTAACTATCGGAAGCACCCGGGATCACCAGCCGCTGTCCCACGCGCAGCAAGGATCCCTTCAACCCGTTGGCACGCCGCAGGGCCTCCAGGCTCACGTCGTAGCGGTTGGCGATCTTGATCAGGGTATCGCCCCGGCGCACCAGGTGCTCGCGGCGATGCATGCGCAGGGCGATCCAGGTGCCGGGGGGCGGATGGCGTTCGAAGTAGCGCCGGATACCACGCAGGATGGCCTGCGCCAGGCGTTGCTGGTGGCGCGGGTCACGCAGTTTGCGTTCCTCGTCGGGATTGGAGATGAAGGCCGTCTCCACCAGGATCGAGGGCATGTCGGGGGCCTTGAGGACCACGAAACCGGCCCGCTGGACGCTGTGCTTGTGTACCCGGCCGACGCGCGCCAGTTCGTGCAGTACACAGGCCGCGACCTGGGTGCTCGCCTCGATGCTGGCCGACTGTGACAGGTCGAGCAGGACCGTGCGCAGCATGTCGTCCTTGTCCGCGAGCCTGACCCCGCCCACCAGGTCGGCGGCGTTCTCGTGCCGGGCCAGCAGGCGGGCCATCTCGGAACTGGCGCCCCGGCGCGAGAGCACGAAGACCGAGGCCCCCCGCGCCCGCCGGTCGCGGAAGGCGTCGGCATGGATGGAGACGAAGAGATCGGCGCGGTGGCGGCGGGCGATCCGGATGCGCTCGCGCAACCGCAGGAAGCGATCGCCACGTCGGGTCATCACGGCATGCATGCCCGGCTCGGCGTCGATGAGCCGGACCAACCGGCGGGCGATGGCGAGGACCACGTCCTTCTCCCGCGTGCCATAGCGTCCCCGCGCACCGGGGTCCTTGCCCCCGTGCCCGGCATCGACGGCGATGACGAGGTCCCGGGGATGCGCCACTTCCCGGGCCGCCGTCTTCACCGGCTGGCGGCGGCGTGACGCCGGTACCAGTTCCACCACCAGGCGGGCCGGCCCCGTCGCCCCGTGCGGTCGCTCGAGAAAGCTGCGCGGCCTGGCCGCGGCCGACAGGTCGAGCACCAGCCGCAGGTCTCGCCCCTTGTGGATGCCGTGCCGCAGGCCGCGAACCAGGCCCTGCGGCGTCGGCAGGCGAGCCACCCGCAACCGGGTGCCGGGAAGGTCGATCACCACCCGGTCGGGATCGGTGAGCGTGAAGATCCGGTGCGCGACCGGCCGGTCGAGCCGAACGACCAGCCGCAGCTCGCCCGCCTGCCGCGAGAACCCGAGCGCTTCCACCGTCGCCGCCGGCGCGATCCCGGGCACCAGGAGCAGGAGCCCCAGGAGCGGCCCAAGAACCCAGCGATGCATACCCATCCCCCTCGCGCGCTTCCCTCTCGTCCCCTGGAGTCTAGACACCCATCCCGGGGAAATGCAAGTTTTTCTTCTTAGGTTTCCGCCGGCTAGCGCACGTTCAAGAACCATCGCCTGACGATTCGCCGGCAAGTGACTGTATGAGCGTGCGAGCCAGGGCTTCCTGCCGGGGGACGAGGCGGGCCTCGCGCCCCTCGCTGTCCCGGAAGTGGAGCCCGATCTCGAGCACCGGGTCCGGCAGGCGGTCACCGGCGCGCTCCGGCCATTCCACGAGCAGCAGCGCCTTTTCCACGACGAGGTCGCGAAAGCCGAGCCATTCGAGTTCTTCCGGGTCGGCTAGGCGATAGAGGTCGAGGTGATAGACGGGGACGGCCAGGCCCTCGTAGGGTTCGATCAGGGTATAGGTGGGACTGCGTACGGGACCGGAATGTCCCAGGCCGCGCAGGAGACCACGCACGAGGGTCGTCTTGCCCGCACCCAGCGGGCCTTCCAGGCGGACCAATCCCGGGTGACGTGCGAGCGGGAGGGCGAGCCGCCGCCCCAGCGCGAGGGTGGCGGCCTCGTCCGGCAACGCCACCGACTGCCAGGCCGGGGCCCCGTGCCTCATTCGCATCCGCCCGATGCCGGGGTGTGCGTGTCCACGCTGCCCGGATTGACCAGCCGCTGCAACGGCCCCATCAGGTCCTGCGCGAGCAATCCCCGCTCCCCCCGGCGCTGCGCCGCCCGGTCCGCGGCGGCCCCGTGGACCCAGGCCCCCAGGGCCGCCGCCTCGAGGGGCGGGATCCCCTGTGCCAACAGCCCGGCAATCACTCCCGTGAGCACGTCGCCCATGCCGCCCGAGGCCATGCCGGGATTGCCGGTATCGGAGAGCAGCAGGCGATGCCCGTCGTGGACCAGGGTGCCCGGTCCCTTGAGTACCACCACCCCGCCGTAGCGCGCCTGCAGGGCCCGCACCGCCGCGGGCCGGTCGGCCTGGACCTCCGCCGCCGTAGCGCCCAGCAACCGGGCCGCCTCTCCTGGGTGCGGGGTGAGGATCCAGTCCTCGCGCCGCCGGGGGGCCTCCGCCAGGAGCCGGAGGGCATCGGCATCGACGACCTTCGGCTGGGGCAGCGAGAGGACCCGGTCCCAGAGCCTCCGGGCCCAGTCGCTCTCCCCCAACCCCGGACCAACCGCCAGCACGGTGGCACGCCGGGCGAGCCCTTCCGGCAAGGCTCCGTCTGCCGCGGCATGGACCATCAGCTCGGGCCGGCCGGCACCCGCACAGGCCGCCTGCGCCGGGTGCACGGCCAGGCTCACCAGCCCGGCCCCGACACGCGCCGCGGCCTCGCCGGCCAGCCGGGCGGCACCGGACATGCCGGGCTGTCCCCCGATCACCAGGACATGCCCGGCGTGCCCCTTGTGCAAGGTCCGCGGGCGGGGGGCGAGCAGCTCCGCGGCCTCTTGCGCCGTCATGCGCCAGGCCACGGGGGTCACGCGCCGGCGCACCGCTTCAGGCACGCCGAGCGCGTCGAAATGCACCCGCCCGGTGTGGTCGGCCGCCTGCGCGGTGTACAACCCCAGCTTGCGCCCGATGAAGGTCACCGTCGCCTCGGCCCGGAAGGCGATGCCCAGCACCGTCCCCCGGTCCGCGTCCAGTCCGCTGGGGACGTCGACCGCGATGCGCGGGACCGGCAGGGCGTTGACCCCCTCGACGAGGGTGCGCCAGGCCCCCGTCACCGGACGTTCCAGGCCGGTCCCGAGCAGGGCATCCACCACCCCGCCGGCCGGGGGCAGCGCATCCCCCTCCCGGTAGCGGACCGGCACGATGCCGGCGGCGGCTGCATCCTCGAACGCGCGGCGCGCATCACCGCGCAGCCGCTGGGGGTCGGCCGGGGTGAGGACCGTGACCGGCCTGCCCGCCTGGCGCGCCAGCCGGGCCACCACGTAGCCGTCCCCGGCATTGTTGCCCAACCCGCAGAGCACCAGCAGGGGGGCCCCGGGTGGCAAGCGGGCCGCCACGAGGCGATGCACGGCGGCACCGGCCCGCCGCATGAGGGTGTAGCCGGGGATCCCGGCCTCCTCGATGGCGATGCGATCCAGTTCCCTGACCCCGGCGGCGGTATAGAGTCCTTCCATGCCTGGCTCCGACGTCGGCTCCCCGTGTTATACCATTGCACGCAATCGTCCCGGAAACCCCGCGATCCGACAACGAGGAGCCTCCATGCCCGTACCCGACGAGCACCTCGCCCCCTGGGAAGGCGCCTTCGACCGGTTGCTGACACCATTCGAGGAATTCCTCCACCGCCAGACCACCATGGGCGTCCTGCTCATGGTCTGCGCCCTGGCGGCCCTCGGCATCGCCAATTCCCCGCTCGCGGACGAGTACCGGCACCTGCTGCACACCGTCGTCGCCATCGACCTCGGTCCCTGGCGCATCGCGCACAGCGTGCATCACTGGATCAACGACGGGCTGATGACCCTCTTCTTCTTCGTGGTGGGGCTGGAGATCAAGCGCGAGGTACTGGTGGGGGAACTCTCCCGCCTGCAACAGGCCCTGCTCCCCGTACTGGCCGCACTGGGCGGCATGGTGGTCCCGGCGCTGCTCTATGCCGGGCTCAACCACGGCGGCGAGAACCTCCGGGGCTGGGGCATCCCCATGGCCACGGACATCGCCTTCGCCGTGGGCGTGATGGCACTCCTGGGCGAACGCGTTCCCAAGGCGCTGATCACCTTCCTCGTGGCCCTCGCCATCGTCGACGACCTGGGTGCAGTGACCGTCATCGCCCTGTTCTACACCGACACCCTGCACGTCGACGCCCTGCTGGCCGCGGCCGGGATCCTGCTCGGCCTGGTGGTGCTCAACCGGCTGGGAGTGCGCCGTCCCCTGCCCTACTTCCTCCTCGCCGCCCTGCTCTGGATGGCCTTCGAAGGTTCCGGCATCCATGCCACGGTCGCGGGCGTCTTCGCCGCCTGGACGATCCCCGCCCGGCCCCGGTTGCCCCCGGAGACCTTCACGCGCCGCATGCAGGGGCTGCTCGAACGCTTTCGCCGGCAAGGCACGCCCGCCACCCCGCTCCTGCTCAACCCGGAGCAGACCGGCACCCTCTGGAAGATGACCCAGACCGTCGAGCTCGCCATCTCGCCCCTGCAACGGCTCGAGAGCAGCCTCCACCTGCCGGTGGCCTACGTCGTGGTACCCCTCTTCGCCCTGGCCAACGCCGCCATCGTGCTCACCCCGCAACACCTGCAGCAGGCCGTCACCGATCCGCTGGCCCCCGGCATCCTCCTGGGGCTGGTCCTGGGCAAGCTGATCGGCATTGGCGGCACCACCGCCCTGGCGGTACGCCTGGGGATCGGCAGGCTGCCGCCGAAGGTGGGCCTGCGCCACATCCTGGGGGCGGCATGGCTGGGCGGAATCGGCTTCACCATGTCGATCTTCATCGCCGACCTGGCCTTCCCCGGGGACGAGGCCCGGATCAACGCCGCCCGCATGGGGATCCTGGCCGCCTCGCTGGTCTCCGGGCTGTGCGGCTATGCCTGGCTGCGCTGGGCCGCCCCACCGGTCTCCGGAGACGATGCACCATGACGGGCACCCCGAGGCCGGCACCGGACACCCTCGCCGCGCGCATCCGCCGCTGGGGACGGGAACTGGGGTTCCAGCGCATCGGCTTCGCGGACACCGAGCTCGCCGCCGCCGAGCGCGCCCATTTCGCCTGGCTTGCGCGGGGATACCACGGTGAGATGGCCTACATGGCGCGTCACGGGACGAAACGCACCCGCCCGGCGGAGCTGGTGCCGGGCACGCGCACCGTCATCTCGGCCGCCATGAACTACTGGCTCGGACCGGAACTCCAGGGGGAAGAAATACTGACGCAGCCGGAGCGGGCCTTCATCTCGCGCTATGCGCTGGGACGGGACTACCACAAGGTGGTGCGCAAGCGCCTCGCGCGGCTCGCGCGTCGCATCGAGGAGGAAATCGGCCCCTTCGGCTACCGGGTCTTCTGCGACAGCGCCCCGGTGCTGGAGAAACCCCTGGCGGTCAAGGCCGGCCTCGGCTGGCAAGGCAAGCACTCCAACCTGATAGACCGCGAGCACGGGTCCTGGTTCTTCCTGGGCGAGATCTACACCGACCTGGCCCTGCCCGTGGACCGCCCGCAAAGCGACCATTGCGGCACTTGCACCGCCTGCATCCAGGCCTGCCCCACCGGGGCCATCGTGGCCCCGGGCGTGGTGGATGCACGACGCTGCATCTCCTACCTCACCATCGAGCTGCATGGCCCCATCCCGGAGCCCTTGCGCCCGCTGCTCGGCAACCGCATCTACGGCTGCGACGACTGCCAGCTGGTGTGTCCCTGGAACCGCTTCGCCCGGCCCACGACCGAGACCGACTTCCTGCCGCGCCACGGGCTGGAGGCGCCACGGCTGGTCGACCTCTTCGCCTGGGACGAGCAGACCTTCCTGAAGAAGACGGAAGGTTCGGCCATCCGCCGCCTGGGCCACGAACGCTGGTTGCGCAACATCGCCGTCGCGCTCGGCAACGCCCCGCCCTCGACGGAGATCACGGCGGTCCTGGAACGACGGACCTCCCATCCCTCCGCTCTGGTGCGCGAGCACGTCGCCTGGGCGCTGGCGCGTCAGCGGGCCCGCCTCATCCCAGCCACAGGCGCAGGTACATGAAACCGGACGCCAGGAAGATCACCAGCAGCACCCGCCGCAACGCCTGGCCCCGAATTGCAGGGCCCGCGGATGCTCGGGTAGTCTGTCACCGTCATCGGCAGGCAGTCCTCCCTCATGAAGGCACCCGAACTCCTGGCCCCGGCCGGGACCCTCAAGCACATCGACCATGCGCTGGCCTTCGGCGCGGACGCTGTCTATGCCGGCATCCCGCGCTACAGCCTGCGCGTGCGCAACAACGACTTCCACCGGCTGGAGACGCTCGCCGAGGGCATCCGGCGCGTGCGGGCCGCCGGGCGGCGTTTCTTCCTGGCCGTGAACGTGCTGCCCCACAATGCCAAGCTGGCGACCTTTCTCGCGGACATGGAGCCGGTCGTAGCGCTCTCGCCGGACGCGCTCATCCTGGCCGACCCGGGATTGATCCTGCTGGTGCGTGAACGCTGGCCGGAGCTGCCTGTCCATCTCTCGGTGCAGGCCAATACCCTGAACCATGCCGCGGTGCGTTTCTGGGAACGCCAGGGCATCCGCCGCGTCATCCTCTCGCGCGAGCTCTCGATCGAGGAGATCGAGGAGATCCGCCAGCAGTGCCCGGACATCGAGCTCGAGGTCTTCGTGCACGGCGCCCTGTGCATCGCCTACTCGGGGCGCTGCCTGCTCTCGGGCTATTTCAACCACCGGGACGCCAACCAGGGGACCTGCACCAATGCCTGCCGCTGGGCGTACCGGGTACATCCCGCGCGCGAGGATCCCGCCACTGGCGAGGCCGTCCCGCACGTGCACACCGCCCTGCTGGAGGAGTCCGAGCGCCCGGGCGAATTCATGCCCATCGAGGAAGACGCCCAGGGAACCTACATCCTGAACTCGAAGGACCTGCGTGCCATCCGGCTCGTCGAACGCCTGGTCGCCATCGGCGTGGACGGCCTCAAGATCGAGGGCCGCACCAAGTCACCCTACTATGTCGCCCGGGTGACCCAGGCCTACCGCCGGGCCATCGACGATGCCCTCGCCGGGCGTCCCTTCGATCCCGCGCTGCTCACCCAGCTCGAGAACCTCTCCAGCCGGGGCTACACGGAGGGCTTTCTCGCGCGCCATCCGCCCCAGG
>RFHK01000045.1 GCA_003695825.1 Gammaproteobacteria bacterium | reverse complement strand
GTGGACGCACCTCTGGTGTTCCGGTTGTCACGCCAGTGGCACTGCCGGGTAGCTATGTGCGGACGGGATAACCGCTGAAAGCATCTAAGCGGGAAGCCCCTCCCAAGATGAGACCTCCCTGGACCCTTGAGGTCCCTGAAGGGCCGTCCGAGACCAGGACGTTGATAGGCCGGGTGTGGAAGCGCAGTAATGCGTGTAGCTAACCGGTACTAATTGCCCGTGAGGCTTGACCATATAACACTCAAGCGGTTTGTCGCCGCGAGAGGTCGAGCAGAGTGCAACTGCCCTGCTTTCTCGATTCCGAATTCTCTCCGCACCGCAGGGCGGTGGTTGGAGAAACCGAATCGCCTGGCGGCCATAGAGCGTCGGAACCACCCGATCCCATCCCGAACTCGGAAGTGAAACGGCGCATCGCCGATGATAGTGCGGGGTCTCCCCGTGCGAAAGTAGGTCACCGCCAGGCTCCTATTCCGAGTCCCGATCGTGCCCGGCACGGTCGGGGCTTTTTCATGTTTTGCACGGGGAGACCCCGCAACCCTTTCATAATGCGGGGCCGGCCTTCGGCCGGTCCGGCCCGCTGTTGCGGGCGTTCAGCCCGCTGCGTCCGTCCACTGGACGGACGGTCGGGCTTCACCCCCGTGCGAAAGTAGGTCACCGCCAGGCTCCTATTCCGAGTCCCGATCGTGCCCGGCACGGTCGGGGCTTTTTCATGTCCTGCATTCAATTCAAAAAAAGGGCCTGCCTGGCGGCAGGCCCAAAGACTCGGGCGTGGTGGCCTCCTTGCCACGGTATCCCTCCCTGGACGTGCCCGAGGTTGGAGGCGGAGAACGTTATGTACCGGGAGTGGGTGTCCGGCCGCGTGCCCGCAGGCCCAGTACGCCCAGGCCGGAGCCGAAGAGCCAGAGGGCGGCGGGTACGGGGACCGGCGCAGGCACGGCGATGCCTGGAGAAGGGTCGGTGACGACGAAATCGTGACCATTGTCTCCGGTCCAGGCGATCCGCGTCAGGGACTTGCCGGGTGGGGCGTCGGGTGCCGGCGTACCGATGCCGGCGAACCGGGCGTCCGTGAAATCCCCGTAACCCACGGCGTCGAGGACGTGCCCACCGCGGCGCAACTGGAGACTGTCCGGGCCGTTTTGCAGGTCGGCGTCCGTGTAGCGTTGTGCGCCGGGCACGCTGCTGTGCCCTGCGCTTCCGTCGGCGATCAGGTAGACACCGGTGTCCGGTAAGATCCCGGAGAGCGGGATGCGAAGATAGTCTTCGCCGTTGCTGCCGTTGACGCCGACGAGGATCAGCCCGTCCAGGGACTCGCCGGGGCGGCCGACGAGCTCGATGAAGGTGTGGTCGGCATCGCGGCCAACGGCGTCATAGAAGATCTCGGAGATGCTCACCGCGTGGGCGGTGGAGCCACCGAAGAGGACCGCCAAGGCGGTAGGCAGGATCGCGCGCCCCGCTCCCTGGGGCGCAGGCTTGCGTGTGTCCATCTTGTTCCCCTGTGAAGCTGTGGTTCGTTACCTGTTGTCGCGGCGGAATGATACCGATCTGGCAGAAATCGTCAATAGGTAGAAAATCCTAAAGTAACGTAAGCATATTCTTACATGCTACCCTGCCTCGGGCGCCATCCCCAGGCCGCACCCACCCCGGCCAGGACCAGGCCGAGCAGGATCAGTACCGGGCCGATCCCGGTCCCGAGCAGGGTGCCCGCCCAGCCCAGGCCGAACACCACGCTGAGATAGAGCATGCCGGCGTGGAAGAGGGCACCGAGCAGGAAACACCAGCTGATCAATTGCTTGAACCAGGCCGGAAGGGCCAGGAAGGCCAGCACGACGCCCACTGCGATGTTGAGCAGCGCCTCCAGGTTGCCATGGGCATGGGGACCGGCCTTGACGGCGTCCACGAGGGCGCGTTGCTGCAGGAAACGGTTCAGGGCGAGGAGCCCCCGAGTATTGAGCCGGCCGAGTGTCTCGGCAGACACGGGTTCCAGGTCCCGTTCGAAGTCGTTGCTGGCCAGGACCTGGAGTTCCGCCATGGCCTTTTGGCGCTGTTGGGCCGCCTTCTCGGTATCGGGCATCAGTTTCACGATCATGTAGGGGCCGAGGGCCGCGGTGAAGGCGAGGAAGAAGAATCCGAAGATCACGTTCTTGGCACCGATCATGGTCGTATCCTCCGCGTCGGGTGGTTGGAGTCCGTCACCGGTTGCGCCCGCAGATCAGGGACGCTGTTTCTCGTAGGTGCCGACGAGCTCCGCGGTGGCGATCACGTGCCCCTGCATCGCGGATTCGAGCATCTGCCGGTTGGGTTCCTCGAGGTCGGGCAACTGGCAGTCGAGGGCGTAGAGCTTGAAAAAGTAGCGGTGGCGCCCGATGGGCGGACAGGGCCCCCCGTAGCCGGTCCGTCCCCAGTCGTTGATGCCCTCGAGCGTCCCGTCCGGCAGCACCCCCACTCCTTCGGGCAGGCCTTCCGTATCCGGGGGGAGGTTGTAGAGCACCCAGTGGACCCAGGTCATCTTCGGTGCCTGGGGATCCGGGGCATCGGGATCGTCGACGATCAGTACCAGGCTCGAGGCTTCCTCCGGTACCCCGCGAAATTCCAGGGGCGGCGAGATGTCGCGGCCTTCGCAGGTATAGACCATGGGAATGGCGCCCATGTGCTCGAACGCCGGGGAACGAATCTCCATCGCTGCTCCTCCTCGCTGGCATTGCTTCCTCGATTGATGTAAGCATAGTCGCCCTGGTTTCAAGCTCAATCGGGGGTGTGGGCGATGAAAGCCATGGTGATCGAACGTTTTGGTCCACCCGAGGTCTTCACACCGCGTGAGGTGCCGGACCCCGAGCCCGGTCCCGGGCAGGTCCGGGTCCGCGTGAGGGCGACCAGCCTCAACCCGGTGGACACCAAGATCCGGCGCGGCGATGTGCCGGTGGGGCCGGATTTCCCCGCCATCCTGCATGGCGACGTGGCCGGCGTCGTCGACCGCGTGGGAGCGGGCGTGACGACCTTTCGGGAAGGGGACGCCGTCTACGGCTGCGCCGGCGGAGTCAAGGGGTTGCCGGGCGCCCTGGCCGAATACATGCTCGCCGACGCACGCCTCCTCGCCCCTGCACCGCGCTCCCTGCCCCTGGAGGAGGCCGCCGCCTTGCCCCTGGTCTCCATCACGGCCTGGGAGGCGCTGGTGGACAAGCTCGGGGTGCACGCGGGCATGCGGCTGCTGATCCATGGCGGCACGGGCGGCGTGGGGCACATCGGTGTGCAGCTCGCCCGCGACGCCGGGGCGCGGGTGGCCGTCACCGTGGGCAGTGCACGCAAGGCCGAGGTGGCGCAGTCGCTGGGTGCCGAGGACACGATCCTCTACCCGGAAGAATCGGTGGCGGCCTACGTCGACCGGCTCACCGACGGACGCGGGTTCGATGCGGTCTTCGACACCGTGGGCAAGCAGGTCCTGGCCGATTCGATCACGGCCGCTGCGCTCTACGGCCAGGTGGTGACCATCAGCGGCCGTTCCACGCTGGACATCCGGCCGGCCTTCGCCAAGCAGCTCAGCCTGCATACCGTGTTCATGTTGATCCCGATGTTGCACGACGTGCGCCGTGAGCACCATGGCGAGATCCTGCGCGCGATCGCTTCCCGGGTCGATGCAGGGCGCCTGCGGCCCTTGCTGGACGAGGCCCGTTTCGGCTTCACCGAGGTCGCGGCCGCCCATGCCCGCATGGAATCCCGG
Organism: Gammaproteobacteria bacterium; assembly: GCA_003695825.1. Taxonomy (GTDB): domain Bacteria; phylum Pseudomonadota; class Gammaproteobacteria; order Thiohalobacterales; family Thiohalobacteraceae; genus J048. Next base: position 12,244 of record RFHK01000045.1, on the reverse strand, counting down.
GCCCACCTGGGCAAGATCGTGCTGGTCAACGACCTCTGAGTGCGCACGACTCATTCCGTCCGCAGGGCCTCCACCGGGTCGAGGCGCGCGGCCCGCAGGGCCGGGTAGAGCCCTGCGAGCAGTCCCACGCCCAGGGCCACGCCCAGGGCCAGGCCGGCGTAGGTGCCGGAGGGATGCACGGGCAGGCCCTGGATGAGGAGGCCGAGCAGGTACGCGCCCCCGAGCCCGAGGCCCAGCCCGGCGAGGCCGCCGGCGGTGCCGAGCAGCGCCGCCTCGCCCAGGAAGAGTGCCGCGATCGTGCCCGTCTCCGCGCCCAGGGCCCGCAGCAGGCCGACCTCCCGGGTGCGTTCCGCCACCGCGATACTCTGCAGCGTCAGGATGCCCACTGCACCGACCAGCAGGGAGATGCCCCCCAGGCCGGCGACCGTGAGCGTGAGCATGTCGAGGATGTCGCCCAGGACCTCGAGCATGTCTTTCTCCGTGGTGAAGGTGACGTCGTCCCGGCCGTGGCGCGCGGTGAGCAGGCGCCGCAGGGCCCGCACCACCTGGTCCACGGGGAGGGTGGGCCGGTAGAGCACGTCGATCTCCACCAGGCTCTCGCGGTCGAACAGGGCGAGCGCGCGTCCGGCCGGGATATAGACGGCATCGTCCATGTCGAAGCCCAGGAAGGTCCCTTTCGGTTCCATGACGCCGATGACCAGGTAGCGCTCCTGGGCGATACGGATCCGCGCTCCCAGCGGTGAGCGGTCGCCGAACAAGGCCCGGCGCAGGTGGCTGCCGAGCACGGCGAAGGGTCGGGCCGTGCCGTGCGGTGCGTCGGGCAGGAAGCGGCCGGCTGCCACCCGGAAACGGTAGGCCGCGGGCATCTGGGCGCCCACGCCGTAGACGAACACGGTGCGCGTGCGGCCTTCGAAGCGCACGTCGGCCTGGGCATAGGTGAAGGGCACCACCGCCTCCACGCCCGGAACCCGGCGCAGCGCCGCGGCATCCTCCAGGGTGAGCGGTCGTTCGCTGCCGAAGATGCCCACCGAGGTGCCATGCACCTTCGCCTTGCCGGGATTGATGGCGATGAGGTGCGTTCCAAACTGGGTGAACTGGGCCAGCACGTACTGGCGCAGGCCCTCGCCGAGGGAAGTGAGCAGTACCACGGTAGCGATGCCCAGGGCGATACCGAGGACCGTGAGCAGGCTGCGCAAGGGCTGGGCGGCGAGGCTGCCGCCGACGAGCCGCAAAGCGTCCCGCCAGCGCAGGTTCATCGCCGCTCCAGGGCGCGCACCGGGTCCAGGGCCGCCGCGCGCCGGGCCGGCAGCAGTCCGAAGAGCAGGCCCGTCCCCACCGCCAGGGCCGGGGCGGCCAGCCCGGCCCAGGCGGGGGCATGCAGGGGCGCGAGCGCAGGGAGCATCGCTCCGAGCAGTCCTGCCCCGAGCATGCCGGCCGCCACCCCCGCGAGGGCGCCGCCCAGCGACAGCAGACCCGACTCGCACAGGAAGAGCCCGAGCACCTGCCCGCGGGTCGCCCCGAGGGCCCGCAGCAGCCCGATCTCGGGAACACGGCGGGCGACGCCGATGAGCTGCACGTTCATGATCAACACCCCGGCCACGCCCAGGCTCACCGCCGCGATCGTGGCCACGGCGAGGGTGAGGGCGCGGAGGATGCGCTCGAAGGTGGCAAGCAGTGCCCCCTGGGTGAGCAGCGTGAAGTCCTCGTGCCCGCGGTGCCGACGCAAGAGCACCCGGCGGACGCTGCGCCGGGCCGATGCCAGCGTCGCCTCGTTCCGTGCCGCCACGAGAATCCGGAACAGCCCCTCGCGGTCGAAGAGGGCCTGGGCGGCCGCGACCGGCACGATGACCAGTTCCCCGTTGTCGAAGCCGAAGGTGCGCCCCACCGAGGCCAGGATGCCCACGACCCGGAATCTCCGGTCCCCGATCCGGACCCGCTTGCCCACGGCCCGGGCATTGCCGAACAGGGCCCGCGCCACGGTGGGGCCGAGCACGCACTGCGCCCGGGCCCGGTGCCAGTCCCCCGGGTCCAGGAAGCGCCCGCGCTGCATCCGCCAGTGGCGCACCGTGCGCAGTTCCGCCGTGCTGCCCAGCACCACGCTGTCCCGCCCGATGCCGCCGGCCCGCACCTGCGCGGATCCCACGACGATGGGGGCGACGGCGGCGACCGCGGGGAGTCCCTTCAGGGCGGCGGCGTCGTCCAGGGTCAGTGGCCGCACCGAGGAGACCAGCCCGGTGGCCAGGCTGAGCCCGCGGGTGTGCGCATGGCCGGGCAGGACGAACAGCAGGTGGGTGCCGAGCGAGGCGAATTCCCGCACGACATAGGCGCGGGCACCCTCGCCCAGGGCGGTGAGCAGGAGCACGGCGGCAACCCCGATGGCCATGGCGAGAACCGTCAGGGCGGTACGTACCGGTGTGAAACGCAGGCTGCCGAGGGCCAGGCGCAAGGTATCGAGCCAGGACATCTCAGCCCACCCCTCCCGGGGATTCGAACAGCCGTCCGTCGCGCATCTGGAGCCGGCGGGGTGCCCTGTGCCCGAGTTCCGGGTCGTGCGTGACCAGTACCAGGGTCCGGCCCTGGGCCACCACGGCCTCGAGCAGGTCGAGGATCTCGTGTCCCGCGGCCTGGTCCAGGTTGCCCGTGGGCTCGTCGGCCAGCACCAGCTCGGGATCCAGCGCCAGGGCCCGTGCAATGGCCACGCGCTGGCGCTGCCCCCCGGAGAGCTGGTCCGGTCGGTGGCGGGCGCGGTCGGCCAGGCCCACCGCCTCGAGCAGCCGGCGTACCCGCGCCCGCCGCCGGGGCAGGGGCCAGCCGTCGAGCATCATCGGCAGCTCCACGTTGCCGGCGGCGCTCAAGCGGGGCACGAGGTGGAAGAACTGGAACACGAAACCGATGTGCCGCCGACGCAACCGCGCCAGGTGCCGGTCGTCGAGTCGTGCGGTGTCCTCGCCGTGGAACAGGTATCGGCCCCGGTCGGGGCGGTCGAGCAGGCCGAGCAGGTGCAGCAGCGTGGACTTGCCGGAACCCGAGGGACCCATGACGCTCAGGTATTCGCCGGGCTCGATCACCAGGTTCACGTCGTCCAGGGCGTGGACCACCTGGTCACCCACGGCATAGAGGCGGCTGACGTGCTCGAGGCGGATCATGCCCCGGCATCCTGTCGAGCCCTGGCCAGATCAGCGCTTCGATCCCCGGGCTCCGGCAGGGTCCCTGGCCGGGGACGCACGCGGCGCCCGGGGGCGAGGCCGGTGCGTCCAGGGTCGAGCACGATGCGGTCGCCGGGCCGCAAGCCGTGCCGGATCTCCGTCCATTGCCAGTTGTGCAGGCCCGTGACGACTCGGACCCGTTCCAGGCGGTCGTCGGGGGTGAGGCGGTATACCGTGCCGTCCTGCAGCGCCTCGGTGGGGACGCGCAGGACGTCCCGGTGCACGGCGAGCAGGACCTCGACGTCCGTGGTGTAGCCGGGCAGCAGGGGCACCCCGGCCGGCCGGGGCGTGAACTCCGCCTCCACCTCCACCGTGCGGGCCTGTTTCTCCCGCGTTTGGACGTAGGCGGCGATGCGTACCAGGCGTCCGGGAAAGGCCCGGCCGGGGAAGGCGTCGAGGTGGATGCGGACCGGCAGGCCCGGGTGCAGGCGCGGGGCCTCCACTTCGTCGATCGGGGCGCTGGCGTACAGGCAGCGGGTGTCGATCAGGTCGATGACGGGCAGGGTGGCCACCCCTACGGGCGAGGGCGTGACGTATTCACTGACTTCACCGTTGATCTCGGCGACGGTGCCGGCGAAGGGGGCGCGCAGGCGGGTCTGGTCGAGTGCCGCCTGGGCGGCCTCGACGCGCGCACGTGCCACCTGCAGGCTCGCCTGGGCCGCTTCGCAGGCGGCCTGGCGGCTGTCGGCCTCCGCGCGGGCACGGTCGAGCCGTTCCGGGCTCGCCGCCTTGCGGCGCACCAGCTTGCGGACGCGGACCAGTTCGCGGTAGGCGGCGACCACCGGGGCACAGGCCTCCCGGGCCCGGGCCTGTGCAGCGTCCCGTTCGGCGCGCGCCACCGCCAGCGCCGCCGCCCGGTCCCGGTTCCAGAGCTCGAGCAGCAGGGTCCCGGCGGCCACCTGCTGGCCCTCGTGGACGAGCAGGCGGGCGATCTGACCGCCCACCGGGAGCGACAGGCGGGCGCGGCGGCAGGCCTTGAGCGTGCCGGCGCGCGTGTTGGTGACGGTGGCCTCCACGGTGCCGCGCGTCACCGGCACGACCACCACCGGCAACGGGGCGGGCGGGCGGAATCGCAGGTAGGCCCCGGCCAGCAGGAGCAGGGCGAGCAGCAGGATCCAGCGGCGTGCCTTGTGCATGGTGGTCTCCCGGCCGCCGGCGTGCGGGGCCAAGACCGGGGGCATCCCGGAAGGGTATACAGGGACGGCACGGGGGGTCAATCGGTTGCCAGCCGGGGGGCTGAGCGGCAAGATCGGGCTCCCAGGAGGGCGAGCCATGCAACAGTACTGTACCGAATGCGGTGGTCCCACCCGGCTGCGCGTGCCGGAGGGGGACAGCCGTCCACGGCAGGTCTGCAGCCTCTGCGGCCATGTCCACTACGAGAACCCGCGCATCGTGGCCGGCTGCATCGTGGCCGAGGGCGATCGCGTGCTGCTGTGCCGGCGGGCCATCGAACCCCGCCGCGGCCTGTGGACGCTGCCGGCCGGCTTCATGGAGAACGGCGAGACGGTGGAGGAGGCCGCGGCGCGCGAGACGCACGAAGAGGCCCGGGCCGAGGTGGCACCCGAGGCCCTGTTCACGGTCTTCAGCCTGCCCCACATCGACCAGGTCTACATGCTCTTTCGGGCGCGCCTGACCCGCCCCGGTTACGCCCCCGGCACCGAGAGCCTGGAGGTGCGTATGCTGCGCGAGGAGGAGATTCCCTGGGATGCACTGGCCTTCGAGGTGGTGCGCCAGACCCTCAGGCTGTACTTCGCCGACCTCCGGCAGGGGCGCTTCGGGATACACGTCGGTGACCTGGTACGCGGGGAAGGGGAACCGGCGCGCTACGAATGCCGGCTGCTCGGGGCCGGGCGGTGAGCCGCATCAGGGCCGGCCGCGCCGTACGGCCTCGGGCACCGGGTCGAGCAGCTCGCCCCGCGGACCGAGCCGCGGGTAGGGCAGCCCGAGCGCATCGTAGCGCGCGGCGAGCCGCGGGTAGCCCAGGCGAAACAGCCGGCGTTGGATCTCGGCGGGGGAGAGGCGCGGCCGGTCGTAGAGGCCGGCGGCCTGGCGCTGGCGCTGGGCCTCGTAGAGCAGCACGGCGGCAGCCACCGAGACGTTCAGGGAGGCCACCATGCCCACCATGGGCAGCCGGACCTCGCCGTCCACCCGTGCCAGCGCCCGCGCACTCACCCCGTACTTCTCCGTACCCAGCAGCAGGGCGGTCGGCCGGGTGTAGTCGCATTCCCGGAAATCCCGGGCGCGGTCCGAGAGGTGGGCGGCCAGCACGCGGAAACCCCGCCCCTGCAGGTGCGCGATGGCGGTCTCGATGTCCGGGTGGCTGTGGGCGTCCACCCATTTCTCGCTGCCCATGGCGGTCTTGCGGTGACCCCGGTAGGGCCGCTCCGGGGCCACGGCATGCACCTCGAGCACCCCGACGGCGTCCGCCGTGCGCTGGATGGCGGAGAGATTGTGGGGCTTGTGCACGCCTTCCAGCACCACCGTGAGGTCGGGCTGGCGGCGTTCGAGGACCTCGAGGATGCGGCGATAGCGTTCCGGGGTCATCGGGTCGTGCTCCGACTGCCTGGGGCGCGTGCAGGTATACTCCTGTGATGCATCGGAGTCCACCAGGGCGGCAGGGATAGGGATGCAACGCCGGGCAGTCCATCGAGATGCACGCCGGGACGAGCGCGAGGTCCTGCGTGCGCTGGCGGCCGAGGCCGCCACGGAACCGCGTCACCGCGAGGCGGTGGCGCGCCTGGCGCGTGGCATCGCGGCCGAGGCGCGGGAACGGATGCGGCGCGCCGGCGGGCTTACGGCCTTGCTGCATCGCTATGACCTGACCACCGGGGAAGGCGTGCTCCTTTTGTGCCTGGCCGAGAGCCTGCTGCGAATCCCGGACGCCGCCACCGCCCACCGGCTGATCGAGGACGTCCTGGCCCGGGGCGAGTGGGCCGCGGAACTGGCGGGGGAGCGCACCCATTGGCTGGCACATGCGGCCGTCTGGGGACTCTGGCTGGGGGGGCGGCTGGCGCGCGCCGAGCGGGCGCTGCTGGAACGGCCGGAATCCGGGTGGAAGCGGCTGGCGGCCCGGGTGGGCGAAGAGACGGCGCGCCTGCTGCTGCGTGAGGCCATGCGCCACCTGGCCGGACAGTTCGTCTTCGGGGAGACCCTGGCCGAGGCCCTGCGCCGGGCTGCCGGCACCCCGGGGATCCGCTATTCCTTCGACTGCCTGGGGGAGGCGGCGGTCGCACCCGCCCAGGCCGAGCGGTATCACGCGGCCTATGCGGAGGCCATCCGCGTGCTGGGCGAGCAGCCGCACCCGGATGACTGGCGCGCGGCCCACGGCGTCTCGGTGAAGCTCTCGGCCCTGCATCCCCGTTACGAGTACCGCCAACAGGCACGTATCCAGGAGGAACTGCTCCCGCGCCTGCGTGCGTTGTGCGTGATGGCGAAGGAGGCCGGCATTGGCTTGACGATCGATGCCGAGGAGGCCGACCGGTTGGAGCTGCAGCTGGCCTTGTTCGAGGCGGTGCGGCGCGATCCGGCGCTCTCGGGCTGGGACGGGCTGGGGCTGGCCGTGCAGGCCTACCAGAAACGCGCCCCGGCGGTGATCGACTGGCTGAGGTCGCTGGCGGAGGCGACGGGGTGCTGTATCCCGGTCCGGCTGGTCAAGGGCGCCTACTGGGACACCGAGATCAAGCGTGCCCAGGAGCGCGGGCTGGACGGGTTCCCGGTCTTCACACGCAAGGCGGCGACGGATACCTGTTACCAGGCCTGCGTGCGCCGCCTCTTCGCGGCCGGTGAACGCCTCTACCCGCGGTTCGCCACCCACAACGCCTGGACCCTCGCCTGGATCCTGCATGCCGCCCCTGACGGGGCCCGGTTCGAGTTCCAGCGTCTGCAGGGCATGGGTGAGGAGGTCTATGCCGCCCTCGCCGAGCTCTGGCCGGGGCCGGCGCCGGTCCGGATCTATGCCCCGGTGGGCACCCACGAGGCCCTGTTGCCGTACCTGGTGCGGCGCATGCTGGAGAACGGGGCCAATACGTCTTTCGTCAACCAGCTCGCGCACGACCGGCCGCTGGAGGACCTGGTGCGCGACCCGCTCGAGAGGCTCGCATCCGAGGGCTTCCGGCCCCACCCCGCCATCCGCCTGCCCCGGGATCTCTATGGCGAGGAGCGACGCAACAGCCTGGGTGACGATCTTTCCGATCCCCTGCAGCGTGCCGCCCTGTTGGACGCCGTCGCCGCGGCGGATACCGGGGAGGCGGTCGCCTGGGCCCCGCTGTCGCCCGTCGCGGTCACGGACGGGACGACGCGGCGGGTCACCTCCCCGGCCGATCGCGGGCGGCTCCTCGGGACCGTGCACGAGGCCGGTCCGGAGACCGCCCGTGCCGCACTCGCACGGGCGGCCGCGGCCCAGCCGGAATGGGATGCCCTGCCCGTGTCCGAGCGGGCCGCCTGCCTGCGTCGTACCGCCGACCTCCTCGAGTCGCGGCGGGCCGAGTTCATCCGCTGGATCGTGCGCGAGGGCGGCCGTTGCCTCTTCGACGCCCAGGGCGAGGTGCGCGAGGCCGTGGACTTCTTGCGGTACTACGCGGCCCGTGCCGAGCGGGACCTGACGGAACAGGCACTCCCCGGCCCGGTCGGGGAGGAAAATCGCCTCACCCTGCACGGCCGCGGCGTCTTCCTGTGTCTGAGTCCCTGGAACTTTCCGCTCTCCATCTTCCTCGGGCAGGTGGCCGCGGCCCTGGTGGCGGGCAATGCCGTGCTCGCCAAGCCCGCCCGACAGACGCCGCTGGTGGCACTCGCCGCCTGCCGGCTCTTGCTGGAGGCCGGTGTGCCGCCCGAGGTGCTGCATTGCCTGCCCGGATCGGGGGCGGCGATCGGGGAGGCCGTGATTCCGGATCCCCGCCTGGCCGGTATCGCCGTGACGGGTTCCACCGAGACGGCCTGGACCCTTCACCGCCGGCTCGCGGCGCGCGAGGCGCCCATCGCGCGCCTGGTCGCCGAGACCGGGGGCATGAACGCCATGATCGTCGACAGCTCGGCCCTCCCCGAGCAGGTGGTCACGGACGTGGTGGTCTCGGCCTTCGACAGCGCCGGCCAGCGCTGCTCGGCGCTGCGCGTGCTCTTCCTGCAGGAGGAGACGGCCGACGCCCTCCTCGAGCTGCTCGCCGGGGCCATCGACACGCTCCGTATCGGGGATCCCATGGACCTTGCCACCGATCTCGGCCCCCTCATCGACGCGGCCGCGCGTGCGCCCCTGGAGCGGCACATCGAGCGCATGCGCACCGAGGCACGCCTGGTGCATGCCGGCACCCTGCCGGGCGATCTCCCCGAGGGCGCCTGGCTCGCGCCCCACGTCTTCGAGCTCGACCGCCTCGACCGGCTGACCTGCGAGGTGTTCGGCCCCATCCTGCACGTCGTCCGCTGGCAGGCGGGACACCTGGACGCGGTCATCGATGCCATCAATGCCACCGGGTACGGCCTCACGCTGGGCGTGCACAGCCGGCTGTTCTCGACCTGGGAACGGGTGCGGGCACGCGCCCGGGTCGGGAACCTCTACGTCAACCGCAACCTGATCGGTGCCGTGGTCGGCACCCAGCCCTTCGGCGGGGAGGGGCTCTCCGGCACCGGTCCCAAGGCCGGTGGAACGAACTACCTGCCGGCGTTCGCGACCGAACGCACCTACACGGTCAACACCGCCGCCATCGGCGGCACGGCAGGGCTGCTGGCGCTGGAGGATTGAGGGGACTCAGGGGGCGGCCCGGTGCCGGCCGTGCCAGAACAGCAGGCTCCCGTACGCGAGCCCGGCGAGCAGGATGATGGTGGCGCCCGTGGGCAGGTCGGTGGCGTAGGAGAGCGCCAGGCCGCCGGTGGTGAACAGCGCGCCGAGCAGCGTGGCCCGCACCATCATGCCGGCGAGGGTCCGCGCGTACATGCGGGCGATGCCGGCCGGCAAGGTGAGCAGGGCGATCACCAGGATCAGGCCCACCACCTGGATCAGCAGTACCACCGTGAGGGCCACCATGACCAGGAGCAGCAGGTAGAGGCCCTGGACGGGCAGGCCGCGCAGGCGGGCGAACTCGGTGTCGAAGCAGACGGCGAGCAGTTCCTTGTGGAAGCGCACCACCAGGGCCAGGATCACCGCGTCGAGCCCTCCCATCAGGAGCAGCTCGTCCGGCGTGACCATCAGCACGTTGCCGAACAGGTAGCTCATCAGGTCCTGGTCGTAACCCGGGGTCTTGCTGATGAAGAGGATGCCGAGCGCCATGCCCACCGACCAGAAGGCCCCGATCAGGGTGTCTTCGTGTTGCTGGCGATGCAGGTGGATCCAGCCGATCAGCAGGGCCGCGACGACCGCGGCCGCGAGCGCGCCGACGAGCGGTGCCCCCCCGAGGAACCAGGCGATGCCCATGCCCCCGAGCACCGCGTGCGAGATGCCGCCGGCCAGGAAGGTGATGCGCTTGACGTAGGTGTAGCTGCCCATGATGCCGCAGCCCAGGCTGGCGAGCAGGCAGGCCGCCAGCGCGTGCTGCAGGAAGGGATAGTGGAGGAGGGCGGAGAGGAACCCGCTCATCGCCGGCCCTTGTCGCGACGCACCCGTTCCAGCCAGGCGTCCACGGTGGTGACCAGCTCGTCCTCCAGCCCGCGGAAGTAGTGATCCGCGCCCTCGATCTGCACCTGGCGGTAGTGCCGGTTGCCGCCGCGATGCACCGCCTTGCGGCGCGCCGCGGCCGTCCCGCGCACGAAATCGAAGTCCCGGCTGCCATAGAGGTCGAGGATGGGCAGGGTGAGGCGGGCGAGCAACGGGAGGGGATCCAGGGGCGGTTTGCCCTGCAGCCGGGGCGTGCCGATCAGGACCAGCCCGTCCAGCGGCAGGCGGGGGTGCTGGGCGAGGCAGGCGATGGCCATGTTGGTCCCCAGCGAATGGGCGACCAGGATCACCGGATCGAGCTTCCGTGCGCGCAGGTCGTTGACGGCCGCAACGAGCCGGGGATCGGACTCGGGGATGAGTGGTGCGTAGTCGGTCGGCGAGGCGTCGGCGGCGAGTACCGGCATCTGGACCGAAAGGGTGGTCCAGCCCCGCTCGGCCAGACCGAGGCGCAACGGGTGGATCACGTCGTTCCAGTCGGGGTGTTCCCCCATGCCGTGCACCAGCACCACCCCGCCGTGCGGCGGTGCACTCTCGGCCGGCGTGAGCACGGCGAAGACCTTCCGTCCGCCGGCCTCGAGCCATACCGCCTGCCCGACCACCAGGGTCTCCTGCACCTGTTCGGCCCAGCGTGCCTCGCGGTCGGCGTCGGTGGCCGAGGCACCGCCCGGAATACAAAGAAAGGCAAGGAGAAACAGCAACATGGAGATCATTGGCGATTCCTCCTCGGGGCCCGTGGGGCGGCGCGGAGCTGAAAAAGCGCACCGGTTAGGGTACAGTGCCCTGTCTTGCGCGCCAAGCGCCGGTAATCCCGTCATCAGCAGGAGTCTGAAACCATGGCCGAAGACCTGATCGCACCGTCCATCCTGTCCGCGGACTTCGCCCGGCTCGGCGAGGAGGTGGAGAACGTGCTCGCGTCCGGGGCGGACATCGTCCATTTCGACGTCATGGACAACCACTACGTGCCCAACCTGACCATCGGGCCGCTGGTCTGCGAGGCCCTGCGCAACTATGGCATCACCGCGCCCATCGACGTGCACCTGATGGTCAAGCCGGTCGACCGCATCATCCCGGACTTCGCCCGGGCCGGGGCCACCTACATCACCTTCCATCCCGAGGCCTCGGAACACATCGACCGCAGCCTCCAGCTGATCCGCGACCAGGGCTGCAAGTCGGGGCTGGTGTTCAATCCCGCCACGCCGCTCGACTACCTCGACTACGTCATGGACAAGGTCGACATGATTCTCATCATGTCGGTCAATCCCGGTTTCGGCGGCCAGAAATTCATCCCCTCGGCGTTGAAGAAATTGCGCGAGGCCCGCGAGCGCATCCTGGCCTCGGGCCGCGACATCCGCCTCGAGATCGACGGGGGCGTGAAAGTGGACAACATCCGCGAGATCGCCGAGGCCGGCGCCGACACCTTCGTGGCCGGGTCCGCCATCTTCGGCGCCGCCAACGCGGCCGACCCGCACCGCTACGACAGCGTGATCTCGGCCATGCGCGCCGAGCTGGCCAAGGCCCGGGGTGGCTGATGGTCCCGCTCGGCCGGCCCGAGATGGTCCTGCTCGACCTCGACGGCACCCTGGTCGACAGCGTGCCGGACCTGGCCTGGTGCGTCGACGTAATGATGCGCACGCTCGGGTTGCCCGAGCGCGGCGAGGCCGAGGTGCGCAACTGGGTCGGCAACGGCGTCGAGCGGCTGGTGCGCCGGGCGTTGACCGGCCGCCTCGACGGCGAGCCCGACCCGGAGCTGTTCGAGCGTGCCTACCCGGTCTTCCTCGAGTGCTATGCCGAGAACACCAGCCGTCGCAGCCGGCTCTATCCAGGTGTCCGGGAAGGCCTCGACTGGCTGCGCGCCCAGGGCTACCCGCTCGGTTGCGTGACCAACAAGGCCGCCCGTTTCACCGAACCCCTGCTGCAGGCGCTCGGTATCCGTGACTACTTCGGCATCGTGGTCAGCGGCGACAGCCTGCCGAAGAAGAAGCCCGACCCGCTGCCGTTGCTCCATGCCGCGGAGCACTTCGGCGCCGCCCCCGAGCGTTCGCTCCTGGTGGGGGATTCCATCAGCGACGTGCGGGCTGCGCGCGCCGCGGGCTTCCGTGTCGCGTGCGTGCGCTACGGGTACAATCACGGGCAGGACATCCGCACCGCCCAACCCGATGCCGTCATCGACCGCCTCGACGAATTGCGCGGCCTGATCGCGGCACGGGCGGAGGAGAAGCGGGGAGCTGGGAGCTGGGAGCTGGGAGCTGGGAGCTAGAAGCTGGGAGCTAGAAGCTGGGAGCTGGGAGCTGGGAGCTGGGAGTTGGGAGTTGGGAGCTGGGGCTGGGGGCTGGAAGACTCCGCATCGGCTTTGGAATGCACCCTTCTGACTTCTGACTTCTGTCTTCTGACTTCTGAC
>RFHK01000203.1 GCA_003695825.1 Gammaproteobacteria bacterium | reverse complement strand
GTGGACGTCTTCGGCTTCAGCCACGACGAGTTCATCGACGGCATCGACTACGTCGGCGCGACCTACTTCCTGCCCATGGCCAAGCAAGCCGACGTCTGCCTGTTCATCTGAGCCTCCCCGCCCCGCCCCTCTTGGCCGGGGCGGGGCTTGACTCTTGGCCCCGCCCTCGGGAAACTAGGCGGCTTCGATGTCGGCCGTACGCCGCGCCGCGGCGCAAGGCACTGACAGGTCGGCTGTTTTCCCAATGGCTGCGCAGGAGACGGGCATGGCGACCAGGAAAAAGGCTGCGAAGAAGGCAACCGCGAAGAAGAAGGCGGTTGCGGCATCCTCGACCTCAGGGAAGAAAAAGACCGTCCGGGCCGGGGCCACTGCGAAGAAGGCGGCTGCCGGCGCCGCCAAGAAGACCGCCAAGAAGAAGGTGACGAAGAAAAAGGCCGCCACGGCCACCACCCGCAAGACGGCCATCAAGAAAAAGCCCTCCCCGGCGATCCCGGAGGCACCCGCCACCCCACCCCGCGTGCACCACACGGTGGTCGAGAGCATCGCGCCCTACGAGGAACAGCCGGGCGAAGAATACATGAACGAGGCCCAGAAGGCGCACTTCCGCAACATCCTGCTGGCATGGAAGCGCGAACTCATGGAGGAGGTCGACCGTACCGTGCACCACATGCAGGATGAGGCGGCCAACTTCCCCGATCCCAACGACCGCGCCACCCAGGAATCCGAGTTCAGCCTCGAGCTGCGCACGCGCGACCGTGAACGCAAGCTGATCAAGAAGATCGACGAGGCGCTCGAGAAGATCGACCGGGACGAGTACGGCTACTGCGAGTCCTGCGGCGTCGAGATCGGCATCCGCCGCCTGGAGGCGCGACCGACCGCCACCCTGTGCATCGACTGCAAGCGCATCGAGGAAGTCAAGGAAAAACAGATGGGCAAGTAGCCCCTCGGCCGCATGCTGCCGATTCCCGGCATCCAGCGCAGCGAGGCGGCATCCCGGGGCTGCGGCCGCTTCGCCCCCTCCCCAACCGGGCCGCTTCACTTCGGTTCCCTGGTCACAGCATTGGCCAGCTGGCTGGATGCGCGCGCCCGCCGCCAGCGCTGGCTGGTGCGCATCGAGGATCTCGACCGGCCGCGCACCGTCGCCGGCGCGGAAGGGCGCATCCTGCGCACCCTGGAACGCTTCGGTCTGCTCTGGGACGGGCGCCTCCTGCGCCAGTCGACGCGTGATCCGGCCTATCGCGACGCCCTGGAGCGGCTGCGCGAAGGCGGCTGGATCTATCCCTGTGCCTGTTCCCGCCGGGAGATCCGTGAACTGGCCCATGCCGGTATCGAGGGCCCGGTCTACCCCGGGACTTGCCGCCGGGGCCTGCCCCCGGGCCGGCAGGCGCGCGCCTGGCGGTTGCGGATCCCCGAGGACGGGCGGATCCGTTTCACCGACCGGCTGCACGGACCCCAGGAACAGGACCTGCACCGGGACGTGGGGGACTTCGTCGTGTTGCGGGCCGACGGGCTGTTCGCCTACCAGCTCGCGGTGGTGGTGGACGACGCCTACCAGGGCGTGACCTCGGTGGTGCGGGGTGCGGACCTGCTCGCCTCCACGCCGCGCCAGATCCTGCTCCAGCGCCTGATGGACCTCCCCACGCCGGAATACCTCCACGTCCCTGTCGTCACCACGCCGCAGGGAGACAAGTTCGCCAAGCAGCACCAGGCCGCCCCGCTGGACGAGGCCCCCGTGGTTCCCACCCTGGTCCGGGCCCTGCGCTTCCTCGGCCAGCACGTGCCGGAAGGCGCCGGGGACGCCCAGGCGCCGGAACTGCTGCAACATGCCCTCGACCATTGGGACCCGGGCGCGATCCCGCGCCGCAGGGCGATTCCGGTCGACGCCCCGCTGCCGTAGAATGCCTGCCAGTACGTCCCGGGAAGGAGTGAGTCCCATGACAGAAAAAAAAGTCTTCGAGATCCCCGCCTATTTCCGTGAACGCGCCTGGATCCGGGAGGCGGACTACGCCGAGCAGTACCGGCGTTCCCTGGAGGACCCGGAAGGGTTCTGGGGAGAACTGGCCGAGCGCTTCCTCACCTGGGACCGGAAGTGGGAACGGGTGGGACAATGGGACTTTCACACCGCCGATATCCGCTGGTTCGAGGGCGGGCGGCTGAACGCCTCGGTCAACTGCCTCGATCGTCACCTCGAGGCACGGGGGGACCAGACGGCCATCCTCTGGGAGGGTGACGATCCCGCTGAAGACCGGCGCATCACCTACCGGGAACTGCACGCCGAGGTCTGCCGGTTCGCCAACGCCCTCAAGGCACGCAACGTGCGCAAGGGTGACCGGGTGTGCATCTACATGCCGATGATCCCGGAAGCCGCGGTGGCCATGCTCGCCTGCGCGCGCATCGGTGCCATCCATTCGGTGGTCTTCGGCGGCTTCTCGCCCGAGTCGCTCAAGGACCGCATCCTGGATGCCGACTGCCACGTGGTGGTGACCGCGGACGAGGGGCTGCGCGGGGGCCGGCGCGTACCGCTCAAGGCGAACACCGACGAGGCCCTGCGCCACTGTCCGAACGTCCACACGGTCTTCGTGGTGCGCCGCACGGGAGGCGACATCGACTGGATCGAGGGACGCGACCTCTGGTACCACGAGGCCGTCACGCAGGCTGCCCCCGAGTGTGCGCCCGAGAGCATGGACGCCGAGGACCCGCTGTTCATCCTCTACACCTCCGGTTCCACCGGGAAGCCGAAGGGCGTGCTGCACACCACCGG
>RFHK01000044.1 GCA_003695825.1 Gammaproteobacteria bacterium | reverse complement strand
GCTGCAGCAACGCCGCCGCTTCCTCTCCCAGGGGCCCCTGCTCCACCTGCACGCGATGGTTGAGCCAGGGATGCGCCAACCAGGCTTCCACCCGTCCCGAGTCCGGACGCAGGTTGTCGCGGGCGGCGAACACCAGGCGGGCGACCCGCGCATGTACCAGTGCCCCGGTGCACATCAGGCAGGGTTCGAGCGTCACATAGAGCGTGGTCCCGGGCAGTCGATAGTTGCCTTCCCGCCGCGCCGCCTGGCGGAGCGCGAGGATCTCCGCATGCGCGGTGGGGTCGTTCAGCCCGATCGGCCGGTTGCCGGCCTCCGCCAGCACCTTGCCCTCGCGCACGAGCACCGCCCCCACGGGCACCTCCCCGTCAGCCTGCGCCCGTCGGGCCCACTCGAGCGCGCGTTGCATCCAACTCAGGTCGTCTTCCATCGCCCTCCCCCGTCTTGCTGTCCAGCGCCGACCGGCAGGCCCAGTGCCGGGACACAAGATGGAACTCGTGCCAATGACCCGATATAATCGGCAAGCTTCAGGGAACGTGGAAGCCATGGACCGGATCACGAGAGTGGCAAAGAACGAGCAGCTTCCATGATCCCATGCTTTTTCGGTTACTTGTGAAGGACACTTCGAGGATTTCATTATGGCAATCGATCAATCCAGCCGATATTCCGACCTCAGCCTGAAGGAGGAGGATCTCATCGCCGGCGGCCGCCATCTCCTGGTCGCCTACCGCCTCAAGCCTGCGCCGGGGCACAAGTTCCTCGCCGTGGCTGCCCACGTGGCGGCCGAATCCTCCACCGGCACCAACGTGGAAGTCTCCACGACGGACGACTTCACCCGTGGTGTGGACGCCCTCGTCTATGAGATCGACGAGAACGCCTTCGGCGAAGCCGGCGGCCTGGTCAAGATCGCCTACCCGGTCGAACTCTTCGATCACAACCTGATCGACGACAAGCACAGCGTCGCCCACATGTGGTCGCTGATCCTGGGCAACAACCAGGGCATGAGCGATCACGTGGGTCTGCGCATGCTGGACTTCTTCGTCCCCGAGTGCATGATCCGCAAGTTCGACGGGCCAACGACCAACATCACACACATGTGGAAGGTGATGGGTCGTCCCGAGAAGGACGGTGGTTACATCGCCGGCACCATCATCAAGCCCAAGCTCGGCCTGCGGCCGGAGCCCTTCGCCAAGGCCTGCTACGAATTCTGGCTCGGGGGGACCTTCATCAAGAACGACGAGCCCCAGGCCAACCAGAGCTTCTGCCCCATGAAGGAGGTGATCCCGCTGGTCGCCCAGGCCATGGACCGGGCCCAGCAGGAGACCGGTGAGGCCAAGCTCTTCTCGGCCAACATCACGGCGGACTTCTTCGCGGAGATGATCGCCCGCGGCGAATACATCCTCAACGAGTTCGCGAAGTACGGCAACGAAGAGCACGTCGCCTTCCTGGTCGACGGCTTCGTGGCCGGGCCGGCCGGCATCACCACGGCCCGTCGCTACTTCCCGCAGACCTTCCTGCACTTCCACCGGGCCGGCCACGGCGCCGTGACTTCCTACAAGTCACCGCTCGGCATGGACCCGATCTGCTACATGAAGATGGCCCGCCTCATGGGTGCTTCCGGTATCCATACCGGCACCATGGGGTACGGCAAGATGGAAGGCCACAAGGACGAGCGCGTGCTGGCCTACATGCTCGAGCGCGACGAGTGCCAGGGGCCCTACTTCTACCAGAAGTGGTACGGGATGAAGGCGACTACCCCGATCATCTCCGGCGGCATGAACGCCCTGCGCCTGCCCGGCTTCTTCGACAACCTGGGTCATGCGAACGTCATCAATACCTGCGGCGGCGGTTCCTTCGGCCACATCGACGGCCCGGCCGCCGGCGGCAAGTCGCTGATCCAGGCCTGGGAGTGCTGGAAGGAAGGCATCGATCCCATCGAGTGTGCCAAGCAGCACCGCGAGTTCGCGCGGGCGTTCGAATCCTTCCCGCACGATGCCGACAAGCTCTACCCGGGTTGGCGCGAGAAGCTCGGCGTCAAGGTCGCCTGAGACGCGTGTCTCGACCGGAAAGGGAACCCCCGCTACCGCGGGGGTTCTTTTTTGAACCGGACATTGCCGGGCTTCGAATGCTGTTATAGGATGGCGTGCCATGCACGCCGCTGCGTCAAGCCCCTCCTTCCAATGCTTCCGGTCAGGCAGGCATCGCTGGTTCGCCGTCCTGCTGTTCCTGGCTGCAGCCGGGCTCCTCATCCACCCGCTCGTGCACACTGCTGCGCACGAGGAATGTACCCTGTGCACGCTGGGTCAGGGCGCTTCCCCGCTGCCCGCTTCCATGCCGGAACCGGTGCAGCACACGGAGTACAGGATCACGCTTCCCGCGCTCCCCACAGCGCAGCCTGTTCCCCGCCTCCCCTACTGGCATTATCCCACGGGCCTGTCTCCCCCCTTCCCTGATTCGCATCCACGATAAATTGGAACGACGGGTACGGAATCGGCGCCTATCCCGCTTGGACGCGGTGGCGCGTCGGATCCGTTGCCTGCCCGAATGAATCAGAGACAAGGGGACTCGACCATGCACCTGACCACCGCTTGCAGGCTGGCCCTGCTGCCGGCTGCCGTGGCCATGGCCATCCGTCCGGCCATGGCGGATCCCTCCGAGGACCTGGCCCGTATCCGGCAGGAAATCGCCGCGCTGAAGAAGGACTACGATGCGCGCCTCCGGGTGCTGGAAAAGCGCCTCGAGGCAGCGGAAGCACGCGCCCGACAGGCAGAAAACGAGGCACGCGCGGCGCGCCGCCAGGCCGTGCAGCCCGCAACCACCTCACAGGAATCCACCAACGCCTTCAACCCGGCCATCGGCCTGGTCCTGAATGCACGTTACCGGAGCTTTTCACGATCGGCCGCCGAGACGGCCATTTCGGGTTTCCCGCTGGGCGAGGAAGCCACCAAGGGCGAAGAAGGGTTCTCGCTCGGGGAATCGGAACTCGGCCTGAGCGCCAACATCGACGACAAGTTCTATGGCCAGTTCACCGGCAGTTTCGTGAGCGACGGAGGAGGCGATCACGTCGAGATCGAGGAGGCTTTCATCCAGACACTCGACCTGCCGGGAGGTCTGGGGCTCAAGGCCGGCCGCTTCCTTCCCGGGATCGGCTATCTGAACAGTGCCCATACGCATACCGATGATTTCGCGGACCGCCCCCTGCCCTATCGCGTCTTCCTGAACACCGCCTACAAGGATGACGGCGTGGAACTGCGCTGGCTGGCGCCGACCGATCTGTTCCTGGAGGCCGGAGCCGATCTCCTGAGCGGCGATCACTATCCGGCCGCAGGCCATACGCACGCCGGCGTGGGCGCCTGGGCGGCCTTCGTTCACGTGGGTGGTGACTGGGACGAGAGCAACAGTTGGCAGGTCGGGATTTCGCATCTTCATGCCGAAGCCAGGGGCCGGACCACGGGCGATCCGGCAAACCCGGATCGCTTCACCGGCCACGACCGCCTCTGGATCCTCGACGGGATCTGGAAATGGGCGCCGAATGGCAACCCCTACCGGCACAATTTCAAGCTGCAGGGCGAATGGTTCCGGCGTCGGGAGTCCGGCCGCTTCACACCCGGCGGTGGAACCGCCACGCCCTATTCGGGCGACCAGGATGGCTGGTACGTGCAGGGGGTCTACCAGTTCATGCCCCGCTGGCGTGCCGGATTGCGCCTCTCTGCGCTCTCCGCCGAGGATCCCGGTCCTGCTTTTTCCGGCACTTCCCTGGACCCCGCCGGCCACGATCCCCGTCATTACAGTGTCATGGTCGACTGGTCGAACAGCGAGTTCAGCCGGCTGCGGCTGCAGTACAACCGGGATCAGTCCCGCCCCGCTGCGGACGATCAATGGACCCTGCAATACATCATGAGCCTTGGCGCTCATGGCGCGCACCAGTTCTGAAGGAGACGGCCATGCATACGAAACCTGTTCTTTTGCTCCTCGCGTTGCTGCTCCCCGGCATCGCGCAGGCACGCCTGAACGTCTTTGCCTGTGAACCGGAATGGGGTGCCCTGGCAGAAGTACTTGGCGGAGAGGATGTTCGGGTGTTCACGGCCACCACGGCCCGGCAGGATCCGCACCATATCCAGGCCCGCCCCGGCTTGATCGCGCGCATGCGTCGTGCCGATCTGGTGGTCTGCACCGGTGCGGAACTGGAGATCGGCTGGCTGCCGCTGCTGCTGCGCAAGGCCCACAACGGGCGTGTGCAGCCGGGACGCCCCGGATACTTCCTCGCCGCAAACCATGTCCGCCTGCTGGAACGCCCGGCCCGGCTCGACCGTGCCGAAGGCGACATCCACCCCTTGGGCAATCCGCACATCCAGACCGATCCGCACAACATTGCACGGGTGGCCGATGCGCTCGCTGAACACATGGAAGCGCTGGATGACGCGCACGCCGATCGTTACCGTCAGCGGCTGCAGGCGTTCCAGGACCGCTGGCAGCAGGCGATCCATCGCTGGGAAGAACG
>RFHK01000202.1 GCA_003695825.1 Gammaproteobacteria bacterium | reverse complement strand
TGCCGATGCTGCCGTTGTAGCGGGCCAGCGCCCGGTCGAGATCGCCCTTCTCCTGGTCCAAGTAGAGCCTGAGGATGGCGCATCCATAGCGGAGATTGGTGTCGATGTCGAAGAGGTCGTCGTCGGGACGGCCGATCTCCTCGACCCAGAAGGGCATGACCTGCATGAGTCCGCGCGCACCGGCGGGCGAGAGCGCGAAATGATCGAAATGGCTTTCCACCTCGATCACCGCCAGCACCAGCTCGGGGGGGAGACCGGCCGCCGTGGCCTCGCGATGCACGGCGCGCAGGATGTGCACGCGCTCCCGTGCCGGGATCTCCCCTGCCCAGCGGGCCAGGCGCTGCCCCATGTCGGTGAGCCAGACCTCGGCCTCGAAGCGGTCCCGGAAGCTCTCTGCCTTTGCGATGGCCGCACGCAACAGGGCGCGCGTCTCCGCATCCGGGCGTGCCTGTTCGCCGGCCCAGGCCGGTGACAGCGCAATCCACAGCAACAGAAAACCCCAGATCCGGCGCATGGTGAAAAGGATTCCGACCCACCACCATGCTATAGCGGCCGCATCGCTGCCTGCTTGACCCACTGCTCAATCGCGCAGGAACAGCGCCATGGACTCCACGTGTGCGGTGTGGGGAAACATGTCCATGACCCCGGCGGCCTCGAGGCGGTAGCCGAGCTCGTGCACCAGGATCCCGGCATCGCGTGCCAAGGTGGCGGGATGGCAGGAGACGTACAGGATCCGTGCCGCGCCCAGGTCACCCAGGCGGGGCGTGACCTCTTTCGCCCCGCTGCGGGGCGGGTCGAGCAGGATGCGATCGAAGGTTTCACGCAGCCAGGGCGCCTGCTCGAGTTCTTCCTCGTCCATCAGGTTGGCCACGTGGAAGCGCAGGTTGCCGAGGCCGTTGCGCTCCGCGTTCTCCCGGGCGCGTGCCACAAGACCGGGCTCGCCCTCCACGCCCGTCACCTCACGGGCCTGGCGCGCGATGGGCAGGGTGAAATTGCCCAGCCCGCAGAACAGGTCCAGCACGCGCTCGCTCCCGTCGAGCGCGAGCAGTTCCAGCGCCCGGGCCACCATGGCGCGGTTGATGGCGGCATTGACCTGGGTGAAATCGGTGGGCAGGAAATGGAGTTCGATCCCCCCGGCCTCGGGCAAGCGGTAGCACAGGTCCGGGGGCGCTTCCGGCCACAGGGGCGTGACCGTCTCCGGCCCGCCCGGCTGCAACAGGATGCGCAGGCCGGTCTCCTTGCCGAAGGCGACGAGCCGTTCGCGATCCTCCCGGGTGGGTTCGCGCAAGACGCGAAACACCAGGGCAGCGGCCGCATCGCCCACGGCGACCTCGATCTGGGGCACGGCGTCGGCAATGCCCAGGCTGCCGACCAGGTGCGAGAGGGCCGCGATGCGCTGCCCGACGGCGGGATCGAGCACCTCGCAGCGGGACAGGTCCGCGATCCTGCGGTCCCGCTTCTCGCGGAACCCCACCAGCACCTTGCCCTTCTTCGCCACCCACCGGGCCCCCAGGCGTGCCTTGCGGCGATAGCCCCAGACCGGCCCCTGCAACGGGGGCAGGACCCGGGCGGGTTCGACCTTGCCGAGGCGCGCCAGGTTCTCGAGCAGCAGCGCCTGCTTGGCCTCGATCTGGGCCACGGGATCCAGATGCTGCAGGGAACACCCCCCGCAGACCTCCGCGTGCGGACAGCGCGGTTCGACGCGCTGGGGCGAGGCCTCGAGCACCCGCACGACGCGCCCCTCGTCGTGGCTGCGCCGACGCCAGGTGTAGACGAACTCCACCGTCTCGCCGGGCAGGGCGCCATCGATGAAGACAGCCTTGCCGTCGATGCGGGCCACGCCCCGCCCGTCGTGGGCGAGGGACTCGATGCGAGCCGTGAAGGCCCCCTCCGGGAGGCGCTTGCGGCGACGGGCCACGGGCTCAATCCTGCCAGGCTTCCAGGAAGGCACGGAAGTGCGGCCGGTCCTCCGCGGCCAGGTAGGCACGCAGCCGGCGGCACTCGCGTGCATGGCCTTCCGGCGTCAGGTGACCGCGCATCAACTCGAAGCGCAGGTAGACGAGGTAGGTGTTGAGGACGTCGGTCTCGCAATAATTGCGGATGCCCTCGATGTCGCCTGCCAGGTAACTGTCCCAGACCTTGCCGCCGTGCATACCCATCTTGCCCGGCAACCCCATCAGCGTGGCGACCTCGTCGAGCGGTGCATTGGCGCGCGGCTGGTAGCCGGCCAGCACGTCCATGAGATCGGTGTGCCGATAGTGATAGCGGCTGAGATAGTTGTTCCAGCGGAAGCTCTGGTCCTCGTCGCCGATCTCCCAGTAGCGCGGGGCCACGATGCCGTGGATCAGCGCCCGGTAGTGCAGTACCGGCAGGTCGAACCCGCTGCCGTTCCAGGAAACCAGCACCGGGGTGCGGCGTTCGATGACGTCGAAGAAGGTCTGGATGAGCGTGGCCTCATCGTCCTCGGGCGTGCCCAGGGCCGCGACCTTGAGGCTGTTGGTGCCGGCATAGACGGCGGCGATGGCCACGACGCGGTGCAGGTGCAGGCGCAGAAAGTCCGTCCCCGCCTCCTGCTGGCGCATGTGAACCATGGCCTTGGCGACCGAGGCATCGTCCAGCCCCTCCAGGCCATAGAGCTTGCGGCCACCCTCCACGTCGGGGACGGTCTCGATATCGAAGACAAAGGTGTCCATTCAGGAGTTGCCTGGTGTTTGAAACAGGGGATCTCTTGCCACGAAACCCGCGAAATCCACGAAAACAAA
The DNA here is from genome assembly GCA_003695825.1 of Gammaproteobacteria bacterium. Classification (GTDB taxonomy): domain Bacteria; phylum Pseudomonadota; class Gammaproteobacteria; order Thiohalobacterales; family Thiohalobacteraceae; genus J048. The sequence continues at coordinate 25,825 of RFHK01000202.1, read as the reverse complement.
TCGTCTTTCGTGGGTTTGGTGGATTTCGTGGCTGCCAATCATTTCCGGACCCAGTTGCCGCCGGCGTCCTGGTACCACCAGCCGGCTGGGGCGTTGGCGATCCAGCGTCTGGCGAAGATGCCGCGGATCTCGCCCTCCCACTCGGGGTGGCCGTTGACACGGGCGATCTCGGCGTAGAGCGCCTTGCGGTCGCGGTTCTCCGCGGCCACCAGCTGCCTGAGTCGATGCCGGTCACGCAGCGGCACCGCCTTCAGGTCCCGGACGGCGATGAGGCCGTCGCGGGTCATGCCGATTGCGCCCCGGGCGTACCAGGGGGCGAGCTGTCGATGCCTGGCCTTCATCGCCGCCTGCAGTTGGCGGATGGCCGGCGAAGAGACATCGATGTCGGCCCCGGCCTCGGCGACGGGAACCAGCGCTTCCAGCAGGCCGATCCACAGCGGTCGATCCAGGCCCGAACGGGGTTCGGCCGATGGGGCCGTCTTCTTCTGCTCCTTCGGCGGGAGCTTCTTCTTGGTCCCCGTCTCACCATAGACGTCGCGGATGATGCGATCGGCCGCTTCCTGCGCCGCCGCGGCCGGGAAATAGACGTTGATGGTGACACAGCCGGCCAGGAACAGCAGGAGCATACCGATGCCCAGGGGCCAGGGATTGCGCATGGTCGTCGTCCTCATCGTATCCGAGCCTTGCCGCCCCGCGTCGCCGCCTTCAGGCGCGCAACCAGGGTGTTCCAGTCCAATTCCGTAGCATACCCCACCACATCGAGATGTGGCAGCAGACGCCCCTGGACGATGTAGTAGCCCCGCGGTGCCGGGGCCACGCCGCGCATGCGGCACACCCCCTCTGCCAGGCGGCAGCCGATACCCAGGCGCCGGTAGGGGAAGTTCTCGAAGAAACGCAGCAGGCCCTTCGACAGCGCCCCCGTGGCACCGCCGCCGAGGCTGGAGAGGTTCTCCACGGCCCGCTGGCTGATGCGGTGCGGTCCCCGGTCGTCCGCGGGCGTGCCGAGCCAGGCGTCGAAGGCCACGGGCTGCCAGTCTTCGAGCACGAGGTCACGGACGTAGCCCGACAGGCGCCCCTCGATGCGGCCGAAGGAGAAGGCACCGGTCAGCGGCTCCAGGTCCAGGCGATCGAGTTCCACGTCCGCGTGCAGGCGCGGGAATCGCCCGAAAGGACGCTCCAGGACCAGGTGGCGTACGCGCACGGCGCCATCGAAGACCTGGGCCAGCAACACGCCGCCCACGCGCAGCCGGTGGTGGGCATAGTGGACATCGGGGATCACGCCCGAGAGGGTGCCGCGGAAGGGGGGCCAGTGGAGGGCAGCGGCCAGCCGCCGCAGGGAGACGGGCGTGAGCACGGCGTCGAGGTGCCACTCGGGCGCCGCGCCCTTCCCCGATGGCAGGCGCAGGTCGAAGGTGTCGACCAGCAGACGGCCGTCGAGTACCGGGAGGGAGGCTTCCTTCTCCAGGCTCCAGCGCGTGCCCTGGCTGCGCAGCGCCAGGTCGGTGGCGCCGAGCGTCACGCGGTAGAGGCGCCCGTTTCGCCACCGCACCCGGCTGTGGTGCACCTGCCCGTCCCGGGCATGCTCGAGATCGATCTCCACGCCGTCGAGCCGCAGGCGGCCGAGGTGGTCGTCGACCCGCCCGCCGCGAACCTGCAGGCGGACCGCCTCCAGCGTCCTGCCACGGAGGCGCAGGGTGCCCTGGGCCGTGCCGGCCAGGTCCAGGTCGTCGGCCAGGGACCCGGCCAGCCAGGGTTGGACATACGCGGGCCAGGCCCGGTCGAGGTGGGCATCGAGCAGCGTGAGCGTGAACGCCGCATGGGGCTGCGGCGGCAGCGAGAGCCGATCGAGCGCGAGGGCGAGCACGCCGGGATGGCGATAGTGTACCCGTTCGAATACCCAGCCGTGCCGGGTGCGCCGGAAGGCCGCCTCCAGTTCCAGCGGGGGTGCCCCCGGCCGGCGCTCGAGGTAGAGGGGATCGATGTAGAGCGCCCCTTGCGTGCCTTCGAGACGCAGCCGCCCGCGCATTCCCGGCCCGGGAAGCCCGCGACCCGAGACCCGTGCCCGCAGCCGGACGGACTCCGCGGCCAGGGTGCCGTCCGGGTTGGAGAAGGCGAGTTCCCGGACGTCCAGGTCCCCTTCCCAGGACCAGTGCGCCCCCCGGCGTCGAAAACGGACCACCGCCGTGGCCGTCCCCCGGGGTTCGAGGGGCGGCAGGACGAGGCCATGATGCCTGAGCAACGCGGCGAGCGCGGCGAGCGAGAGCCCGCGGACGCGCAATCGCCCGCCCGGCGCGCCGCCCCCCGTGAACCACACCTCCAGGCGGCGAAAGGGATCGCCCCGACCCTGCAGGCGAAGCCGGAGCGCCCCCGTCGCGAGGACGTAGGAGCCTGCCCAGGTATAGGCCCGCGTGCCGAGCCCGGGATCGGTGAAGTCCAGCCGTCCCCTGCGGCAGGCGAGCCGGTGCGCGCGCTGGACCAGCCGCGGACAGGTGAGCCGGAGTCGGGTCAGCGCACCGCCCGGCACCTCCAGGCGCCCGGCCTCGACCACGAGTGCCAGGCCCTCCGGTGCGAAGGTGACCCGCGCATGGAGGTCTTCGATGCGCAACCCCGGGCCGGCCAGCGCCGGCGTGTCGAGGTGCAACTGGGTGATCGCCGCCGCCCCGCCCGCCCCGAGCCCCCCGGCCAGCAGCCACAGGAGCGCGAACAGCCGGTGCCCGGGACCACGGGGGACCGAAGGAAGCGCACGGGGTTCAAGCCGGGAACACACCGGTGGACAGGTAACGGTCGCCCCGGTCGCAGACGATGGTCACGATCACCGCGTGCTCCAGCGAGGCCGAGAGTCGCAGGGCTGCCGCCACGGCTCCGCCGGAGGAGATGCCGCAGAAGATGCCCTCGCGGGCGGCGAGCGCCCGGGTGGTCTCCTCCGCCGTGGCCTGGTCCACCTCGAGAATGCGGTCGACCAGCGTCGGGTCGTAGATACGCGGCAGGTACGCCTTCGGCCAGCGCCGGATCCCCGGGATCGACGCCCCCTCGGCCGGCTGCACGCCGACGACCTGGATCCCCTGGTTGCGCTCCTTGAGGTAGCGGCCCGTGCCCATGATGGTGCCCGTCGTCCCCATGGCGCTGACGAAGTGGGTCACGCGCCCCCCGGTATCGCGCCAGATCTCGGGGCCGGTGGTCTCGTAGTGGGCCCGGGGATTGTCGGGATTGGAGAACTGGTCCAGGACATGACCGCGGCCCTCGGCGGCCATGCGCTCGGCGAGGTCGCGCGCGCCCTCCATGCCTTCCTCGCGCCCGACCAGCACGATCTCGGCCCCGTAGGCCTTCATCACCTGGCGCCGCTCCACGCTCATGTTCTCGGGCATGACGAGGATCATGCGGTAGCCGCGAATGGCCGCAGCCATGGCCAGGGCGATGCCGGTGTTGCCGCTGGTGGCCTCGATCAGCGTATCCCCGGGGCGGATCTCGCCGCGCGCCTCGGCCCCGCGGATCATGTTCAGTGCCGGGCGGTCCTTGACCGAGCCTGCCGGGTTGTTGCCTTCCAGCTTGCACAGGACGACGTTGGAAGTCTCGCCCGGCAGGCGTTGCAGGCGCACCAGCGGGGTGTTGCCGACGAAGTCCTCGAGCCTGGGGAAGGTCGGCATGCTCTGCCCTCCATGCAACCGCGCAGCATGATACGCCGGTGTCCTTTGACCTGTACAGGGAAGACAGGCACCATTGCCGGACGGGTTTTCGAGGGGCGGAGAGACGCCCCGGGAGGTCATCCTTGTCCGCGCGACGCGCAAGACGGTGCCTGCTGCTCCCTCTTCTGCTGCTCGCCTCGGCAGGCGGTGTCCTGCACGCCCGGGAAGCAGCCTCTCCGGCATCCGCCACGCTGGCGGACGAGACCTATTTTCTCGACGAGGCCGTGCCGGTGGTGCTCTCGGCCACCCGCCTGGCCCAGCCGCAGTACGAGTCTCCGGCATCGGTGACCATCATCGACCGCGACATGATCCGCGCCAGCGGCGCGCTCGACATCCCCGACCTGCTGTGGCTGGTCCCCGGTTTCCAGGTCGGGCACGCGCGCGTCCACACCCTCTCCGCTTCCTACCACGGACTGGCGGACGAACGCGCCCGGAGGATGCAGGTACTGGTGGACGGCCGCCCCGTCTACAGCCCTTCCACGGGCGGCGTGCGCTGGATGGAACTCCCGCTCGACATCTCGGACGTGGAACGCATCGAGGTGATCCGGGGACCCAACGCCGCGGCCTACGGGGCCAACTCCTTCCTGGGGGCCATCAACATCATCACCCAGCACCCGGCGGAGCTGCAGGGAACGGAGGCGGCCGTGCTCGCGGGCAACAAGGGCAACCGCAAGCTGCTGCTGCGCCACGGTGGCCGGGCCGGGCGCCTGCAGTACCGATTCACCCTGTCCGGACGCCGCGACGACGGCTTCGAGCCCCGCTTCGACATCGGCCCCCCTGCCCCCAACGAGACACGAGGTTACCCGCGTGACCCGCTGGACGACGGCATGCGCGTCCCGCTCTTCGACCTGCGAACCGAATATCCCCTGGCGGGCGACGCGACCCTGGAGCTGCTGGGCGGCTACAACGGGGGGACAAGGCGCACGGGGGCCTTCGACGACGCCATCGACAGCCCCCGCGACGAGCGGATCACGAGCCATTTCGAGCAGCTGGTCTACCGCCGGTCCCCGGATGCCGGCCGCGAGACCCGGCTGCAGCTCTACCACACGTACCTGCGCACGCGCAGCGCCACGGATACCGTGCTGCGCAAGATCATCCATGACCCCGGCATCCTCGCGCTCCTGCCCGCGCTCGGCATCGATCCCGACACGCCCGTCCACACGGACTTCGGGATCACCGAGCAGCGCCTGGAAGGCGAACTCACCCACCACCAGACCCCGCGCGACGACCTCCGGTTCCTTCTCGGCGCCAGTTACCGCCTGGACCGGGTGCGCGGCGCCAACTGGTTCTCGCGCGACAGCTTCATCGTCAACCACCTCTACCGCCTCTTCGGCAACCTCGAGTACCATCCCAGCCGCCGTGGCGTGATGAACCTCGGGCTGATGATCGAGAAGACCACCCAGGTGGGCACCCGGATCTCGCCCCGCCTGGCCTACAACCACCAGCTCACGCCCCACCACGGCCTGCGCCTGAGCCTCTCGCGCGCCTACCGCCTCCCCACACTCTACGAGGAGCACGTCGACGGTTCGATCTACGATCCCGACGGCAACCTGCTCGACCGGGTCTACCTGGGCAACCCGGACCTGGCACCGGAATACATCCGCAGTGCCGAGATCGGCTACCTGGGACACTTCCCCGAGCTGCACACCATCCTGGACGTCAAGCTCTTCCGGGAAGAGATCGGGGACCGGATCACCGGGGCGAAGAACTACCCGGAACCCCACGAGCTGCACCCCGACCAGCGGACGATCCGCTTCGCCAACAGCCCCGGGCATTCCCTCACCCGGGGCGTCGAGGTCTCCCTGAACTGGCGTCCGAACCGGCAGGACCAGGTACTGTTCAACTGGGCCTACGCCGACAGCGACGGCCGGTACCTGAAAAACTACGAATTCTCCGCGGACGACCCGTCGCAGTGGATCCTGTCCCCGGCCGGCAACCAGGTCCCCCGGCACACCTTTTCCATCTTCGTGATGCATCGCTTCGCCGGCCGGTGGGAAGGGAGCGCACTCTATCACCGGACCGGCAAGATGAAGTGGCTCGGCAACGGGGACTATCTCGGTCCCCAGGAACGGCTCGACCTGCGCCTGGCGCGGACCTTCTCCCTGCCCGGCGGAAGGCTCGAGGTTTCCCTGGTGGGCCAGAACGTCCTGCACGAGTCGCTCGACTTCCGCAACGAGAACGTGGTCGACACCCGGGTCTATGGGCAGCTGGCGTTGAAGCATTACTGAAGTCGAAGGGAGGAACGCCGGCGTCGACCGGCGAGGATGTGCCCTGAACGGCTCGGGGTGCCATAACGAGAACGACATGATGCATTACCGCAACAAGCCGGTGCTGCTGGCACTGCTGCTCCTGTTCCGGCTGCTGCCGGAGGCGGGCGCCGTGGCTGCCGCGCCGGACCGGGGCGGGGATGCGATCCTGGTCGTGCACGGGCACACCCGCGCGGTGACGCGCTTCGCCGAGACCCTGGCCGACGCCCTGCGTACCGACCTGCCCGGCCGTACCCTGCGACGCCTCCCCGGGCTGCCCGGGGCCGACGGCCTCCGGCAGGCGGGGCTCCTCTTGCTCGTGGGCAGCGAGGCCCTGGAGGCCTACCGGAACTCGAAGCCTGCACAGGACGTCCCCGCACTCGCGCTGCTGGTGACCCGGCGGCGCTTCGAACGCACCTGGCATACCCTCTCCGACCGGGCCCACGCGCACCTGACGGCCATCTACATCGATCAGCCTCCCACCCGCCAGTTTCTCCTGGCCGTCCATGCCTTCCCCAACCGGCGACGCATCGGCTTCCTGCTCACCGCGAACACCCGCCCGATCCTGCCCCTGCTGCGCCGGCTGGCCGAACGCACGGGGCGCCGGCTCGTGGTGCGGGAAAGGGCACCCGGCGACCGTCTCGTACCAGCCGCGGAAGGGCTGTTCGGGGCCTGCGACGTCTTCCTCGCCCTGCCGGACCCCGCCGTGATCGATCGGACTACGCTGCAGCCGCTGCTCCTGACCAGCTACCGCTATCGGATCCCCGTGGTCGCCTTCAATCGCGCCTATGTCCGGGCCGGGGCGACCGCCGCCATCTACACGCCCCTCGACGGTCTCGTGGAAGAGACCCGCTTGATACTGGAATCGCTTTCGAGCGGGGCGGCGTCCGGCTTGCCGCCGCCCCGCTACTCCACGCACTTCCGCGTGGCCGTCAACCGGCAGGTGGCCCGCTCGCTCGGGATCGCCCTGCCCGAGGTCGACGTGCTGGAACGGGCCATCCACCGCTGGGAGCGAGAGAACCGATGAAGATGGACAGCGTTCGCAGCCGAATCCTCTTCATCGCCATGTTTCCCGCCCTGGCGATCGCGCTCGTGCTGGGCACCTACTTCGCGCACACCCGCATCCGGGACATGGCCCGCAACCTCGAGGAACGGGGCCGCGTCGTGGTGAAACAGTTCGCCCCGGCCTGCCAGTACGCCGTCTTCTCGGGCAACCTCGGCTACCTCGAACCCATGGTCGAGTCCCTGCTCACCGAGCCGGACGTCGCATCCGTGACCATCCGGGACGCCGACGACAAGCTGCTGCTCACCCGGACGCGAAGAATCCCCGGTACCGGGCGCATCCTCTATTTCCACGCCGACATCCCTGCCCCCTCCCTGCCCGTCGGCGAGGAGGGCCTACCCGCACCCGATGCCGCACCGCCGCCCGGGCGCATCGGCTCGGTCACCATCGGCATCAGCACGGCCCGGCTGCTGGAACAGACCGGGTGGGTGGTGATCAAGAGCCTCCTCCTCATCCTGCTCGGTCTGGGCGCCACCTTCCTGCTCGCCGGCTTCATCGCCCGGGGACTGGTCCGTCCCATCGAGCAGACCACCCGCGCGGTGGCCCGGATCTCGGGCGGGCAATTCGACGTCCGCCTCCCGGAGGAAGCGAGCGGCGAACTGCTGCGCCTGCAGCGGGGGATCAACGAAATGGCCCAGCGCCTGGGACGGGCGCGACAGGAACTCCAGGACGAGGTCCAGCGGGCCACGCGCGAGCTGCGCCGTGCCCTCGATGCCATGGAAGAGAAGAACCAGGAGCTGGAGGCTGCCCGCCGCGAGGCCCTGCGCGCCAGCCGGGAACGGACCGAGCTGGTCACCAACATGAGCCACGAGATCCGCACCCCCCTCAATGGCATCCTGGGGTTCATCGACCTGCTGCTGCGCACGCCGCTGACGCCCAACCAGCACGAGTACGTCCTCACGCTCCGCAAGTCGGCGCACAACCTGCTGGCGATCGTCAACGACATCCTGGACTTCTCGAAGCTCGAGTCCGGGCGGCTGCGGCTCGAACCCGTCCCCTTCGACCTGCGCGAACCCCTCGAGGACACCCTCGACCTGCTCTCGCCGCTCGCCCACGAGAAGCGGCTGGAACTGATCCTGCTGCTCTACGAGGACGTACCCACGCAGGTCGTCGGCGATGCCGCCCGCCTGCGCCAGGTCCTGCTCAACCTCGTGGGCAACGCCGTCAAGTTCACGCCTGCCGGCAGCATCACGGTTCGCGTCATGCTCGAAGAGGAGGATGCCCGCCGCTGCCGGCTGCAGATCCGCATCACGGATACCGGCATCGGCATGAACGAGGCGCAACAGCGGCAACTGTTCCAGGCCTTCAGCCAGGGGCACGGCACGCTCAACCGGCTCTACGGCGGTTCCGGCCTCGGCCTGTTCATCTGCCGCATGCTGGTCACCCGGATGGGGGGTGAGATCGGGCTGGAGAGCCGCGAGGGTGAGGGCTCCACCTTCTGGTTCACCCTCTGGCTCGAGAAACAGGCCGCTCCCCATCCCCCGCCCCTGCCGGCGGTTCCGGAGCCCGTGGATGTGCTGCTTTGCTGCAGCCATGCACTGGCCCGTACCGCCCTGGCCCATCCCCTCAAGCGCTGGGGGTTGCGCGTGACGGAGGTGGACGACCTCGCGCACGTCCCCGAACGCCTGGCGGCATTGCGGACCCGTGGCACCCGCTGCCTGCTGCTGGTCTCGCTCGTGGGCGAAGAGAACGGCGATCCCCGTCGCCTGGCGGCGCTCCGGGCTTTGGAACGCGACGGGGCCGGCCTGGTGGTGCTGGGCACCGACCGCGACGAATCCGGCCGCCGGGTCCGGGAACAAGCCGGTGCCGATCTCTACCTACCCAAGCCGGTCCGGCAGGCCGCCCTCCATGCGGCCCTGTGGCGACTGATGGGATGGGAGGCGGACGAAGGCCGAGACCGCCATGCCGCCCCCCTCCCGGAGCCCCGGATCGATCTCGACGGGGTACGGGTCCTGGTCGTGGACGACAGCGAGATCAATCGGCGCCTGATCCGGCACCAGCTCGCACCCTACCGGGTCGAGGTGGACGAAGCCGGCGACGGCGAACAGGCGCTCGAACTGGCCCAGACGCGCACCTACGACCTGATCCTCATGGACATCCGCATGCCGGGACTCCCGGGAGAGGCGGTCTGCCGACGCCTGCGCGATGGCCGGGGACCAAACCGGCAGACCCCGGTGATCGCCATGACGGCCAACACCCTCGCCGGCGAACCGGAGCGTCTCTCCGGATTCGGAATCAACGAGACCCTCATCAAGCCGGTCTCGGAGTACCGCTTGCTGGAATGCCTGGCCCGGTGGCTGGACCGGGAGGACGTACTCGAGGCCTTGCAGGGCGGGGCCCGTGTCCCCGAACGCCGCGCCGTGGTGGAGGAGATGCGCGCCCACCTGCTCGAGGAACTGCCTGATCATCGCGCACGGCTCCAGTCGGCCTTCGCGGCCGGAGACCGGGACCGGTTGCGCGAGCACGCGCACCGGCTGGCCGGCACCGCGGCCTGGTGCCGGCTGACCACCCTGCAGGAGACCGCCGCCGAGCTGGAACGGGCCTGCGTGGAGGACGTCCCGGCGGCGGCACGGGCGCGGGCCTTCCAGGAATGCCTGGCGAGAATCGATGCCTTGCTGTCACAGCGGGAGGCTTCGGACGGAGAAGCACGCGGCTGAACCCACGGGTCTCAGTCCGCTTCCCCCTCGAGGACCACGAAGGCCAGCGCGTATTCCCGCTCGTCGGCGAGGCTCAGGTGGATACGCGCCACCTGCCGGCGTGCGACGAAGCGGGCCACCCCGCCCTCGAGGCGGAAGGCAGGCCGCCCCAGGGCATCGTGCACCACCCGGATGTCGCGCGGCCGGATTCCGTCCCGGAAGCCGGTGCCCAGGGCCTTGACCAGGGCCTCCTTGGCGGCGAAGCGGCGGGCCAGGCAGGCCGCGACGTCCACCCGTGCCCGGCATTCCCGGCACTCGTCCTCGTGCACGAGCCGCCGGCACAGGCGGGGACCGAAACGCTCCAGGCTGAGCGCCATGCGCCGGATCGAGACGATGTCCGTGCCGATGCCCAGGATCACCCCGCTCTCCCCCGTCGCCGGTCACCGGCCAGGCGCCGCAGGGCCCCGTAGACCGCCCGGCTGCGCAGGGGGCGTCCCCCCAGCAGGGGTTCGAGCGCGGCCTGCAGGATCCGGCGATGTTCCCCTTGCCACTCCGGTCGCCACTCCTCCCGGGCCAGGGCCAGGAAGACCTCGCCGGAGCAGCCCGGTTCTCCCGGCAGGCAGGGCAGCACCCCCACGCCGGCCTCGAGCCGGTAACGGCCCCCGGGACGTACCGGGGCGTCGTCGTCCGCCGTCCGGTCGAACCGGTAGGCATAGCCGAGCTGTTCGAGCAGGTGCTTCTCGAACCCACGCAGGGCCGGCTCCACCGTGCCCCGGGCGAGCCGCCCGAGGCTCTCGCGGTAGGCCAGGAACAGGGACGGCGGCTGGGGCATCTGGCGGGGCAACAGGCGACAGAGCAGTTCGTTGAGGTAGAAGCCGGCATAGAGTGCCTCTCCAGCGAGAGCCAGGGGGGCGCCGGCCGGCTCCACTGCCCCCAGGGTGGGCAGTTCGCCGCGCCCCCGCCACCCCACCAGCAGGGGCCGGAAAGGCTGCAGGAGTGCCCGGCGTCCTCCCCGTCCGCCGCGTACCCCGCGCGCCAGCACCCCTACGCGCCCGTGCCCGTGGCTGAACAACTCGCACAGCAGGCTGGTATCGCGCCAGGGACGTGCATGCAGGACCCAGGCCGGCTCGCCGTCCACCGCGTTCATTCCCCGATCCCCAGCTGCCGCAGGGCACGCTCGTCGTCCGACCAGCCCTCGCGCACCTTCACCCAGAGTTCCATGTGAATGCGCTTGCCGAACAGGGCCTCCAGTTCCCGGCGGGCCTCGGTGCCGACGGCCTTGAGCACCCGTCCCCGGTGGCCGATGACGATGGGCTTGTGGCTGGGCTTCTCCACCCAGATCAGGGCGTGCAGCCGGATCAGGCGGGGCAGTTCCTCGAAACGCTCGATCTCCACGGTCAGCCCGTAGGGGAGCTCCTGGCCCAGCCGGCGGAAGAGCTTCTCCCGGATGCGTTCCGCGGCCAGGAAGCGCTGGCTGCGATCCGTGATCCTGTCGGGCTCGAACAGCGGCGGCCCGACCGGCAGGCGGGCCCGCACTTCCGCCTCCAGCGCCTGCAGGTTCTCTCCCTTCAGGGCCGAGAGCGGTACGATGGCCGCGAAGTCGGCACGCTCGGAGACCGCTTTCAGGTAGGGCAAGAGACGGGTGCGGGGTCGGACCCGATCCACCTTGTTGACGGCGAGGATCACGGGCCTGCCCGCGGCCAGCACGTGCCGCAGTACCTGTTCGTCTTCCCGGGTCCAGGCGAGCGCCTGGGCCACCATGACGGCGAGATCCACCTGCTGGAGGCTGTCGAGGGCGGTGCGGTTGAGGGCACGGTTGAGCGCCTTGCCCCGTCCCTTGTGGACGCCCGGCGTGTCCACGTAGACGGTCTGCGCCCCTTCCGTGGTGTGAATGCCCAGGATTCGGTGCCGGGTGGTCTGGGGACGGGGGGAAGTGATGCTGATCTTGTAGCCCAGCAGCTGGTTGAGCAGGGTGGACTTGCCCACGTTGGGGCGTCCGACCAGGGCGACCAGGCCGCTTCGATACTCGGTCGCCGTACCGCGACCCGCCGTCTCCGGGCTGCCGGTGTCGTTCATTCAGCCTCCGAGTTCGGCGAGCATCCGCTCCGCGGCGGCCTGCTCGGCTCGCCGTCGGCTCGTGCCCTCGCCCTCGGTCACGCGGGGTTCATCCTCCAACCGGCAGGCCACGCGAAAGCGCTGCCGGTGCGCCTCCCCCTCCACCTGGCACACCTCGTACCGGGGCAGGGGCCGACCGAGCGCCTGGAGGTGTTCCTGCAGGCGGGTCTTGGGATCCTTCGGGACGCCCGTCTGCAAGTCGGCCAGGCGGGGTTCGAACAGGCGCCGGATGACGGCGGCGACCCGGGCGTAGCCGGCATCGAGATAGAGCGCGCCCAGCACGGCCTCGAAGGCGTCGGCCAGGATGGAATCGCGCCGGCGACCGCCGCTCTTGAGTTCGCCGGAACCCAGCCGGATGTGTTCGCCGAGGTCGAGCTCGCGGGCCAGGCTCGCCAGCATGGTGCGATTGACCAGGTGGGCCCGCAGGCGGCTGAGGTCGCCCTCGTCGGCCTCCGGGAAGCGGGCATAGAGGAGGTCGGCGATCACCAGTCCCAGCACCGCGTCCCCGAGGAATTCCAGGCGCTCGTTGTTGCGGCTCCCGGCGCTGCGGTGGGTCAGGGCGCGCTCGAGCAGCACCGGGTCGGCGAAACGGTGGCCCAGGCGTCGCTCGAGCGGGGTCGGATCTGCCGCGGGGGTCACCATGGGGATCAATGTCGCACGACTTCGATCCGGTCCTCGAACTTCTCGACCGCGTCCACGTTCCCCAGCACGGGCACCCGGACCTCGTAGCGCACGCGCACGGTCAGGCGCCCTTCGTGCTTCTCGATCCGGAAATCCCGGGCCCGGACGTGTTCGACCGAATTGATCTCGAGCCGCCGGCGGATCAGCTTGCGGACCTCTGGGATCGAATAGCTCGTCAGGCCCGGCTGCCGCTCGAGGGACTCCAGCACGCCCTTGACCTTGTAGAACTCCAGGTAACCGGGAAGCAGGCGCAGGAAAAGCAACACGAAAAAGCCCAGGATGGCGATCGTGAACATCCAGCCGATGAGTGTCTTTCCCGCGTGGCGGTGAGGTTGGGATACCAGCATGCCGCTCCTCCTCGTCGGGCTGCCTACTCTATGATGGTGCCGATCCGACTCCATGTCACGCGGTGTTCCACCGGATCCCAGTTCATCCAGATCACGAAGGCCTTCCCGATCAGGTTCTCTTCGGGTACGAAGCCGAAGTAGCGACTGTCCCGGCTGTTGTCCCGGTTGTCGCCCATGACGAAATACTTGCCGGGCGGGACGACCCAGTCGCCTTCCCGGCTGAGCGCGCCCGGGTGAACGAGGATCCGGTGGCGCACCCCGTCGAGATCCTCGATGCGTTCCAGGGCGCCGCTGCTGGGCAGGGAGGCCCCGGTGCCGATGAAGGTGCCCACCGGCTCCTGGGACATGAGCTTGCCGTTGATGCGCAGCACCTTGCCGTGGTAGGAGACGTGATCCCCGGGCAACCCGACGACCCGCTTGATGTAGTCCACGGAAGGATCCTCGGGATAGCGGAAGACGACGACGTCACCCCGCCGCGGTTCGTGCAGGGGCACCACCTTCACGTTGAGTACCGGCAGTCGCAGGCCGTAGGTGAACTTGTTGACCAGGATGAAATCCCCCACCAGGAGGGTGGGCATCATGGAACCGCTGGGAATGCGGAAGGGCTCGGCCACGAAGGAACGGAGCACGAGCACGGCCAGGATGACCGGAAAGAAGGCCCGGGAATACTCCACCACCACCGGCTCCCGGGCGTCGGGGGCACGCCGCGGCCGCCACCAGAGACGGTCCGCGAGCACGACGAGCCCGGTGATCAGGGTGGCGAGTACGAGAAAGAGGGGAAAATCGAAGTTCATGGGGTCTTTCCTTCCGGTCTGGCGCGCTCAGCCTTCTTTCCTGCCCACCTGGAGCACGGCCAGGAAGGCCGACTGGGGAATCTCCACCTTGCCGAACTGCTTCATGCGCTTCTTGCCCGCCTTCTGCTTCTCCAGCAGCTTGCGCTTGCGTGTCACGTCCCCCCCGTAGCACTTGGCCGTGACGTTCTTGCGCAGGGCCTTGACGGTGGTGCGGGCGATGATCTGTCCCCCGATCGCCGCCTGGATGGCCACCTCGAACATCTGGCGCGGGATCAGCTCGCGCATCTTTTCGGCCAGCTCGCGGCCGCGCGCACGGGCCTGGTCCCGGTGCACGATCAGGGAGAGGGCATCGACCCGCTCGCCATTGATGAGGATGTCCAGCCGGACCAGGTCGGCCGGGTCGAAACGCAGGAAATGATAATCGAACGAGGCATAGCCCCGGCTGACCGACTTGAGCCGGTCGAAGAAATCCAGCACCACCTCGGCGAGCGGCAGCTCGAAGTTGAGCGACACCTGGTTGCCGAGATACTGCAGGCTCTTCTGCACCCCCCGCTTCTCGATGCACAGCCCGATGACGGCACCCAGGTACTCCTGGGGCACCAGGATGTTGGCCAGGATGATGGGCTCCCGGATCTCCGCGATGCGGTTGACGGGCGGCAGGGCGGCCGGGTTGTCGATGCGCAGCACCTCGCCCGCCGTGGTCAGGACCTCGTAGACCACCGTCGGCGCCGTGGTGATGAGATCGAGGTCGTATTCCCGTTCCAGGCGTTCCTGGACGATCTCCATGTGCAGCATGCCGAGGAAGCCGCAGCGGAAACCGAAACCAAGGGCCTGCGAGGTCTCCGGTTCGAAGTGCAGGGCGGCATCGTTGAGGCGCAGCTTGCGCAGGGCCTCGCGCAGGGCCTCGTAGTCCTCGGAATTGACCGGGAAGAGACCGGCGAACACCCGCGGCTGCACCTTGCGGAACCCGGGCAGGGGCGCCGCGGCGGGCCGCTTCTCGTGCGTGAGGGTGTCGCCGACCGGCGCGCCCTCGATCTCCTTGATCCCTGCGATCACGAAGCCGACGTCTCCCGCCTGCAGCGCCTCCGTCTCGGTGCGCTTGGGCGTGAAGATGCCCACGCTGTCGACCTGGTAGGTGCGGCCGGTGGAGAAGACACGGATCCTGTCCCCCGGCCGGAGGGTGCCGTTCTTGACCCGCACCAGCGAGATCACGCCAACGTAAGGATCGAACCAGGAGTCGATGATGAGCGCCTGCAGCGGCGCACCGGGATCCCCCTCCGGGGGCGGGATGCGGTGCACGAGTTCCTCGAGCAGGTCCTCCACCCCTTCCCCGGTCTTGGCGCTGACGCGCACGGCATCCCGGGCCTCGAGCCCGATGATCTCCTCGATCTCCCGGATCACGCGCTCGGGATCCGCAGCCGGCAGGTCGATCTTGTTGAGCACCGGCACCACTTCCAGTCCCTGCTCGATGGCCGTATAGCAATTGGCCACGCTCTGGGCCTCGACGCCCTGGGCGGCGTCCACCACCAGGAGGGCACCCTCGCAGGCGGCCAGGGAACGCGAGACCTCGTAGGAGAAATCCACGTGACCGGGGGTGTCGATGAAGTTCAGCCGGTAGGTCTCCCCGTTGCGCGCATGGTAATCGAGGGTCACGCTCTGCGCCTTGATGGTGATGCCCCGTTCCCGCTCGAGTTCCATCGAGTCGAGCACCTGCTCGGCCATCTCGCGCTCGGAGAGGCCGCCGCAGATCTGGATGAAGCGGTCGGCGAGCGTGGACTTGCCATGGTCGATGTGCGCGATGATGGAGAAATTGCGCGTGTGCTGGAGATCGGTCACCTGAGCGTCAGTCCGGTCGTAGCGTGTTTCTGCCCGGGAACCGGGGGATTATACAGGAGTGCATGGGGCGATTCAGAAGCCGGGATCCCGGCGGCGGAGGCGAGCGCACACCCCTCGGGACCCGGCCCGACGCACGACCGCCTGCGCAACAGGCCCGGCCGAGGCCGGGAGGTCGCGGCCTCCGTCCCGCATCAGGCCCCGGAGAGCGCCGCCTCCAGCGCCACGGGATCGAGATGGTAGTGGCAAATCTCGCGCTCGCCCAGGCAGAGCACCGGGATGCGCGTCCCGTAGCGCGCACGCAAGGCGGGGTCGCGGTCGATCTCGACCCAGCGCAGGCGGATGTGGCCGGCCGAGATCCAGGGCTGCAGCGCCGCGCGCATGTCCTCGCAGAGGTGACAGCCCTCGCGCCCGTAGAGTACGACTTCCTGCATGCTCGCCTCGCCGGAAAAAGAAGATGGCGGGGCCGGAGGCCCCGCCCGCCGAGTGTCGCTGCAACCTCAATCCGACCGGTCGCCTTGCTTCGGAATGCGGATGGCCAGGAAGAGAGGGCCGTTCTCGCGCTGAACCAGCACCGGGACCACGTCGCCGGGCTTGAGCTCGGCGACCAGCTTCTCGAAATGGTGCGGCCCCTTGACCTTCTTGCCATCGAAGAGCGTGATGACGTCTCCCTTGCGGATGCCGGCACGGGCCGCCGGCCCGTTCTCCAGGCGCTTGACGATCACCCCACCCTCGCCGATCTCGAGGGCCTCGCGGATGTCGTCCGGCACCGGCGCGACGACCATCCCCAGTCGGTTGTCGATCGCGGCCTTCTTGCCGCCCTGCTCGAGCTGGGCGACCTTCTCCTCCTTCAGCTCGCCGAGCGTCACCTCGATGGTGCGGATCCGCCCGTTGCGCATCACCTTCACCGGAACCCGCTTGCCGACCGGGGTATTGCCCACGATCGGCGGCAGGTCGGCCGAGCGGTCGATGTGGTGCCCGTTGAACTCCAGGATCACGTCGCCCACCTGCAGGCCGGCCCGGGCCGCGGGGCTGTCCTTGAGCACCTTGGAGATGAGCGCGCCTTCCGGCTTCTTGAGGCCGAAGGACCGGGCCAGCTCACGGTTGACGTCCTGGATGAGGACACCGAGCCAGCCGCGCGTCACGTGCCCCTTGGTACGCAGCTGTTCGACGACGTTCATCGCCACCTCGATCGGGATGGCGAACGAGAGGCCCATGTAGCCGCCCGTGCGGCTGTAGATCTGCGAATTGACCCCGATGACCTCGCCGTCCATGTTGAACAGCGGGCCGCCCGAGTTGCCGGGATTGATGGCCACGTCGGTCTGGATGAAGGGGATGTAGTTCTCGCTGGGCAGGGCCCGTCCCTTGGCGCTGATGATGCCGGCGGTGGCCGAGTTCTCGAAGCCGAAGGGGGAACCGATCGCCAGTACCCATTCCCCGACCTTCATCTTCTCCGAGCTGCCGATGCGCGCCACCGGCAAGCCCTTGGCATCGATCTTGAGCAGGGCGATGTCGCTGCGCTTGTCGGTACCCACCACCTTGGCCGTGTACTCGTCCCGGCTGGCGAGCTTGACCACGATCTCCTCGGCGCCCTCCACCACGTGGTTGTTGGTGATGATGTAGCCGTCCTCGGAGATGATGAAACCGGAGCCGAGCGAGCGGGCCTCGCGCTCGATCGGCGCCTCTCCCTCGCCGAAGAAGCGCTTGAAGAGTTCACCGAAGGGACTGTTCTCGGGCAGGTCCGGGATCTCCAG
The DNA here is from genome assembly GCA_003695825.1 of Gammaproteobacteria bacterium. Classification (GTDB taxonomy): domain Bacteria; phylum Pseudomonadota; class Gammaproteobacteria; order Thiohalobacterales; family Thiohalobacteraceae; genus J048. The sequence continues at coordinate 8,673 of RFHK01000202.1, read as the reverse complement.
GCCGGGGGGCAGGCCGTGGATCCCCTTGTTCTTGATCACCTGGGTGGTGCTGATGTTGACGACCACCGGGCTGTTCTTCTCGACGAGTTCGGAGAAGTCGGGCAGGCGTCCCCGTGCCGAGGCCGCCGACGAGAACAGGGCCACGGCCCAGAACACCAGCAACCATCCCAGCCGTCGATAGGATTGCACACCTTGCATCGCGTCACACTCCTTGGGTTGTCGAACTCTGGCATGCGCGGCATGCCGCACGGGTATTCCGTGGTCCCGGCATCGCCGTAAACGTACACCGCCATGGACCGCGGCACGGGCGAAAGATTTCAACCACGCCCGCCGTCGCCGTGGTGGAAGACCAGGGGCAGGGTGGGTGCATCGGCGCGTCGCAGGACGATGGGCTGGTAGGCGGGATCGGCGGCGATGCGCCGGGAGAAGCGCCGCACGTTCGCCAGCCCGGCGGCCAGACCCAGGGCCCCGCCGGCCAGGGTCCCGGCATCCGGGGCAGACAGGCCGAGTGCGGCGCCCAGCAGCTTGCCGCCCAGCGCGCCGAGCAGCATGGCGAGGAGGGGCACGGCATAGGTCTGCACCAGTCCCCGCAGCAGGGCGCCCTCTTCCATGCCGATCACCACCTGGTCCCCGGCCTGTACGCCCACGGGATCGATCACCCGCATGTGCACGGCACCCCGCCGCCCGCGCAGGTACCGGGCGATGCCCGCCGTGCCGCAGCCACCGGCGAGCGCGCAGCTGCCGCAGGCGGACTTGCGCATCACCTCGACCCAGGCCGTACCCGGCTCTGCGCGCACCACGCGGGCATGCTCCTCGATCACGGCCTTCTCTCCGGCTCGATGTTGGCGATCACCTTGCGCACCGTGATCTCCGGCACCTCGCCCACCACGGTGACGTGCACGCCGTCCATTTGTCGGCCCGCGGCGTGGATGGCACCCATGACGACCGTACCGTCGAGCCGGTGGGTCCGCCCTTCTCCCCCGGCCGGCTCCACGTAGACGGAAAACGACGCCAGGCCGTCGGAATAGAGCAGGTGTTCCACGGCGGTCTCGGACAGGGGCATGCCGTGCCAACGGTGGGCCCGCATCAGGAATCCCGGCGGGATCCATCCCACCCGCACGCCGCTGCCCGGCCCGGTCACGGGGGCGTTGTCACCCCCGGTCTCGCGGCCGCGCGGCTCGCGCGTGCGGAAGGTGCGATAGCCTTCGCCGCGGAGATGGGGCTCGAGGGCTGCGTCGGGAATCTCTCCGGGAAACTCGATGCTGGCATAGAGCAGGCGCGCGAGCACCCGCCCGTCGCGGGTGAAGAGTTCGCTGCGCAAGGGAAGGTGCGTCCGTGTTTCCACCCAGAACCTGTGCCCGTAACGGTAATCGTCCCGGGGTTCGATGCTGACGACCAGCGTCCGGTGCCCGGCCACGCGGTCCTCGCCCTGGCGGCGGAAACGGTAGACCGCGCGGAGGCGCTCGGCATCGAAGGGGATGCCCTGGCGCCCGGCCGGGCCCTCCGGCAGGCTGTGGTCCACCATGATGGCATGCTGCCGGGGCAGGATGCAGGTCACGCCCTGCGGCGTGCGGATCACCTCCCGGGGCTCTCCGGTCAGCGAGTAGAGGCGCTCGTATTCCCGTGTGCCGCCCCGGTGGAGGATCTCGATGACATCGAGGTCCCGGGCGTGGACGTGGACGAGTACCCCCCGGTAGGTGGTGTTCCCGATCGCCTGGCGCATGGCCTCCAGCAGCGGGAACACGGACCCGGGTTCCGAGGCCCGGGCACCACCTGCCGGCAGGAAGCCGGCCAGGAGAATCCCGGCGAGGACACCGAGGCAACCCCGGCGGGCCGGGTGCGCGCAGGGACGGGAAAGCCGGACGCTCACTTCACCTCCACCGGCTCCGCCTCCACCGCACTCACCTGCCGTGCCAGGTGGGGCAGGCCGGTACGCGCGGCGAACTCGTTGTGATTGACCACGTACTGGCTGAGCCGCTCGACGAGCTCGTCGGAAGGTGGTGCGGGGGTGTGCGAGGCGGCATAGTCCAGCCTGGCGCCGCCCTGGGCGACGGGCGCAGGAGCGGCGAGCCTCCCGCCCGAGCCCGTCCTCCCCGGCTGGAAGAAGAGCACGGCGAGGGTCGCTACCCCGGCCGCGATCGCCAGGCTGGCCAGGGTGCGCACCCAGGCCGGGGTCCGGGTGGGTGCCGCGCCCGTCGGTGCCGGTGTTGCGGTCGGTGGCTCGAGGGCCTCGACGGCCTCCATCACCCGGCGGCTGAAGCCGGGGTCGTAGAAGGGTGCCGCCTGGTTGCGCAATACCTCGCCGGCCAGCAGGTAACGCTCCCAGGTACGCCGCAGCTCGGGCTCTCGGCCCAGGCGGGCCAGGAGCAGGCGGCACTCCGCCTCGGGCAGCTCGCCGTCGACCAGCGCGGAAATCTGCTCTTTCACTCTGTCGTCCATCTTCGCCGAGCCCTCGTCTGGGATGATCCCGATGCGTCCGCCTCAGTCGAGCAGCGGCCGCAGCCGTTTCTCGATCGCCTCGCGCGCCCGGAAGATGCGGGAACGTACCGTTCCGATCGGGCAATCCATGGCCCGGGCGATCTCCTCGTAGCTCATGCCTTCGAGCTCCCGCAACGTGATCGCCGTGCGCAATTCGTCGGGCAGCTCTTCGATGGCGCGGGCCACGGTCTCGGCGATCTCGTCGCGCAGGACCATGTGCTCGGGGGTACCGTATTCCTTCAGACCGGACCCGCCCTCCAATTGTTCCGCATCGGCCGCGTCGATGTCATCCGCCGGGGGGCGGCGCCCCTGGGCCACCAGCCAGTTCTTGGCCGTGTTGATGGCGATCCGGTAGAGCCAGGTGTAGAAGGCGCTGTCTCCCCGGAAGGATGGGAGCGCCCGATAGGCCTTCAGGAAGGCCTCCTGGGCGACGTCCAGGGCATCGACCGGACTGTGCACGTAGCGGTGCACGAGCTGCACGATCTTGGGCTGGTACTTGCGCACCAGCAGGTCGAACGCCGCCCGGTCACCCTGCCGGGCGCGTTCCACCAGAAGCCGGTCGGAATCCTGCTGATGCTCCATGTCCTTGCCCGCGCCCGCCGGCACCGGCTGCGATTCGCAACGCCCCGGCGCTTGCGGTATGGTTTCCGGTCGAGACGATGCGCAAACCATACTCCATTCTCCCGCGCCTGCAAATTGCATGAGTGCCACGGAACCCGTTGATGTCCTTGTAATTGGCAGCGGTGCCGCCGGGCTGCGCCTGGCCCTCGAGCTCGCCGGGGCGCTGCGCGTGGCGGTGCTCGCCAAGCGCGAGCTCAGCGAGGGCAGCAGCTACCATGCCCAGGGCGGGATCGCCGCCGTGCTCGACTCCGAGGACAGTATCGAGGCCCACGTCCGCGACACGCTCGCCGCCGGGGCCGGACTCTGCCACGAGGACGTGGTGCGCTTCGTGGCCGGCGAAGGGCCGGATGCGATCGCCTGGCTGGTGGAGCACGGCGTCCACTTCACCGAGGTCCCGGCCGCCGCGGGCGGACACCTGCACCTCACGCGGGAAGGGGGGCACAGCCACCGGCGCATCGTGCACGCAGCGGATGCCACCGGCCGCGAGGTCGAGACCCGCCTGCTGGAACTCGCCCGCAGCCATGCCGCCATCGAGCTGCACGAGTGGCACATCGCCATCGACCTGGTCACCTCACGCAAGCTGGGCCTGCCGGGCCCCAACCGGTGCCTGGGGGCCTACGTGCTCGACCGCAACAGCGGGCGGGTACGGGTCTTCCCCGCCCGCTTCGTGGTCCTGGCCACCGGCGGCGCCAGCAAGGTCTACCTCTATACCAGCAATCCCGACACGGCCACGGGGGACGGCATCGCCATGGCCTGGCGCGCCGGCTGCCGGGTGGCGAACATGGAATTCAACCAGTTCCATCCCACCTGCCTGTATCACCCGCACGCCAAGTCTTTCCTCATCACCGAGGCGGTGCGCGGCGAGGGGGGACGCCTGCTGCTGCCCGACGGCACGCCCTTCATGCAACGGTTCGACCCCCGGGGCGAGCTGGCGCCGCGCGACATCGTGGCCCGTGCCATCGACCACGAGATGAAGCGGCTGGGCATCGACCACGTTCTGCTCGACATCAGCCACAAGCCGGCCGACTTCATCCGCAGCCACTTCCCGACCGTCTACGAACGCTGCCTGGTCTACGGCATCGACATGACCCGGGAACCCATCCCCGTGGTGCCGGCGGCACACTACACCTGCGGCGGCGTGATGACCGACCTCGCCGGGCGCACCGACGTCGACGGCCTCTATGCCGTGGGCGAGACGGCCCACACCGGCCTGCACGGCGCCAACCGGCTGGCCAGCAACTCCCTGCTCGAGTGCCTGGTGTTCGCCCGCGCCGCCGCCCGCGACATCCTGGCACGCCGGGAAGAGGTGCCTCCGCCGCCACCCCTCCCCGAATGGGACGAATCGCGGGTCACCGACTCCGACGAGGAAGTGGTGGTCAGCCACAACTGGGACGAGCTGCGCCGTTTCATGTGGGACTACGTGGGCATCGTGCGCACCGACAAGCGCCTGGAGCGGGCACAGCGGCGCGTCGACCTGCTCGCAGCGGAGATCCAGGAGTACTACAGCAACTTCCGGGTCACGAACGACCTCATCGAGCTGCGCAACCTGGTGACCGTGGCCGGTCTCATCATCCGCTCGGCCCGCCTGCGCCGGGAGAGCCGGGGGCTGCACTATACGCTCGACCACCCCCACCCGGACGCCTCCCGCCCCCCGCGAGACACGGTGCTGGTCCCGGAGCCCCCGGTGCACCGGGCATGATTCACTGGAACAAGCCGCGGCCCAGGCCCGTCAGCGCCAGCACCAGCGCCCCTGCCACCAGGTCGTCGGCCATGATGCCGAGTCCGCCGTGGAAGCGCCGCTCCACCCAGGAGACCGGCCAGGGCTTGAGGATGTCGAGGCCACGGAAGAGCACCAACCCGGCCAGTACCCAGGGCCAGTCCGGGGGCACGCCCGCGAGTGCCAGCAGGAGCCCCACGATCTCGTCCCAGACCACGGCGCCGGGATCCTGCGCCCCCAGGACCCGGGCCGTGCGCCCGCACAGGAACACCCCCAGCCCGGCCAACACAGCGACCACGCCCAGGTAGGCCGGTAGCGCGAGCGTGCTCGCCAGGACCCAGTACAGGGGCAGGGCCGCCAGGGTGCCGAAGGTCCCGGGGGCACGTGGCATCAGGCCGGCGCCGAAACCCAGGGCGAGCAGGTGGCCCGGATCCCGCAACAGGTACGCGCCGGGGCGTCCCTCAGGCTTCATCGGTGGCCCCGAAATGTTCGTATCCCGGCTTCTGCACCTCGACGGGCCGGCCTTCCCGGTCCACCACGCGCAGCCCCGGGTGGGACTCCACGACCCCGATGTGCGTGAGCCGGACCCCACACCGTTCGCCCAGCGCGCGCACCTGGTCATCGGCTCCGGGCGGCAGGGTGAAACACAGCTCGTAGTCGTCCCCCCCGGAGAGGGGGTAGGTGCGGGCCTCCGGCTGCACTTGCGGGGGCAGTCGAGAGAGACAGGCCCGAAAGGCCTCGGAGACGGGTACGCGTTCCCGGGCGAGGGTGGCTCCGACCCCGCTGGCGGCGAGCAGGTGTCCGAGGTCCGCGAGCAGACCATCGGAGACATCGATCATGGCCGAGGCGCGCCCGCGAAGGGCCTGTCCGAGCGCGAGCCGCGGTTCCGGGCGCGCGAAACGGCGGCGGCAGAAGTCCCCTGCGGGCCCGGCCTCCAGGCCGTGGCGCAGGCAGGCCAGGCCCATGGCGGCATCGCCCAGGGTCCCGGAGACGTAGATGCCCTCGCCGGGCCGGGCCCCGGCACGCCGCACCACGGTGCCGGCCGGGACCGTACCGAGCACCTGGATCGTGACGGTGAGCGGTCCCCGGGTGGTGTCCCCGCCCACGAGGGCGACCCCCGCTCCCCGGGCCGCCGCCCGCAGGCCCGCGGCGAACCCGGTGAGCCATCCGAGGTCCGCCTCGGGTAGGGTCAGCGCCAGGGTCATCCAGGCCGGCTCCGCCCCCATGGCGGCGAGATCGCTGAGATTGACGGCGAGGGCCCGGTAACCGACATCGCCAGGATCCAGGTCCGGGGGAAAATGGATCCCCGCCACGAGCGTGTCGGTCGCCGCCACCAGCTCCCGTCCCGCCGGAGGGACCAGGCAGGCGGCGTCGTCCCCGATCCCGAGCACCACGTCCGCGCGGGAGGGAAAACCCGTGCGGAAGCAGCGATCGATGATCTCGAACTCACCGGGCATCGTCTACGGGCCGGGCTCGGCAGTCGGAACCCCCTGCACGCTCCCCGCGCATGCCTCCGGTGTATCAGCCGGCTCCATGCTCGACCGCGCGCAGCCGCCGGGAGAGCCGGTCGAGCACGGCGTTGACATAGGCATGGGACTTCTCCGGGCCGAAGCGCCGGGCCAGGGTGACGGCTTCGTCGATGACCACCCGGAAGGGCACCTCCAGGTGATCGGCCAGTTCATGGGCGGCCAGGCGCAGGATGGCACGCGAGACCGGATCGAGCGCCTCCACCGGGCGATCGAGGTCGGGCGCATACAGGGCGTCGATCGCATCGACGCGCCCGATGATCTCGGTGACGAGGCGCTCGAAGTAGTCGCGGTCCACGCCCCGGAAGACCGTGTCATCGGCCTCGAACTGGGCGATGATCTCGGAGGGCGCCGCCGCGTTCATCTGCCACTGGTAGAGGGCCTGCATCGCGAGGCGGCGGGCCTTGCTGCGCCGGGCGTGCGGATGGCCGCCCCTGCGGGCCGGGTGTGCCACCTCAGTCCAGCTCCTTGAGCAGGTTGACCATCTCCACGGCCGACAGGGCGGCTTCGACGCCCTTGTTCCCCGCCTTGGTACCGGCCCGCTCGATGGCCTGCTCGATGGTGTCCACCGTCAATACCCCGAAGGCCACCGGGATGCCCTCCTGCAGGTTGACCTGCGCCAGGCCCTTGGTGCACTCGCCGGCGACGTACTCGAAATGAGGTGTGCCCCCGCGGATGACGGCCCCAAGGGCCACGATGGCGTCGTAGCGGCCGCTGGCAGCCATGCGCCGGGCCGCCAGGGGCATCTCGAAGGCGCCGGGGACCCGCACGATCTCGATGTCCTCGCGACGGGCGCCGTGCCGCAGCAGCGCATCCACGGCCCCATCCACCAGCCGCTCCACGATGAAGCTGTTGAACCGGGCCACCAACAGGCCGAAGCGCGCGCCCCGAACCACCAGGTCACCTGCGATCTCTTTCATCTCGCTCGTCCTCTTGCCAGCATCCTCAGTCGGGTTCCACGTATTCCGCCACTTCCAGGCCGAAGCCGTTGATGGCGTGCATCTTCTTGGGCGCACTCAGCACCCGCATCTGTCGCACCCCCAGGTCGGCCAGGATCTGTGCCCCGATACCGAAGGTACGCAGGTCCTCGCGCAGCCGCCGCGGCAGGCGGGTCTCCACGCCCGAGGTGGCATAGTGCCGGATGCGATGGATCAGGGCCTCGGGCGAGTCGGGCCGCCCCAGCACGACCACGATACCGGCGCCCTCGCGCGCGATCCGCGCCAGGGCCCGGCGCAGCGGCCAGCCGCAATCCCCGGTCTGGGCGCCCAGCAGGTCACACAGGGCGTTCTGGACGTGCACGCGCACCAGCACCGGCTTCGAGGTGTCGGGCTCGCCATAGACCAGTGCCAGGTGCACGTCCTGGTCGATGCTGTCGCGGTAGGCCACGAGGTGGAACTCACCATACTCGGTGGGCAAGGGACATTCCGCTACGCGCTCGACCGTCTTCTCATGCTCGATGCGATAGTGGATGAGATCCGCGATGGTGCCGATCTTGAGCCCGTGCTGGGCGGCGAACTTCTCCAGGTCCGGCCGCCGTGCCATGGTGCCGTCCTCGTTGAGGATCTCCACGATCACCGCGGCCGGTTCCAGGCCGGCCAGGCGCGCCAGGTCGCATCCGGCCTCCGTGTGACCGGCCCGGGTCAACACGCCGCCGGGCTGCGCCATGAGCGGAAAGACGTGTCCCGGCTGGACCAGGTCCTCGGGCTTCGCATCCGGCGCCACCGCCACCTGGATGGTGCGCGCGCGGTCTGCCGCGGAGATGCCCGTGGTTACGCCCTCGGCGGCCTCGATGCTCACGGTGAACGCGGTGCCCAGGTGGGCCGAGTTGTCCTGCACCATCAGGGGCAGGTCGAGCTGCCGGCAGCGTTCCCGGGTGAGGGTCAGGCAGATCAGGCCGCGCCCGTACTTGGCCATGAAATTGATGGCCTCGGGCGTGACGTGCTCCGCCGCCAGCACGAGGTCGCCCTCGTTCTCGCGGTCCTCGTCATCCATCAGGATGACCATCTTGCCTTGACGGATGTCCTCGATCAGCTCTTCGGTCGTGTTCAGGCTCATATTCATCCAGTGAGGCGTGAGGAGCCAGGAGTGAGGAGAGTCTCAACATGCCAGGTGTCCCGGGACAGGCTCAGATTCACCCCTCACTCCTCACGCCCATCTCCTCACTTCAAGAATCCATACTCGGCCAGGAAGGCCTCGTCGATGCCGGCCCCGGGCTCCGCGGCGCGCGCTCCCAGCAGCAGGCGCTCGAGGTAGCGCGCGATCAGGTCCACCTCGAGGTTCACGCGCCGGCCGGGGCGGTACTCCGAGAGCGTGGTCTCGGCCAGGGTGTGC